>CAZNVU010000148.1:0-5002 GCA_964576575.1 uncultured Chryseobacterium sp.
AGGTAGCGGCGTTGCATGCAACGCCGCCCGCAATTCCACCAAGATCAACGCCGCCCGCAATTCCACCAAAATCAACGACGCCCGCAATTCAACCAATAGCAACGATGCCTTCATCCAAGATTCATTTGATATCTCAATAGAAAAATATCACCCTTCAGATTTTGCTCGATTTCAAAAGAATTTGAATGTGATGTCACAAATTTCTCCCCAAGCCAATTCAATATCTGCCATTATACGTTCGTATAAATCTGCGGTGACGAAAAAGGCGAATTAATTAGGCTATTGTTTTCAATGGCAGAGTAGGTTTCATGATCGCATAATCAGGGATAAAAGAGCCTACTGGGTAATAAGTCGGTTTATTGAAAATAATCCTAAGAAATGGGAAAGATCCGTTTAATTCCAGGAAGATGAAGAAATGGGGCTCATAATCATTGAAATACCTCCGTCAAGGATATGAAATAACCATTTTAACCCCGGTTCAATGGTTACGGAATTAGACATCGAGAAAGAGTGAGGTGAAAAGTTTATCTTTGTCTCACAAACGGAAAAAATGAAAAAGACTCTCCTTCAAAGCGCCATGTTATTGATGACTTTTTTCCTTATCACGTCATAACTTCAATCCCAATCCCCGTATGGTATTTCCTACCAAGCGGTGGCTAGAAATGCTTACGGAAGAGTAATGGCGCAAACATCTGTGAATTTGACTTTGAAGATTCATGCCGGATCTGTAGGAGGGCCAACAGTCTACGAGGAAAGTCATGCATTAACCAGCAATGATCAAGGGTTGGTGAGTTGTGTGGTAGGAATGGGTTCTCCGGTTCAAGGATCTTTTGCCAACATTGATTGGGGCAATGGGGCTAAGTTTTTACATGTTCTGATGAATGGAATTGATTTGGGTACGCAACAGTTGATGAGCGTCCCTTATGCGCTCTATAGCAACAATGTTTCAGTAAGAGTAAGTGAAACTGGAGACTCGTTGTTTGTGGGTAGCGAAGTGGTGATAGTGCCGGGGATCAGTGCGGCTAATAATATTCCTATTGTTTTAGGCTGCACGGATAATGCCGCGTGCAATTACAATAGTGGAGCGACGCATAACGACAATTCTTGTTTTTATTTAAATGCAACCTGTGATGATGGCAACACCAACACCATTAACGACGTTATCAACGCAAGTTGTGCGTGCGCAGGTATTTTGCTGGTTAGCGGCTGCACCAATTCACAAGCCTGCAATTACAACCCCCAAGCCACCACTGATGATGGTAGTTGCTTGTTAGAAGGCGCTTCATGAAACGACAATAACACCAATACCATCAACGATTTCATCACATTAGATTGCGTTTGCGCTGGAACACCCTCCCTTTTTGTTCAGGGCAATGGAGTTACCGATATCGACGGGAATTTTTATCCAACCATTATTTTAGGCACACAAGAGTGGATGCAAAAAAACTTAGCGGTCACCAAATACAGAAACGGTAAGGCATTGGTAAATGCCATTAACGCTTCATCATGGAATACGACCAATGGCGCGTATGTAATCTACGGCGGAAGTGATGTGAACAATACCAACTACGGTAAATTGTACAACTGGTACGCTGTCAACGATAGTCGAGGATTATGCCCAACAGGATGGCACGTTCCAACGACAATAGAATGGAATACCATGGAAGATTATTTGGGTGGTGTTTCTGTTGCTGGGGGTAAGCTAAAAACAATCGATGGTTGGAACTCGCCCAATTTGGGCGCCACCAATGAAAGCGGTTACACTGGATTACCTGGAGGGTATCGTTTTACAGATGGGACGTATTTGTTTAACCTTCAATTGGGTCAATGGTGGACGTCAACCAATTCCAACACAACCACAGCGCACGCCTCTCGTTTGTTTTATCAAAATGCAGCAGTACTTAAATCAACGTACGATAAGAAGATTGGTTCAAGTGTACGTTGTTTGAAAGACTAAGCAACCACCTCTCTCCCAATAACATCAAAAGACAACTTCACGATGCGTCCACCATCTTCAAAGGTACAGGTGTCTGCTAATTGGCGCATTAAGAAAACGCCACGTCCATGAGGCTTTTCAAGGTTTTCTGGAGCGGTGGGATCGGGTAGATTGTCAAAATCAAAACCGGGTCCTTCATCCTCTATGTCGAAATACATGTGACGGCCATCCTCACTGAACTTTACTGATACCTGCTTTTCAACATCTAAACGATTACCATGCACAATGGCATTGTTTACCGCCTCAGTCAATGAAATTAGAATCTCTCCAAAGAAATCCTCTTTCACATTGTGGTTGGTGCAAACGTCATCAATCATTTGCTCAACCAAATGTATATTCTCAATTTCTGAGGCAAATGTGAGGACTTGTTCTGAGGCCATGTTTTATTTTGTTATTCAAATATGAAACGAAAAAAGTTTATTCAGGTTGCAATTCAGAAAAAAAATTACAAAAAAACGTTTTACGGTTGAGGGCTCAATAAATATTGATTGGCCTTTTCCTTGTAATACGGCTTTAGTTGTGGGGGCAATGTTTGCAACAATTCAGCTTCTTTGGTTTTCTTTTTCATGTATTCTTCCAATCCAGGAGGTGGAGTGTTATTGAGCATTTGCCCCTCTTTGCTTTCTCTCTCCTCTTGTTCCCCTTGCGTTCTTTCTGCATTTTCTGCGCGTAACAAGCGGGTTAAGATGTCCCGTTGTCTGCGTAATGTTTCTTCCGTGATGTTATTGTTGACAATATCCTTTTGGATTTGCTCCATTTCCTTGGCAATTTGTTTCATCTCATTTCCCTTTCCGCTTCCATCTTGATTGAGCTCACCAGCTTTGTCCTCCATCATCTTTCGCAAAGCAGCTTGTTTGGCAGCAGCACCAGCGAGTTCTTTGCTCAGTTGTGGGTTGTTTCCTGATTGACTTTTTCCTTGGTTTTGTCCTTGTTTCTTCAAGTCTTCTAATTGTTTGGACAAAGCCTCTTGCATCTTTTTAATTTGACCTGCAGAAGGTTTGGGTTTCCCCTTTCCTTTCCCACTGGATCCCGGTTTACTGCATTTTCCTTTACCTGATTTTTGCTGCTGTTGCTGCTGTTGCTGTTGTTGCATTTGTTGCAACGATTCATTGAGCATCAACGCCAGATTGTTTAATCCAGTCATTACAAACTGTTGCTCTGCGCGGGCTGCAGGAATTTGTCTTTCTGGAATCCATTCAAGTGCAGCATCCATGTGATCTTGAACATCATCTACCTCTTTGTTGATGAATGCAGAAAGCTGGGTTACTCTTTTGCTCAAGGCAAAAAGAGAATCTTTCACCATTTCCATGTCATCATTGATTTTGCGTTGACGCTGGCCGTATTTATCGTAGTTGGGATCATTGACATTGAGCTTGGAGAAATCTGCCATCACCTTTTCTTGGTCAAAGCTTAAGTGAACTAAATTTTCCAACAATTGTCTCAACGCAGCAGCATCTTCCTCTTGTTCTTCTTCTTGTTCTTCCTCTGCAGATTTTTCCATTTGCTCCGCCATTTCCTTCATTTTCTGAGCCGCATTCTTTTGACTTTTCCCTGCGTTGGATTTTTTTCCCTTGCTCAATTCTTCAGAACTTTTTTGTTGCTCCTCAGAAATGTTTTTCTGCATTTCTTCTGTATTGGGAAGTTCTTTGGGTTCTTCCAGTTGCTGGTTGAGTTCCTCCAATTTTTTCAAATCATCCTTGACATCTTTGAATTGCTCATTCAGTTCATTCTGCTCTTTTTTGAGCTGTTCCAAATCTTTCTTTCCCTCTTCAGCATCTTTGGACAATTGCTCTTGTTTTTCAGAAAGATCCTTAAGCTCTTGGATGGTTTTTTCCATCTTTTGCTCTACTTCTAACTCCTTGAATTGTTCTAAAGCGCGATCCAACTCCTTACCCAAGTCCTCTTCGTTTTCACGAAGTTTTTCCATTTCTTTTTGCAGTTCATTTTTGTCCAGCTGATCCATCATTTTCTTCAGCTCTTCCATCATCTTTTTGGTTTCAGGATCTATGAGCTGCTCCATGAGTTGTTCCAACTTTTCTTGCTTCTCTAAGAGCTCTTCATTGAGCTCCATTTGCTTTTCCTGGTTCTCTTGGTGCTTTTGATTTTCTTCTTTCAATTGCTCCAATTTCTTTTGAAGATTTTCTTGTCTCTTCAACAACTCTTCTAATTTCTTTTTGTCTTGCCAATCTGCTTCTTTCTTTTCCAATAACTTTTTCTCGAGGTCTTTCAAACCCTGTTGGATTTTCTCTGCTTCCTTTTGGGCTTGACTCAAATCTTGAATGAGCTCTGTGCGTTGTTCATCAGATTTTGCTTCAAGCGCCTCCAGTGAAGGCATGACAAATTTTTGAATTTGTGTTTTAGAAGATTTGGCTCCATGTACGCCATCGTTGTCCCAAACTTCAAAATAATATTGAATGGTATCGCCAGGGCTGAGGGAGTAAGGACTTAAATCCAGAGCGTGGTAGTATATGTCGGAAATGGCGCCGGGGTTGATGTTCATCGGTGATGATGACCACTTAGATCCAGGCGTTTTTAAATTGAATTGCAGCCTGGAAATACCGTAATCATCTTGAATTTCTCCTGTCAAGATGTGAAGGGATTGACTGTTGGAATCAATTTTATCAATGAAGGAAATCCGCGGGTATTGATCAGGAACAACATTGACATAATATGTAAGGGAATCCAAGCTTTTGGCCAATGCGGATGCTGGGAAAATTTGGTAAGGAAAGGACTGCATTGCTTTCCAACTCAGTTGCGCTTGGTTGTCCTCTATGCCTACTTGTTGTTTTTGTCCATTGATAACAGCATGGATATAATCTGCATGAAGACAGTTGAAAGTCCAGGTGATTTGCGTTCCTTCAGGCAAGGTAAGGTCGCCTGCTTGAGTCAGGTTTTCTGGCGCACGTTTTAAATAGGCGGGGAATTGTAAAACGGCCTGAATGCCCGTCATCTTGGGCTGTGGAATGACAGACAAATTAAAGGGTTGGCTGGAGTAATCCGCAGCTA
>CAZNVU010000149.1:0-4935 GCA_964576575.1 uncultured Chryseobacterium sp.
ATCCATTGGCATGTAATTACAACGATGGCGCAACAGACGATGATGCGAGTTGTACTTATCCATTGCAATCCTATTTGAACTGTGATGGCTCATGCATCAATGACATCGACAACGATGGCATTTGCAATGAGAATGAAGTTCTTGGTTGCACAGATCCATTGGCATGTAATTACAACGATGGCGCAACAGACGATGATGCGAGTTGTACTTATCCATTGCAATCCTATTTGAACTGTGATGGATTATGCATTAATGATGAAGATGCAGATGGAATTTGCACTGAGGTTGAAGGGACAGATGATTTGGACAATGACGGAATTCCAAATAATTTGGATGTTGATTCTGACGGTGATGGCATTGATGATGCTATTGAAGGTGTACTAGACGCTGACAATGACGGACAACCCAATTTCTTAGACTTGGACTCGGATGGTGATAATATTTCTGATGACATAGAGTTAATTGGAGATATGGATGAGGATGGAATACCCAACTACCTGGATTTGGATTCAGATGGCGATGCAATTTTAGACACCAATGAGATGACCAACGATGCAGATGGTGACGGATCACCTAACTTCTTGGATTTAGATTCTGATGGTGATGGAATAGTTGACGCAACAGAAGAAAATGTTGATACAGACGGTGATGGTACTCCTAACTTCTTGGATCTAGATTCTGACAATGATGGAATATTGGATGAAATTGAATTAACCAATGATATGGATGGTGATAATACCCCGAATTATTTGGACATCGATTCTGATGGAGATGGAATATTGGATGAAACAGAATTAACCAATGATATGGATGGTGATAATACCCCGAATTATTTGGACATCGATTCTGATGGAGATGGTATCGCTGATGAATTGGAAGGCGACGTTGACTCAGATGGTGATGGTACGCCCAACTATTTAGATTTAGATTCTGATGGTGATGGTATTTTAGATGAGACAGAAGGGTCAGTTGACAGTGATGAAGATGGTATTCCAAATTATTTAGATTTGGATTCCGATGGAGATGGCCTTTCTGACGAAACGGAGAATACCAATGACAACGACGGTGATGGATTGCCAGATTATTTGGATCTTGATTCAGATGATGATGGTGTCAATGATGGCGATGAGGTTTTGGGATGTACAGATACCTTGGCTTGTGATTTCAATCCATTGGCTACAGAAAGTGGAGTTTGTTCTTATAACGCTCCCGCTATTCTCATCGGTGAAATACAAAATGCGAGTTGCAGCTCAGGTTTAGGATCTGTTCAGATTTTGAATTCTGATCAATTCAATTCTCTTTACTTTGTCCATGAAGTTATAGAGATGCCCTCGGTTTCAATAGTTTTTGGATTAAGTGACGGTGAATACTTGGTTATTGGAAAGCAAACCGATGCTTGTGTGTCTGATACTTTTTCTGTTGTCATTGGTTACAATAGTGACTGTGCTCCTGTGGCAGTGAATGACACTTTGTTAATCAATGAAGATGCAGGAACAATGCAGCTTAACTTGGTAATCAATGATAGTGACTTGGATGGTGATCTTGATCCTGCATCAATCGATATTGACCCTTCTCTTGCCGGTATTCAAACAACATCAGTTGGTCCTGAGGGTGATTGGACAGTAGACATCAATGGTGTATTGAACTTTACACCTGCATTGAATTATTTTGGAACAACCACTAGGACCTATGTAGTATTTGATGCTTCAGGTTTGTTGTCCAATACGGCTGAGATTTATATTGAAGTGGCTCCCGTAAATGATGCACCTGTTATTGCTCCATCATCACTGAACGTTACAGTGGATTTGAATAGTACGACAACCATATGTTTGGATGCTAGTGATATCGATGGTGATGTTGTAGCGGTTTCTTCGTGGTTGTTAATGGAGGGATTAGGAACCATAGAGGACAATATTCTTAATGACTATTGTTTCGACTTCACAGCATTGGGATGGCAGATTCCTACCAACGTAATGGTTATCATGTGTGACAACGGAACTCCTTCTTTATGCGATACTGTTTGGGTTACCATTAATGTAAGTCCATTAGCTCCTCTGGCTGTGGATGATTACATCATATCCAATGATGGTTTGGTGAATATAGATGTTGTTCTTAATGACACCTTATATGGGGATAGTAATTTCATTGTAACCATCATCGATTCTACAGATTTTGGTCGCGTAGATTTGGATACAAGTTTAATTTCTTACCAACCAGATTGGAGTTATTGCGGATTAGATTCCATGACCTACAGCGTATGCAATAGTTTTGGTATGTGCGACACTGCAACTGTGTATTTTGAGGTGACCCCAATCGATAGTGATTTGGATGGTATCCCGGATTATGTCGAGACTACGACTACTGATATCGATGGTGATGGAGTGTTCAATTACTTGGATGAAGATAGCGATGGAGATGGTTTGAGTGACATGGAAGAGTCTGGAATGACGGAATTGTGTACGCCTATTCTGAGTGATTGCAATAACAATGGAATTCCAGACTACACTGATTTCAATAATTGTATACCGGACTTAGAAATTCCAGAAGGGTTTTCTCCTAATGGAGATGGTGTCAACGATACATGGGTAATTCCAGGAATTGAAAATTACCCGAATAACTCAATGATTATATTTAACCGTTGGGGAAATCAAGTTTTCAGCGCTGAGCCTTATGATAACTCATGGAATGGTGAGTGCAATGAGTCAGGAACCATAGGTGGTAGTCAACTTCCTGAAGGTACCTACTTCTTTATTTTTAAGTCAGAAAGAGAGGCAATTGCTAAGCAGGGTTATATCTACATCAAACGTTAAACGAATACAATCATGAAAAAAATATTTCTTTTCCCCATACTCTTTCTTGTTGCCATCATGGGAATGGCCCAGCAAGAGGCGTTGTATACGCACTTCATGTTTAATACATTAGAAATGAATCCGGCATATGCAGGAAGCAGAGGTTGTATGTCGTTTGTTGCTCTACACCGCTCCCAGTGGGCTGGATTTGACGGTGCCCCGACAACACAATCTTTTGGATTGAACTCACCAATGTTTGGTGGTAAAATGGGCTTGGGTATTAATTACAACGGAGATCGGATTGGCCCTATTCGGTCATCATTGTTTTCATTGTCTGGTTCTTATATTACAAAGTTGAATGATAATACAACAATGGCTTTTGGATTGAACGGAGGATTCCAAAGTGTAAATGCGAACCTGAATGATTTGAATTTGTATGAAGTAAATGATGCATCTTTTTTGGGAAATGCAGCAAGTAATTTCACTCCAAATTTTGGTGCAGGTATTTTTATTCAAAATCAGAAATGGTATTTTGGGATTTCTTCTCCAAGAATTTTGGAAACGCGATTTTTGTCAAGCCAAGACAACCAGTTGGAATTGATGCAATCTGCGAGACATTACTATGTTATGACAGGTGCAATTTTACCGATGGGTAAGATAATTCAGTTTAAGCCAGCTATATTGGTAAAGTCAGTACCTGGTGCTCCTGTGCAAATGGATGTGAATACGATGTTTGTTTTTTATGATAAATTCTGGACTGGCTTGTCCTCCAGAAGCGGAGATGCGTTAGGTGCTTTGGTTGGTTTTAATTTTAATGAAAATCTTCAAGTTGGTTATGCTTATGATTGGTCATATGCTTTTGGTCAGCATGCAGGAAGATCAGGCAGCCATGAAGTGGTTTTGCGTTACGAGCTCACGTATAAACAAGTAGCTAAGATTAAATCACCACGTTACTTTTAATATCCACCCCGATGAGAAACATTAATATTAATTTTATTCTGCTATTATTCCTGATCACAAGCAATGCTATTGCTCAAAATAAATGGGAGAAAAAAGGAAACAGACATTATGAGGCTTTTTCTTACCATTCGGCTATTAATAATTATCTCAAGGTAGAGGATAGGTCTACTGAAACGCTAAGAAAATTGGCTTGGAGTTATTACCAAGTGGAGTCCTACAAGGAGTCGGAAAAAGTTTGGAAAGAAATTTCAATGCGCGCTGACGTATCAGGAGAAGATTTTTATCATTATGCCCAAAGCTTGAAAGTCAATAAAAAGTATGAGGAGGCGTACGTATGGTTGAAAAAAGCAAGTGATAGACTTTCAAATGATTCAAGGATTAATCGAACAGTTGATGGTTATAGCAAATTACAAGAGTACCAGAAGGATGCTGGGAATTTTACCGTTAAGTCTTTGTCGATGAATACAGAGGATCAAGATTTTGCTCCTGTAATGTTAGGTAATCAATTGGTTTTTGCATCCTCACGTCAAGGGGTTGAAATAGTGGAGCGGAAATGGAATTGGAATGGCCTTAATTTTCTCGAGTTGTACGTTGGGGAAATTGGACCTGATGACGAGGTGTCGAATGTCAAGATATTTGCGGATGTCATGAAAGGTAAATTTCATGAGGGCCCCATTTCATTTAATGGTAGTGGGAACGTTGCCATGTTTACCAGAAACAATTATAAGGAGAGAGATGAAAAAGGATACACCTGTTTGGAGTTGTATGAGGTACGAAAGAATGATGGTGAATGGTCTGAACCCATTGCCTTGCCATTCAATAGCGCCAATTTTTCTGTTGGGCATGCTACTTTGAATAAAAGTGGGGATATGGTTTATTTTGTATCCGACATGCCAGGCGGCTTTGGAGGTACTGATCTCTATTATGCCACAAGAGGTGAGAATGGGACATGGAGTAAGCCTGTTAATCTGGGTAATGATGTCAACACTGAAGGAAATGAAATGTTCCCCTTTTTACATGAAAATGGGCAATTGTTTTTTGCTTCCAATGGTCACTTGGGATTGGGCGGATTAGACAGCTATGTAGCTAAATCTACGGGTGACAACAAATGGCAAGTATTGAATTTGGGTGCACCAATCAATACCAACTTAGATGATTTTGGATTTGTCATGTCTGGCGATTCTAG
>CAZNVU010000150.1:0-4908 GCA_964576575.1 uncultured Chryseobacterium sp.
GGCTTTGAAAGAAACTTTCGACGCTTTTCTTCTAACACTCGAGAATGATGCAAAACAATGGAACCGTGCCGTCCGCTCCATGCGCTCAATTGTTCAACAGCTGCCAAATACCCTTCTTGAATGATATCTTGGGCATTGTTAAAACTGAATGTGCCAAAAGATGAAACATCGGGCCTAATCTCAATAGATTCGGGACAAGGATGGTGATTAACTTCACGGTATACAATCAAACTTTCTATTTGAGAGAAAAAATCGTCTTCTTTAGGTTGCGCAATCACACCAGAAACATTGGAGCCAATAATAACATCAGGCATAAAAGTTTGATACATCACATCCAAGGGGAAATTGTTATAAATACCTCCATCGAACATCAACTTTCCATCCACTGTTATTGCGGGTATATAGAATGGGTAGGTCATTGAGGCGCGCACCGCTTGACTGAGGGATCCGGATCGGAAAACAACAGACTGCTTGGTCTCAACATCAGATGCCAAACAGCGAAAAGGGATCATCAGTGAATCAAAATTTTCTTGACATCGATAATTGGCAGCACTAAATCCAATCATGGTTTCCCAATCCATAACTTCAGGTGAAATCAGATGCGTTGGAATTGACCTTCTAACGGATTCGCCGCCTCCTAAACGAACAGACAACATAGAAGCATCCGAAGGGGCTTGATGAAACAAATTCTGAAATTGAATACCCACTATTCCTTCAGACATCTTGCGGTAATCATCAGATGTTACATAAGCCTCCATGTCAGCTACGGTCATCCCCGATGCGTACATAGCGCCAATTACACTACCCATGCTTGTTCCAACAATATAGTCAACATTTATGTGGCGTTCTTCTAGTGCCTTAAGAACTCCAATGTGGGATAGCGCCTGAGCTCCTCCTCCACTCAAAACCAATCCAACTTTCTGTCCCTGGATAGAAAATGAAAAACTGACAAAGATGATAAAAATGATAATCCTTGAAACCACGCCCAAAAGTAGTAATTTTACATGGTGAAATTGCGGAAGTACAGACTCTATTTTTTAATCATTCTATTTTTGTATGTAATCCTCCAATTGACCTGGTGGGGTGTTCAATTGGAGCGGAATTACAGACTCATCTACCCAGATAATCATATATATTTTTACAAATTGAGTATGATTATTGGAGAGGGCTTTGTCTTTTGTATTTTACTTTTTCTCGGATTTAGATTCATCCACAAAACCATTAAAACAGATATGCAGTGGGCCAAAACAGAAAACACCTTTTTGCTATCTGTAACCCATGAACTCAAAACTCCACTCGCAAGCATTCGTTTGATGTTGGATACTTTAATCAAGCGAAAAACAGACATGGAAACCCAAGAACGCATGATAAAAAATGCGCAAAACGCTCTGAATAAATTGCATCAGCAAATTGAGAACATACTGCTAACTACACGAACCAATGGTGTAGGGATAAATCTATGGAACTCTACCATAAAATTGGATGAAATCGCAGAGGCTGAACTTCGCAAATACAGACAATGGTATCCTGACCATAAGTGGATATTGGAAACTAAAGGCGAACTGAGCTTTGCTTTTGATCCCGAGTTAATGAGCGCAATACTTTCCAACCTCATGGATAATGCGGCCAAGTATAGTCCAATTGGAAGTGCAATTACATTATATCTCATTCAAAACGACAACATTGTCATTCAAGTTAAAGACGAGGGTATTGGATTCAAAGATCAAGAACGCGATCAAGTATTGAAAGCTTTTTATCGCGGTATAAACACACATTCGCAGCAACCAGGTACTGGACTTGGTTTATACCTCGTTCAAAACATCATAAAGATATACAATGGCTCAATATCCATTAACCGAAACGAGCCTAAAGGAAGTGTCATAGAAATACGTTTACCCTATCATGGAAAAACTCAATAAAAAAGTAGCCTTGGTCATTTTAGACGGCTGGGGAATTGGCAAAAAAGACAACTCAGATGCGATTGCAAACGCGAATACGCCCTTTGCAGATAGTTTGTACAACCGTTATCCCAATGCAACTTTAAGAACAGATGGTGAGCACGTAGGACTTCCTGATGGTCAAATGGGTAACTCTGAAGTTGGACATATGAATATTGGCGCTGGGCGTGTCGTATTCCAAGAATTGGTGCGAATTAATAAAAACATCCGTGATAAAGAATTCTATTCCAATCCCACTTTGCTATCTGGTTTTGAATATGCCCAACAAAACAATAAAACTGTTCACTTAATTGGATTGATCAGTGATGGAGGCGTTCATTCACACTGGCTGCATGCCGCGGCCATTTGTGAGATTGCTTCCAAATTTCCAGCAGTAAAAACTTGTGTCCACGCCATCACAGACGGCAGAGACACCGATCCTCAAAGTGGACTAGGATATATTCAAGCATTTGAAACAGCCATTGAATCAACAGGCGTAAAGATTGCTTCTGTTATTGGACGTTACTTTGCCATGGACAGGGATAAGCGATGGGAACGTGTAAAAAAGGCTTATGATCTGATGACTCAGGGCATTGGAACAACATACGCTAACGCTTCATATGGAATAGATGCATCCTATAACGCTGGCGTGACCGATGAGTTCATTGAGCCCATTATTATTGAGAATCATTTTTCCCCCATAGCAGAAGGTGATGTTGTCATTTGTTTCAATTACCGTACAGACCGTTGCAGAGAAATCACAGAGGTACTAAGTCAGCAGCCTTTTCCAGAATTTGAAATGTCTCCCATTCCATCTTTGTACTATATTACAATGACACAATATGATGAAAAGTTCAAAAACGTTCATATTGTATTTCAAAAAGACAACCTTGCATTAACCCTAGGTGAGGTAATTTCCAATGCGGGGAGATCACAATTGCGTATTGCCGAAACAGAAAAATACCCTCACGTTACTTTTTTCTTCAGTGGTGGACGAGAGGAACCATTTGAAAAGGAACAAAGAGGAATGGTACCATCACCCAAGGTGGCCACATATGACCTGATGCCAGAGATGTCAGCGCAAGGCATATTAGAGAAAACCAAGGAGACCATCATCAAAGATTCACCAGATTTCATTTGTCTCAACTTTGCCAATCCTGATATGGTGGGACACACTGGTGTTTGGGATGCTATTGTCAAGGCTGTAGAAACGGTAGACCAATGCTTGAAAGAGTTGGTTGAATTTGGCATTCAACATGGCTATCAATTCATCATCATTGCAGACCATGGTAATGCAGACAAAGCCATCAATGAAGATGGTTCGCCCAATACAGCCCATACCACCAATCCTGTGCCTGTTTGGATTATTTCTGATGCTGTGAGCATTGTTAAAGATGGCATTTTGGCTGACGTAGCACCTACCATCTTGCACCTGATGGAAATAGAAAAGCCGGTCGAAATGACCGGCTCTTTATTGGTAGAAAAATAATTTATTTCAACACATTGAATGAACCTGTGTAATATTCCTTTTTGGGTCTATTCCATACGAATTCATAGTAATAAACACCTTCAGCCAGATCGGAAACTTTCCAATCATTTTTATAATCACCACTTTCATAAACTACCGTTCCCCAGCGATTGAAGACCTTTAATGTTGAATTGGGATATTTCCAAGTTGAGTCATATGGGTTGAATAAACCACAAATGTGAAAAGTCTCATTGCCTATGGGTTCACCTTCTTCAAACTCTTCAGCGTACACTGCAGGGTTGCACAACAAACTAAAAGACTTGGCATCTCCCGCAAACCCCGACAGCAAATTGGGAAATTCAACAGTGCAAGCAACGGGTAATACGGTATAATTCACTGATTCATAGTAACCACATTGTGGTTCAGTAACTCTGCACCAATAAGTCATTGGGAATGCACTACCAATGAAGTACGTTGCGGATGTCCACTCCGCTGTGTTGTCCGTAATTGAATCTGTTGCATCATAATACCACCATTTATATGAGACATCCTCATTTGTCCATGCGGTTAAAGTCAAAGTATCAGTTGTACATAATCCCAAAACAAGAGAGTCTGGAAAAGTGACCGGTTTGGCAGGAGGAACAGGAATCTGAAGATTTAGTGTGGTGCTATCTGAAGTTCCGCAATAATCATTGATGATCACCTCATAGTTTCCGTTGGTTAAGCTAGCATCGCCAGGAGTGAAAGTAAAAACGGAGTTGGCACTATTCGTTACGACACTTTCATTGGCTGGATTTTTCCAAGTAAAAGAATAAGGGGCAGCACCTTGAGAAATGGCGTTTTCAACATTCACATTAATGGGAGATTGACAAAGAACAATGTTATCCAAAGCATTTACATTAACAGGAACAGGATCGGTTACCAGGAATGACAGAGAGTCCGAGATACCGCAAAAATCGGTAACGGTCATCCAATATTGTCCGGGAACAATTCCGGGGGCCTGGTATTGAAAAAATGCGGTGTCATTGTTAGAAACAATATCTCCTAGTGGATTTTCCCATTGATATAAATAAGGAGGAACGCCGGTGTTTGCAGTGATCGCGTTAGGACCGTAGCTCTCAGAAATCACCGCTTCACACAAACCAATATCAGGGAGTGTACTCACGTTAATTGGATTGTAGTCAACAATAATCATTGTTGCCGTTGTGGTATCCATGTCTACGCCATTCAAAGTATCCAAAGGATCGACATAAATAAATCCAATATCGATGGTTTCATAGGTTGAGGTGATATTACCAAAAGTGATGGTGTTGGTTCCTTCTGCTATATCATCCACCATGGCATTCAGGAACAAAGTATCATAAGTACCGGGATACACCACCAGTGTCGTATCGCCATCGTAGGTATAATCTTCTCCCAATGTGGCCGATCCGCCAAAATAAAGTGTGATGGTATCGGGTTCCAATAAACATGGCGGTGGAGAGATCACAAAGAAACCATCAT
>CAZNVU010000151.1:0-3378 GCA_964576575.1 uncultured Chryseobacterium sp.
AGGTTGTTGTCGAAGACAAACTAGGTGTTGTGTATGAATTCCCTGTCAATAAGACAGTTCCTCCGGAAATAGCGCTGTACCAATCAACTGCAACTCCTGAGCCAACTGAGGCAGATAAATTTACTGTTCCTACACCGCATCTGCTACCCGATGTAACCGTTGGGGCCGTTGGCAATGGATTAATCGTAGCTGTCGCTGCTGACCTTGTTAAAGACAAACAACCCGTTGTACTATTTCTGGCCTGAGCATAATAGGTTGTTGTCGAAGACAAACTAGGTGTTGTGTATGAATTCCCTGTCAATAAGACGGTTCCTCCGGAAATAGAACTATACCAATCGACAACATTACCTGAAGTTGAAGCTCCGCTGAGAATAACAGATCCAGGTCCGCATAAAGAATTTCCGGATACTATCGGCGCAGCAATGGGATCATTAAAAATCACAGGAAACTCCAAACTGAATCTTGAACACTCACCAGGTATAGTAAACTTAACCACATAGTCTCCTGACTCGGTTGCACTATAACTCGCACCAGTCCCGATTGAGTTGGTCAAATCAGGCATCTTATACCATGTAAATACGCCAACGCACCCTCCTGCACTGGCAGTTAGTAAAGCTGTCTCCCCTTCACAAAGTGGATTAATGGCCGTTGAGCTAATGTTTGGAACAGGACATAAAGTTTTAATCGTATACTCTTCTCTTTCATTCCAACCTGTTGGTAAGCGTTGAAGTCCACTTCTAAACTTGACGGGAATGTCTTTTACCCTATCACAGGGTATGAAAACATCAGTGGAGTATACAATCTCATTGCTCGTACTACCAATCAAATTGACAATGGAAGATCCTGAAGCTCCAGATGGTAATTGATAACTGCCATTGGTGTTGGCCAATGTAAAAATCAAAAGACTATCGAACCGTTGATCCGCATCCCAATCAAAATTGATATATGCCCTGTGGTTGAGCATGGGTTTCATTGCCCTGTTCATGGTCAACTCCAAACGCATCATGTCACCGGGCTCAAATTCAGGTATATTGTTTTGCAATGCATTGGCGTATATTATTGGAGACGCGTCAGTAGGGACATTTCCGACCTCAACGTTTTGGAAGGGTAAACTCAGCTGACTTCTTGACATCAGCGAGTTTAATGGATAAGATTCACTCTCCATCATGTTGACATAAACAGACATTTCTGGAGTTTTCTTTCCAATTTTCATACGAGAAATAACAGAACCTGATTCTGATGGAGGCGGCTCTGTTGGGCTCGTTGATACATCATTTGAAATTTGAAAGGAATAGGAAGCAATGGCGATATTGGTATTGATTTGTGCTACACATTTCAATACAAAATTTGTAACTGTCAATGGTAGCCCTGATAGAATAGTTGGTGTAAGTTCAAAATAACTATTGGTGGTGGTTACATCATAAAGACTGGTTACCAAATCACTGGCAGAATAGATGCGCCATTGATATTGATTATTTGAACTGATAACCTGAGATTGGGTTAATCGCCAATTATCCAGGTAAAAGCAGACACTCTGCCGTCTGGTAAAAGTTGAAGCTCCTGAACAATTTTGAATCGAAACAGCAGACGGAGCCGGGGCGGATGTTGGAGGCACTGCATTGATTTTGATAATAGGCTTATAATTCAACAAATACCGCATGTTGTTGTTGTCCCACATTGCCATATTCTGTTGATCATAATATCCTTTCATTGAAAAGAAATAATCAGCCGATGAACTATCTCTTAATATCTCCAAACCCCCGCCCTGGTATATAAAAGCGCCAGGAGGCAATGTTAGTTTTACCGTAGATTGCGTCGGATCAAAGGACCCTGTGCACAAAATGGGATTATCGCCTGCGTTCCATGTCTCTTCCCAACTCTTTGGATACTGCAATTGACACAATGGATGAACATCAAAAGCATTACGGATTTTTAATCGAACCTGAAAAGGAGCGCTTGCGGGCATTGGAGAATTCAATTCAAATGTGATTGAATTTACAGCTGATCCAGCATAAAGGTTGGTTGGCATTTCACAAGCACTGTAGTGAACTCCCCAACCACGCAAATACTCGTTATTTATTTTTGGAGAAACAATGCCTGGCACAGAAATCCCCGCCAGAGGTTCCTCATTAAAAGCCTGCGCAACTGATTCTTTTGTTGAAAGTAAGAAAACAGAAACAAAAAATAAAAACGCTATTCTATTCATTTTCAGATATTTTGTATAAAACTAATCACTTTTCTTTTACTTTCCAATTGATGACAACATGAATTAAATTCGCGGCATGATTTCTCAATTCAACCGCAACCAACTTTGGATTTTTCTTGGTATTGTTTTCATTTACATCATCGACTTTCTGTTGAGCCCCGGATTCAATGGTGGAGCGGATAGCATAACCCATTATCAGATTTCCAAATTCTCCTGGGACCACCATTACTTGTTGATGGATCAATGGGGCAAACCTCTCTTCACCATTCTATTCTCCCCTTTTGCGCAATTGGGTTTTAAGGCAGTCAATGTTATCAACATATTGCTCATCTTTTGGGGTGCCTATCTATCAATAAAAATTGCTACAAACCTAAATATCAAACGCCCTTTGTGGGTAGGATATATTGTTTTGTTAACCCCTATTGTTCTCGGCAATGCTATCTCTGGTTTAACAGAACCCATTTGCTCGCTCTTCCTCATTGCTTTCCTTTACTATGCGACCAAAGAACGCTGGTATCTGGCAGCCTTCTTGCTTGGTTTCATGCCCTTTGCACGCAGCGAAGGATTTGTGATGGTAGCATTGGCCCTGATTTTTTTCTCCTTGACCAAAAGATGGAAGGCCATTCCTTTCTTGCTTATTGGCACACTCATCTTCAACTCACTCGGTTTTTGGGTGACTGGAAAAGCCTTGTGGATTTTTGACAACAACCCCTACATCAACACTGGTATAAAGGTATACGGCAGCGGAAGCTTTTTTCATTTCTTCATCATGGCTGTTCCTGTGTTTGGCTTGCCTTTTCTTTTGTTGTTCTATTACACAACCACGCAATTGCACAAATTGAAAGATACATTTTCCCTGTCCCAATGGAGCAACAATGATCAGATCGAATTTTGGTTGATTTTAGCTTCATTCTGGGGTTATTTTTTAGCCCACACCGTGCTTTGGTGGCAAGGTATGTGGGCATCACTAGGATTGGTGCGCGTATTATTTGTTGTCGCTGTCCCCTTCGCCATCATCGCAGTGAAAGGATGGGAACATTTAGAAACACGTTTTCCAATTTTGACTTTCAAAAGAAACCAGGTTATATTTCTTTCTTTGGTAGCGATGGCACCTTTCATCATAAGACTTTTCCCTTTTCAAGAGATTCAGGTTTTTCCTAAATTGGGAACAG
>CAZNVU010000151.1:3388-4851 GCA_964576575.1 uncultured Chryseobacterium sp.
GAAAAAGTAAACCGAAAATTATATGATGAGCTGCAAGCGCGTTACGACATGTCAACGCGAAAAACCTACACTGCTCACCCCTACATCAATTTATTATTGGATATCGATCCCTTTGATACCATCACCAATGACCGATTGCACAACTGGCACAAAGCACAAAAAGGTGACCTCGTGGTATGGGATGGTCACTTTGGTCCCAATGAAGAACAAGTCTTTAAGGAGGACATCGAAAAGGATTCAACCTATCAATTTGTCTTTGTCGTTAAACCTGACAAGCCTTTTATTACCCTCAACCATTTTTGGTATGAAATAAGGGTCTACGAGAAACAATAAAAAAGCCTTCCAATTGGAAGGCTTTTTTCTGTGGTACCAGTTGGAATCGAACCAACGACACAAGGATTTTCAGTCCTTTGCTCTACCAACTGAGCTATGGTACCCAAGCGGGGTGCAAATATAAAAACTTTCTTTGAAAAAACAAACAATTAAATTTTTACACCCAAGACACAAACGTCATCTACTTGTTCCGTATTTCCCTTCCATTGATGAAACGTCCATTCTAAATTCATTTTTTGCAAATGACCCGGCTGTTGGGCCATTTCAGATACTTTTTGCTTGAGGGTTTTGGTCATCCATTTTTTACCTTGAGGTCCACCAAACTGATCCGCCATACCATCTGAAGTCAACACAATCCAACCTGAGTTAGTTTGGATGGATACACTTTCAAAAGCCATCATGTTTTGTTGCAAACCAATGTGTTGCTTTTGACCCTTTACTTCTTGAAGCTCTCCATCCTCTTCCACCACCCAGCAAGGACGATTGGCTCCTGAAAACGTGATTTGACCCGATTGTTTTTCAAGACAACAAAGCGCAATGTCCATTCCGTCTTTTACCTCGCGCTGGCTCTCTTGAAAAGTCGCAACGACCAATTCTCTTGTTTTGGTTAAGATTTGACCCGGATCAAATAGATTGTATTCTTTTACAACTCGATTCAAGGCATTGGAACATACTACACTCACCATGGCTCCTGGAACACCGTGCCCCGTGCAATCCGCTACCGCCCATAAACGGTATTGATCATTTTCGTAGTACCAATAAAAATCGCCAGCCACAATATCCTTGGGCAGATAAATCAAATAATGATCTTCAAAATTCTTTTCAAACAACTGAGGAGAAGGCAATATTGCTGATTGCAATTGCTGGGCATATTGGATGCTGTCCACCATGTTTTTGTTGCGTTCCTCCACCAATTCTTTTTGCTTTTCCGCCAAACCTTGGGCCTTCTTGCGCAAGCGATAAGCGCGGAGCAACAGCAGAGCAATGATCAAAAGCACTGCTGCGCCGGCTATGGCAAAATAAACACTTCTATTCGCCGACGCTTCTTTCTCTTGGTATTCTTGTTTCAGCAACAAATCCTTGGCTTCCTCCTCTTTGATCTGGGTCTGCGCCCATTGGACGTCTTCAGC
>CAZNVU010000152.1:0-4849 GCA_964576575.1 uncultured Chryseobacterium sp.
ATCCATTGGTAACGGTCTCGTATCGATTTTGGATGATGGTGCGCCATTTCTTATTGGATTGATATCTTGGTGATATGGTCTCCATCTCGATAACCCCACCTAAGGCGTCGCTTCCAAATAAACAAGAACTGGGACCAAAAATCACTTCCATTTTTTCCAATTGATTCACATCGCAAGTAATGATGTTCTGTAAATGGCCACCGCGATAGATAAGATTGTTCATTCTGACACCATCTACTATCAGTAGGATTCTGTTGGCTTCAAATCCTCTTAGAATGGGACTGCCACCGCCAAATTGACTTTTCTGTACAAAAACATTTCCATTCTTACTGAGTAAATCTGCAGTAGTTCTTGGTTGTAATTTTAGAATCTCTTTTTGTTTGATTTCCACTAAGAATAAAGACTCATCTGATTTCAAATTTCCGTTCTCAAGTCCGACATAAACCAGAGGCTTCATCCATTGTTGAGGTAGACTATCATTCTGAGCTGTTGATTTTGAATACAACAGGTAGAATAGCACACAAAAAAAAATAATCTTATGGAGAGGGTGGAATCTGAATGCCATTGACATATTGTTGAATAACTTTGATTTCTTGGGCAAAGGTTGAACCAGAGAAAGGTCCAAGATCTTCGTATTGAATTTGTTCAAGATAACTTTGGGTTAGCTGATCCCCAATTGGAAAGAATGACCAGTGCCATTTCTCTTCTTTATAACCACTCCTGTCGGGGTTTGCATCATAAGGTTGATAAAAACCATAGCGGCCAGCATTCATGCACAACCAATCATATTCCTTCTTCCCTTTCCCTTGTGCAAAGTAGCTTGGGTCCAATGAATTCAGATCAAAGTCAGTCCCCCAATGGTGTCTAGAGGTACCTGGCATTGAACTGTACAACAAAATGTTTTTTGCGCGATCAAGTCCTTTGGGATACTGAGTCTTTCGTGCCAACCATTTCTTTTCCCAGATTCCTTTTTGCTGTTCAAAATTTCGTGAAGCACTGATGACTTTAAAACGGATTCCAGATTCATTTGCAGCGCTAATCATTTTTTCCAATGAGTCACAAACCGTAGTCAAGAGATACGCATTCTCTTTTGTGCAGATGGTGTTAGATAGTTTTTTAAATCGATTGTCGCTGGCGTAGTTCAGTTTACCCAATAAAAAATCCTTATCAACTTGTTTCCATTCTTGAAATTGCCCCAGAGAAACAAGTGAATGGACTAACATTAGTCCAAAGACGATGTAACGATGCATTAGTTTTCAGAAATATTGAAATCGATATTGGGAATTCTTTTCAATTGTTCCAATACTTCATCACTGATGTCCAATTGGAATTTATTGCCGGATAATGTTGTGATCATGGATTCATCATCAAAAATTTTCATGCGCAATTGGGTAGCGCCTTGTCCTGGCATCAACTGAGTTTCTAATATGTTGATAAGTTCAGGTGTTACATATCTTCTGTCAACAGTTATGTTGAGGAATTTTCCTTGTTTCTGTCTAACCTCACTGAGCAGATCGATGCGTTGCAATTTGAACTCCAATTCCTCAGGCCCTTTCTGATCTTGTCTTTGCCATCTTGCGGAGACTTTCCCAACGAGCACAACAGGATAATTGTTATCCAAGAACGATTTGAACTTGATGTATTCTTCACCAAACAAGCTGAATTCTTTTGTGCCCGTGTAGTCTTCTAGTACAAAAGAACCATATGGTTTTCCTACCTTACTTATTTTGTGCTGCACGCTTTTGATTAGTCCAGGTATTTTCAGATCACGCCCTTTTACAGTTGACATATCTGACAATAATTCTAATCCTCCACGGCTGCAGAAGTTGTCTATTTCCATGCGGTAGTCGTCCAGAGGGTGTCCGCTCAGGAAGATACCTGCTACATCTTTTTCATGCGCCAATTGGGTGAAAGTATCCCATGGCTGATGAGGAGGAATGGAAGGTTCAGGAATGTCAATATCCTCGGACTCTCCGAATAAAGTGGCCATTCCATTTTGGGAGGTGTCTTTGGAGGCATTGCCATACTTAATAAGCGTTTCAATAAAAGTACTGTTCTTTCCATCTGGTGTAAAGTAGGCAGAACGCTCAATGCCAAAGCTGTCCATGCCACCGCTGTATACAAGTCCTTCAATGACACGTTTGTTGCTGGTTCTGGCATCAACGCGTTTGATAAAGTCAAACGGACTTTTGAACGGTCCCTTCATGCGCTCTTCCACGATACTCTCTACGGCACTTTCTCCAACGCCTTTCACAGCGGCCAATCCAAAACGAATGTCGCCGTTTTTATTCACATTGAAGAACGCATCTGATTCATTGACATCTGGACCAAGAACGGGCAATTTATTTTTCTTGCAGTCTTGAATAAAGAATGTTACTTGTTTTAAGTCACTCAGTGACCCTGTCATCGCCGCGGCCATGTATTCTGCTGGATAATTGGCTTTCAAGTACCCGGTTTGAAAGGCTATCCAAGCGTAACAAGTGGAGTGAGATTTGTTGAAGGCATAACTGGCAAAGGCTTCCCAGTCGGTCCAGATTTTTTCCAATTTGTCTTTGGGGTGTCCATTGCTTTGAGCACCCTCCATGAATTGCCCCTTCATTTTATCCAACTCCTCTTTCAACTTCTTACCCATGGCCTTTCTCAAACTATCGGCTTGACCCTTGGTAAAGTTGGCCAACTTTTGTGACAACAACATTACCTGCTCTTGGTAGACTGTAATTCCATAAGTGTCCTTGAGGAATTCTTCCATTTCTGGAAGGTCATATTGTATGGGCTCTAATCCATGCTTCCTTTTGATGAAAGAAGGTATGTATTCCATTGGGCCTGGGCGATACAAGGCATTCATGGCTATCAAGTCTTCAAAGACGGTGGGCTTTAAATCTTTGAGATGCTTTTGCATCCCAGGACTTTCATACTGGAAAATGCTCACTGTATCTCCACGCTGAAACAACTCGAAAGTTTTTGGATCATCCAAAGGGATTTGATCAATGTCAATGTCAATGCCGTGTCTTTGCTTGATGATTTTTAGCGCATTCTTGATGATGGTGAGGGTCTTCAAACCCAAAAAATCCATTTTCAATAAACCAGCTTTTTCTACAACATCGTTATCAAATTGTGTACACCACATGTCACTGTCTTTGGCAGTGGCGACGGGTACAAATTGATCGATTGGACCTGGTGTAATGATAACTCCGCATGCGTGAATACCGGTGTTTCTAACAGATCCTTCCAATAGTGAGGCCATTTGTACCACCTTTCCTTCTTCGGAATTGGCTTGAGAAATGGCATGTAGCGCTTTGGCATTTTCTACAACATCACGGGCAAAGGCCTTTTCCAATTCCTTGTTGTCCTTTGAGACAATGTCTCTTAACTTGGAATTGTCAGGAATGAGCTTTGCGATGCGGTCTGTGTCACCCAGTGGTAAACCCATCACACGACCGGAATCTCGAACGGCTGACTTTGCCGCCATAGAACCGTAGGTGATGATTTGTGCTACCGCGTTTTTTGAATATTTGTTCCGAACATATTCAATGACTTTGCCTCTTCCTTCATCGTCAAAGTCAATATCGATGTCGGGCATGCTCACACGTTCTGGATTAAGAAAACGCTCAAAAAGCAAATCATATTTGATTGGATCCACGTTGGTTATACCAATGCAATAGGCAACTGCGGATCCTGCGGCAGATCCACGGCCTGGACCAACGCTCACTCCCATTTCTCTTGCCTTGTTGCAAAAATCTTGAACAATCAAAAAGTATCCAGGATACCCCGTATGCGCGATGGTTTTTAATTCAAAATCCAAACGCTCTGTAATGGCTGGTGTTATCTCGCCATAGCGCTTGACAGCACCTTCATAAGTGAGGTGACGTAAAAAAGCATTTTCCCCTCTTTTCTCTCCGTCCACATCATCTTGTGGATCGATGAACTGAGATGGGATATCAAACTTAGGAAGTAATATACTGCGACCTAGTGAGTATAACTCACATTTATCCGCGATGCGAACGGTCTCTGCAATGGCCTCTGGAAGGTCAGCAAAGAGTTTGACCATTTCTTGTGGCGTCTTGATATAGAACTCATCATTGGGAAATCCAAATCGAAATTCTCTTCCTCTTTTCCCGATGTATTTTTTAGGTTTATCCAAAGACTCTCCGTCTTTTACGCAGAGAAGTGCATCTTGTGCTTGCGCCTCTTTCTTATCTGTGTAATAGGTGTTGTTGGCAGCAAAATACTTGACATCGTGTTTTTTACAAAAACGCAAAAGGGTTTCATTCACAACTTGCTCTTCTTCTAGACCATGCCTTAGCAACTCAGCATAAAAGTCGTCACCAAATTGTTCTTTCCACCAAAGAAAAGCTTCCTCTGCACGTTCTTCTCCAACATTTAAGATAAGATAGGGAACCTCTCCCCAAAGCCCACCTGTCGTGGCAATGAGATCTTCCTTGTATTGCTCTAAAGTTTCTTTATCAATTCTAGGGAGATAGTAAAAACCTTCTGTGTAGGCAATACTGGAGAGCTTTGCGAGATTGTGATAGCCTTTTTTGTTTTTGGCTAATAGTACAACAGGAAAACCATCATCTTTGGTTTCTCTGTTCAATCTGTTTTTGCAAATGCTCAGCTCACATCCAATTATCGCTTTGAGTTGTGTGCCATTTTTCTTATTGTATTTTTCAACTTCTTGATTAAAAACAAAGGCCGACATCATGTTGCCATGCTCGGTAATGGCAATGGCTGGGGATTCCTGCGCAATCGCTTTTTTCACAATGGAACCTATCTCCGATGTGCTTTGAAGAACACTGAATTGAGAATGAACGTGGAGATGAACAAAAGTGGTTTGTTCAGCTGCTACAAT
>CAZNVU010000153.1:0-4834 GCA_964576575.1 uncultured Chryseobacterium sp.
AGAAAATCAATTGATTCAGAATTTGTTTATTGCAGCTACAGCCTTTTTGGCGAGCTTCTTTATATTGGCCTACTTCTATTGGGTGAGTAGACCCCCTGCCCCATTCTTTCAGAAATTTGGAAAGTTTGTAATGGATTTCCCAATGTTCTTATCAGTATCCATGGGATTGAGTTTGCACAATGCGGTTGCGGTTATTGAAGGTTTGACTGGTAAAAAATCTGCATTTGTTAGGACACCTAAATTTGCCATTTCTACAGGTCAAAAAGGTACTTGGACCGATAAAAAATACCGTGCTGTAAAAATTGCTCCTTTGACATTCTTAGAAGCCTTCATGGTTTTGTATTTCGCAACTGGTTTGGTATTGGCATTTTATTATGTTGACTTTGGATTGTTTCCCTTCCATTTTATGTTGACTTTGGGTTACATCTTTGTGACTTACTACAGCTTTAAGCACGCCAATCAAGGATAAAAATCTCACCATACGGTGAATGGTTTAATCTCATTTCATAAGCGACTCCCCTGGTGGTTATCAGGGGTTTCTCTTTTTATGATTGCCCAAAGTCTGCAAATGGGACAATTTTATTTTGGGATTCTGGCCAATAGAGGTTGGTCAGGTATGTGGATAGTGTGGTGTGGTAGTTTGGTATCTTTTGTTGTTCCATTGGTGTTTGCTCCTCTTTGGCAAAAATTACAACTCCAAACTGACAACCAGTTTTACTTGATCCGTTATCCAGGATCCTGGGGGAAGTTCCTACATGTATTTCGTGTTGGTTATGTTGGAATTTTAGTAAGTGCTTTTTTAGTTTCTTTTAATCTTTTGGCGTTTTCTAGAATTCTTGCATATTTCTTTATCATTCCTTTCAATGTTGCGTTGTTCAGTTCATGGTTGTTACTATTGCTTTATGCTCTATTCAATTTGAATGAAAAACGAAAAAGAGTCAATGTAATCATGTTGTCTTTTGTAATGGCTTGTGTTGTAGTCATGATTTGGAAGTTGTTGCAAGTTTGGCCTTCAACAAAAATTCCCAATTTGATTTGGCGAGATTTATTTCCTGGTGATCAATCAGGTTGGATGCTCTTTTGGACTTATATGGGAGTGCAATGGTGGAGTGCTTTGATGTTTGATGGAGGTGGCAAAGAAACAGCTCGTTTTGTTGCCAATTCAACAAGAATGGAAACCATCAAGGCAGCTATGATACCTGTGATAGGTCATGCTATTGTTGCTAATCTCGTTTTGGTACTTTGTTGGTATTTATTGCAAAGCAATCCTCAACAAAATCAAAATGAATGGACATTTATTCCTCTTTTGATGAATGAAATGCCTGTGATGTTTATATGGTTGATTTTTATAGGATACTGTGCAATGTTCTTATCGGTTTGCGCTTCTCAAATTCAGTGGAGTGGCTCTTTGGTAATGATAGATGGGCTGGAAACCTATTGGTCGAAAAAGTTTATTTCCAGAATCCTGAATCGTATTGAATGGTTGGTTGTTCTTGCTTTGTCGCTTTTATCATTGTTCTTTGCTTTTTATGCAAACAGCCTTATGGAGTTGACGCAAATTGTCTTTTCTATCTCTGCTGGAGTTGCCCCATTCTATATCGGTCGATGGTTTTGGTGGAGAATTTCTGCCTTTTGTCAGTGGATGGTGATGATGACCTCAGCCTTGATAACGTTACTCTATTCACAGCTCATCATCTTTTTGCCGATTTTTCATTTGAAGTTCTTACCTATGGAGGAGAGTCGACTCATAGTGGTCACTTTAATTTCTATGTTTGTTGGAGTGATAACTACCCTACTTTTTCCATCCACACATCCTCACTTGGACTTTATTCAATCCATTGGATCAAGAAAGAAACTAGCATATCGATTGCTTCTAGCAATTATATTGGGTGCAATCTTTTTGATGGTTCAATTGGCGATATTGGTTGGCATGGTATAAAAAAAATCCTGGAACAGTGTCCAGGATCTTTACAATATAGTATTTGACTGATTATGGCATGAAAGGAAAATTCCTTCCTGGATAATAAGCCATTTTTCCCAATTGCTCTTCGATGCGCAATAGTTGATTGTACTTGGCAATCCTATCACTGCGAGAAGCAGAACCAGTCTTGATTTGACCGGTATTTAAAGCTACAGCTAAATCAGCAATTGTGGTATCTTCTGTTTCACCTGAGCGGTGGCTCATAATACTCGTATAGCCAGAACGATGCGCCATATTTACAGCATCAATCGTTTCTGTTAATGTTCCAATTTGATTCACTTTCACCAAAATAGAATTGGCAATTCCTTCATTGATACCTTTGGCCAAACGATTGACATTGGTTACAAACAAATCATCTCCTACCAATTGAACTTTCTCTCCCAAGGCCTCTGTCATCAATTTCCACCCCTCCCAATCATCTTCAGCACAGCCATCTTCAATGCTGACAATTGGATAACGATTACACCAATCTGCCCAAACACCAACCATGTCTGCACTCGTCAAGGATTCACCGGTACTTTCTAGTTGATAAAGTTTTTTCTCTGTATTGTAAAACTCTGTGGAAGCACAATCCAAGGCGATACAAATATCTTCACCAGGTTTGTAGCCGGCCGCTTCAATGGCCTGCATAACTACTTTCAATGCATCCTCGTTGCTGGTCAGATTGGGTGCAAATCCACCTTCATCGCCTACATTGGTCATGTGACCTTGACTTTTTAAAACTGACTTTAGGTGATGAAAAACTTCAGCGCCCATGCGCAAAGCTTCTGAGAATCTTTCAGCTCCAACGGGGACGATCATAAATTCTTGAACATCTACTTTATTGTCAGCATGCGCTCCACCGTTGATGATGTTCATCAAGGGAATGGGTAACGTATTGGCATTAACACCACCAACATATCGGTACAATGGCAAACCAACTGTATTGGCTGCAGCGTGCGATACTGCTAGGGAAACTCCAAGTATTGCATTTGCTCCGAGGTTAGACTTGTTCTCAGAGCCGTCAATGCTGCACATAGCTCGGTCTATTAAATTCTGATCGAATATGGAGGCTCCTTGTAATGCTTCGTTCAACGTTGAAACAACATTTTGAACCGCGCGCTCAACTCCTTTTCCAAGGTAGCGAGACTTATCTCCATCACGCAACTCTGCGGCTTCGTGCATTCCTGTTGAAGCACCTGAAGGAACAGCGGCCCTCCCCATAACACCTTCGGCTGTGATGACTTCAACTTCTACTGTTGGATTGCCCCTGGAATCCAAAATTTGACGGGCATGTACATTGGCTATAGTACTCATCATTTTAAATTTAGTTCAGAATAAACAGTCAGCCAAAGTAACATTGAAATCGGCGTGGACAAAAGACTTTAATCACGAATACAACGAACAGAGGCACCTGTGGACTTATTGTATCCTTGTCTCAATATTGTATTGTAGTCGAAAAAAAGTGATCTTATAAAAGCGTTTGTTGCTGATGATGAACTTGAGGTCCAAAAGAAAGCATATCGCAGTCTTGAATTGAAAGTTCCAGTTTGGGCAGCATTTACTGAATAAAGTCTATATCCGCCAGGCAAAGCTGTGAAGGAAAAATCATCAGAACCAGGATTAGAAAACCATAGATTGGTTGATTTTAATAAAGCACCTTGGTTTGTTCCCCTCCATCCACCGGCTTGTTGCTGTGAAAGAGTGAGGCCTATGCTATTCTCTAAAAACATAAAATCACAATCAGAAGGAACGTGCCAGCCAACGGGACATAAATTATCAGTGGTTACGGCATAGAAATTATACAGATAGCCGTAGGTGTTCCCGTTAACATCAGAATTGGAAAATTTACAATAAGCAGGAGTTGTGGAATTGCTCCATTGTAGATTATCCGTAATGTTTGGGATTGGAGTTCCATCGTTCAATGATTCTGTTCTTAGATTTTCTCCAAACCAACATTGATTGTTTATTTCGACTAAATCATAAGTGTAACCGTTGTAATCTATTGAAGTTTCACCACCGCAAGTTGTCACTGATATTTGCTGAGCAGCACAGATATTATTACCTGGTAAAACAATTATTCCAAAACCTCCAAACTCTGGATTTGCGTTGCTTAAGCCAGGAACAATTAAGAAACCACCTCCTCCGGTGAAAAGCGTGTCTCCCGTTGGGCTGATTGACATATCACAATCACAGTCATCAGCAAATAGAGCATAAGGAACAGAAAGCAACTGTGAAGTTCCTAAGTCAGTAAACCCATTACCAGTGTTTACTTGAATTTGAAGAAATTTCAGATTGGTTGACCAATCTATCTGACTGAAATCAGGAAAGCTGTTATTTACGCTGCCGGTGCCAATGATTATTTGAAAATAACCAAAATCATCAGTAGTAACCGAATGAGATTCTGAAAAAATTATCTGACCATTCAAAGTATTGATTCGAATAATAGCCTGAATCGATGCAGAGGTATTGGTTAATTCTGACCCTGTATTGTCCCGCAAAATACCTTGATAAGGTATTCCAGTCTCTGTTTGAGCATGCACAAAAGAAACCAAAAACATCAGAAGAAAAAGGCCAACTACTTTTTTTAACATGACACAAATTTAAAGAATTTCTTACAACGAATTTAGAAAAAACAAGTTAAAATACTTTTTGATGAAACCACCCTGTAATTGAGTATCTTAAATCATTTGAAATGGTTACTTCATGCTCAATTTCAGAGAGGAACACAATACAATGACCAATAATTGGAACTATGGTTGCCTTTACATTGTTTTCATCATAAATTTTCAAGAGTCCTCCTTTGCTTTCATCCCATGAAGGATTCAAATAGTAAACGAAACTAACTTTTCTTGTTGAACCATTTTTATGTTT
>CAZNVU010000154.1:0-4733 GCA_964576575.1 uncultured Chryseobacterium sp.
CACATGTCACTTTCACAGTGACAGTGACATGTGAGACTGTGACACCGTGTGTGACAGTGACTGTGACGGTGACAGTTGTGAGTGTTGTGACTGCGCTCTAGAACTGTGACAGTGACGAGTCTGACGACTGTGTAATGGCCACATGTCACAGTCGCTCTGCAGAAGAGGTAGCTCGTGTGAACAGGACCAACAGGTAAGGCATGGGGAAAAAAACTACTGCAATCTGGCACCGGAAAAAAGTCACCCAATGTTCGAGTCATCATCATTATCAGATATATATGGATCCGGAAAATTGTGCGTGCAACACAGGTGTGGTCTTGCCGTATGACGTCTGTACATGGCAACGCTGGTGGTTTGTACTGCGTATCACCGTGATCACCCATGAGTTGCAAGCTCTGGGCGCATTTGGTGGCCACTAAAGCTTAATCAACCAAGCTGAAGGTCAATTCAGTACATCATTCATATGTTTGGCTCAAATTCTGCCTTTGGCAGCAGCGATTCTGCAGACACAGACATGATCAAGTCAAGTGAAAGTGAGAGTGACGCAGACGCTGGAGAATCAGATAAAGAAGATCATCCAGTGACAGATCTTTCTCTGGGCAAGCCAACCAAGTTGGTTAAGGTTGACAAAATATGTCCATTTCGTTGTTCCCAAGATGGATTCATTGTGTGTACTTATTGCAGCAAAGCAGTGATCAATGTTGATGCTTGCAGCAGACACATCAATAAGTACCATAAGAGTCAAGCTTCATGGCTCAGCCCTTTGCCACTGAGCGAATGTTCAAACATGTTGTCCACAGAACAACTTCAATCACTTTACGGGTCTGAAGATAATTGTCGAAGACCTTTTGACGGAATCCTCATTCAAGCTGGATTCAAGTGCACTGAATGTTGCTCTACTTTTCTATCAGCGCAAACTTCTAGGCGGCACATTAGTGATTGCCGAAAATCTCATCCAAATGCAATGTTGATACCGATTAAATGTCAACAACCTTTGTCTTGGACTAATCCGAGACTCAGACTGAGTTTTCAGAGAATTTTCCATGTATTGTCAGATGGTCCAGTTTCAGATTTTCCTGAAGATATTTTTAAAAAATCTCAGAGTGAAATAGCACCAGGATCAGGCCACACAAATCGTCTGAACATTTTACTCAATTGGAAAACACTTCATTGCTCCACGTTTTTGGACGCTCCAAACGCAATTTTTCAAAGTCTTTGCTCATTGTCGGGTAACGAAAAATGGATTCCAAGACTTCAAAAGCTATCAGATGAATATTTTGAACTACTCCAGAGCACAATTATCAGTGTGGAAAATGCGGGTTGCGCCAGAGACCTTTGCAGATTACGAATGAATTCCATCAAAGACCCAGTGCCGACTCGTGGATTTTATTGGTTGGGTGCTGGAAGTATTCCAAAGTATAAAGCCTGTCTGGCCCGAGTGGTATGTTTTATATGCCGGCTGTGTGAAATGCATGATCTGCGCCAAATGGATATCACTCTTGAAAATCCCATTCTTGAACGCTGCTTTCTTTCAAGATCATATTTTTCAAATTTTGTGGACGCGGTACCGTTTGCTAGGGTAACCTCGTTGGATTCAGAAGCTTTGAGTTTTACGTTGAGGGATTTTCACAAAGTTGTGATCCTTTTATTTTCTCAACCGATCAGTGATGCTCATAAAGATGACTTGGATTATCCTTTGATGCAATTTATACGATTTTCATCGCTGGATAGTTTGCAACATCAGCGCCCCCAAAATATCACACATCTTGTCGGTTGCCTGAAGTACATTTGTAGGGCAGCGATATTGATCGAAGCGAAGAGTATACATACAATTCAGTCGGAATTAATGTATGACAGACTTGATTCCTGCAAACTGCTCAAATTTACTATGCGCGATGAGCCGAGTATGTTCGACAAACTTTGTCATATCAACAGCATCTGTTTCAGCGTTATTGTATCAGATTCTGATGTTACACTCTCAGGCGATAAGCTCGAATGTGCTGTGAGACGGCAGATAGCTGTGAAATTGATTGGTTTGCAAGACATGGTTGCAGCTTTATTCGTTCGTGCTCAAAAACTGTTGCATACACTTGTTCCAACTTCAATCACAATTCCTGTTATTATCGAGGATGAAAACAACCGCAGTCCTGGGTATTCTGTTTTCAACCAAGTTGTTGACATGGATCGTATCAAAAGTTATATCAATCAAAATAGATTGCAAGACAAAGCTGCTATACAACTTTATATGCGGAGTGCAGAAGAGGTCCAGAAACTTCTTTGCTTCTTATGCATTTTGACCAGCGGATCTCCTACACGTGGAGTCGAGATGAGTAAGTGGCAACTGTCGAACACCGATACATGGGTTCGCAATATTTTTTATGACTCGAGCAAGAAACTTCTTTTTATCAAGTACGATGACACAAAAACGTCTTCATCAAGGCAACGCGACAAATTGTACTTCAAATTTTTTTCGCCAGATTTGACACTGTTATTACTTCAGTACTATGCATGGGTTAGACCAATTGAAAAGTTTGGCGCGTCGTTGCTGCAAATGCCATCGATGTCATTACATGCATTTCACTTGTACCTCTTTGTGCTCGATGGACGAGCGTCAACTTCTGGAGATTACTCTGTGATTTCAAGAAAAATATGTGTGGAGTACGGACTTCCGCCGTTAGGTCTGAGAGACTTGAGACAAGCAATCATCGGTTTTTCTCGCGCATGGCTTGGTGAATTCAGCCGTCTTCGTTCAGTTCGTGATTATCTGGAACAATATGTGGCATGGCAAGCTGCACACTCGGTAAGTACTCATCTGAATCGCTACGGTGGCAAATCTCCAATAGAAGCAATTGAAAGTTATTACATCAGCTCTGTATCATTTATGTGGTTGCTCGGAATCAACCTTCCATCTGTGGGTTCCGAACTTCTTCCCGGAATTGTGAAAAATTTCAGTCGAGCAGGTGGTGTGGCACGGAAATTGTCAACACCAACAGCAGCAACAACAACCAATTCAACTCTTGATGTGCTGAAAAAAAAGCACCACAAAATGGAATCGCAATATGATAACGATTTCTATGCTATTGCGCTGGAGTTGTTGCGTGAGATGAAATTGTGCGCTACAGCAAGTTTTAGAACTCATTTGCAGTCTACAGCTGTGGTTACGTCTCTGCAGCGCAAAGAAATGCTCTATATCGGCCCCTGTGGAGTCGGGAAGTCAACCATTTTTATGCTCCCCTTATTGGTTGAGAAAGGAACCACAGCAGTTTTTATTCCCTATGCTCTGGTGCGAAGAAATGTCCATCTTCAGGCAGAGAGTATGGGAATTCGTTCCATGCTTCTTGAAATGGACAAGTCCAACATTGACTTCTCACAACCACCTACATTACTAGTGTGCGCAGTTGAGCAAATCAGAATCATCGCAGGAATTTTGTATGAGTTATCAAAGAGAAATATGCTGTCTAGAGTAGTCATTGATGAAATACAATGCTTGTTTACTGAGGAATATCGTTCAGTCATGGGAGACAAAGAGTGGTGGAGAGCTCAACTAGCAGTAGGAGTTCCTCTAATGTTTCTTTCTGGAAGTTTTCGCACAGCTTGGGAAAAAGAGTTTCAACAATGCATGGGGGTTATTCCTATTTTAAGAGAATCCACAGTTGTTCCTATTCAAGCGACTTATTCCATTTATTTGAGACCAGATCACGAAGACTTGTACTATTTCACGATGAATTGCTACACGGATATTATCGACAAAATTAACCAATCGCCAGCAAAGCACTTTAAATGTATGGTATTTGTTCCTTTGGTGTATCAGGTTGAACAGGTTATCAAAGTTATGCAAGAACGTTTCGGTTGCAGTAGCAATGCGCACTATGCATCAGCAGAACTTGTGGGCTACACTAGTCGAGATACGCCCGAAAAACAGATGTCGAGCTATCAAAAGTGGATTCGTGGTTCTGGAGTGTGTAGTGTATTTGTTTGCACACATGCTGGTGCAGTTGGAATAGACCCGCCACCAGACGTGAAGGTATATCATCTGGAAGCTGTATGGAGCATTGTTTCGTATTTCCAAGCCGTTGGTAGAAGTGGTCGCGGGTCATGCCCAGGATCCTCTCTATTCATCACGTCAAAAAATGCGTTGTCCATGTTCTTGACAAAACACAAAGTACCCGAGCAAGATGCTGCTGATATTTTTTCCTTCGTCACAACAACCGATTGCAAGCGAAGATGGCTTTCAGCTTACTTTGACGCAATTCCATGCCCTCCATGTCATGTGTCGGGATCCTTGTGCTCGTCGTGTCTGGTTTCCAAGAATACCGCAGCAGTTAAAAATCTTATACAAACAGCAGCTATCCCGACAGATCCTCTTGTTCCCGAAAGGGAGTCTCAAGCATTATCACGTTCTTACTCGAGAGGAGATCAGGTGGTGAGTTTAATTCGCATTTTTTCAAGATTCAAGGAGACTGAATGGTGTGGACTATGTTACATATTTCGAGGATTGCGTGCTGTGCACAAACTCAATGTGTGCCCGTTGATGTGTAATGGCGGCAACTTAGTTTGTTTCCGATGCGCAGGTAATCACGTTTCTACCCATTGCAATGTGGCGAAAAAATTACCAGCAGGTAGGGTTTGTTTCACATGCGGTTGTGAATTCAAAGTTGGGGCTTTTGATTTACATCCATATGGTTTGCATTGCACACATGGTGCTAGAGACCGATTGCTCATTGCATGCTGGT
>CAZNVU010000155.1:0-1275 GCA_964576575.1 uncultured Chryseobacterium sp.
GATTTATGGTGCGTTCCTTGTATAAAACCATAGTTCTTGTTTTGGCCATTGTGGCCACAACTCTTTTGGTTTTGGGATACCTGTCTTGTTGGGTGCCAATTCATTTGTCAGGATTATTGCCATTTATGGGATTGATTTTTCCATTTGTTTATTTAGGAAACGTTGTGTTATGCCCTTTTCTGTTTTTTTCTTGGCGTAAGTTATTCATAGGTCAGATCATTTTATTGATTTTGGGATTGTCTTTTATAACAAAGTATGTTCAATTGGATGGGGAGCCGGGAGTGTCAATACAACGTCAAGATAGTTTTAGATTGATGACTTGGAATGTTAATTTAATGGGATATAATCAGGTGAATCGACAAGTGAAGATGGAGTCAAATGTAATAAGGGACTCTATGATTGCGGAGATTGCCAAGATGTCCCCTGATGTATTAGCCTTTCAAGAGTTTCTGCAAACGCCAAAACAGAACCACATTAGTTTGATTAAGGAGCGCTTGAAAATGCCATACCATCATGTTCGATTTTCTCATGCCAAATCCGGTAGACGGAAGTCGGGGGTTGTTATGTTTTCCAAATTACCAATTGTCAACAGCGGTTATGTCCCATTTACAGGGAAGACGAACAATTTCTGCATTTTTATTGATGTGAAAAAAGGAGAAGATACGCTGCGTATCTACAACGTTCACTTTCAAAGTATCCGATTTCAAATGAAGGATTATGACGTAATCGATAGCCAAGTAGAGGAGAAGCAAGGGTGGTTCCGAATATTGGATAAAATGCAGCGTGCCTATATTCAGCGGGAAGGTCAAGTGCATATTGTGAAACAGCATACAAAGGGTTGCGCGTATCCATTTTGGATTGTTGGTGATTTTAACGATCCTCCGCAGTCTTACACATATCACACCATGAGTTCTGGAATGAATGATTCATTTACTGAAGCTGGTTGGGGTATGTCTTCCACCTATGTTGGAAGATTTCCCAATTTCAGAATAGACTATATTCTCTCTCCTCAGGATAAATGGCAGACAATCAAATACCAGGTGCCAGCGGTGAACTGGGTAGATCACAGACCTGTATTTGCTGAGTTTGTTGATGAGTAGTGAAAAATGCCATTTTTTTTTGGATTAATAGAAATTGATATTATATTTGCACCCCAATCAAATGGGAGTTTAGCTCAGCTGGTTCAGAGCACCTGCCTTACAAGCAGGGGGTCACTGGTTCGAACCCAGTAACTCCCACAAAGCCTCCCAATGGAGGCTTTTTTTATGCATTACT
>CAZNVU010000155.1:1375-4693 GCA_964576575.1 uncultured Chryseobacterium sp.
TCGGAGAGACGATGGACTTGCACAGGCGTTTGGTAGAACACAATGCAGGTGTTTTTAAGGGATGCTTTACAAGGCGGTCAGCTGACTGGAGTTATGCTTTGACGATTGGCTTTTCAAATAAATCCAAAGCACAGCAAGCGGAGCGTTTTGTAAAACGGATGAACTCAAGGAAATTTACAGAAAAGTTGATTTTAGATTGGGAATGGCTTAGAGATCGATTTGAGAACGAATAGGGGGTCACTGCAGCGATGCTTCGCTGCGAACCCAGTAACTCCCACAAAGCCTCCCAATGGAGGCTTTTTTTATGCATTACTTGTACATTATATACAGTGAACGAACAGATCGTTATTACATCGGAGAGACGATGGACTTGCACAGGCGTTTGGTAGAACACAATGCAGGTGTTTTCAAGGGTTGCTTTACAAGGCGGTCAGCTGATTGGAGTTATGCTTTGACGATTGGTTTTTCAAGTAAGTTCAGAGCACAGCAAGCGGAGCGTTTTGTAAAGTATTAGTTTCATGCATATTTTGAGTTATAAAACCGTATCTGTTGAATACTGCAAAGTAGATTCTCTGGTCTCTATGTAATTTGATATATCTTCACACCGCCGAAACATTCTTTCACTTTAATACGTAGGCAGAAAAACTAACTTTTTTGAAATGATAAGTAATAAAGTAAAGTCTTCCTCAAGACTGTTTATGATTGCATCTTGGATATCTCTTACAGCAATGACCCTGTTGGTTGCTGGATCTATTCATTCTCAGAATCTTTTGTCTGTGCCTTTTTCCAATGGTTTTGTTGGGCTAAACACAGGTAATAATTCGGCTGGGACTTGCTACTACACGAATAGTTTAGGGTTCACGAACCTACAATTTGTGCAAGATTCACCTTCCAATATATTTGTTGCTCAAGGAAATGACATTATTGGTTCTGTTGTATTCTATGATGCTGCAGGTACTTATCGTTCGATTCCTGGATTTGTCAAATGGCGAGCGCCAAGCGGTTCTGTCACAACAATGGTGTTTAGTCCAAGTTCTGCAACTGCTACAAATGTTTCAACAAATGGTAGCAATGGCTCTTCGACGTATGCCTTGTCTTCAAGCAATTATATTGGGCTTACTTTCAATAATCAAACATTATCAATAAGTCCCGTACCGGGATCTGTATCCGGTAACGCAGCTACTTCAGGTTTGTTGGATGCACTGAATAATTATTTAGCAACTTTCATAAGCGCAAGCATAACGGATGTATCGATCAATGAGGCGGCAGGAAGTGCTGTTTTAACTGTATCACTAACTGCGAGTTCCAGTAGTTCGATTTCAATGTCTTACACCACGGTTAATGGAACAGCAACAAGTGGAACTGATTATACATCAACTTCAGGAACATTATCTTTTTCTGCTGGTGTTACTTCGCTGACAATTAGCATTCCTATCTCAAATGATTCGGACATAGAAGGACCTGAGACCTTTGAATTATTGCTTTCTAATCCAGTGAATGTATCCATTTCAAATGGAAGTGGAACCATCACAATTGTGGATAATGATGGAGGATTGACGGTAAGTTCTTCTGGAGGAACTGAAGCTTGTGATGATTACGTTGAGTTTCTTATTTCTGGAGCTGCCAATACATACTTAACCCTTGAATTACAGAATGGTACGGCAATAGGCGGTGGTCAGGATTTTGGTTCAACGTCAGCTTCAAATTTACAAGTTTACAACGGTACTTCATGGGTAAATTATTCTTCTTATGTTGTTATTCCATCCGCCGGATATTTAATGGTTAGAACTCCATTAATAGCTGACGCGACAAATGAGAGTGCTGAGACTTTTCAATTGAAGGCTACACCGGTTAGTTCAACCATTGCGAGTTTTCCAATTTATGATGTCAATTTTCAGACAATCAATTTATCTGGTTGGTCTTTGCTGTCAGGTACAGATGAGCAAGTGAATGCCGTTTATAGAAAAACCAATGCCATTACCATCGCCGGACAAGCGATTGATGTAAGGGCAACAATCACAGCACGATCAAATGTTGGAACAAGTGCAGCTAATTTTGTTTTCGACAATGATGGAAGTAACTCCTCACGTTTCCAACCAGAGATTAACTCAACTGCATCATCGGGCAGTTATGTTGACTTTTCATTCAAATTCTATTTGTCGGGCACTAACACACAAGTGGCATTAGAGAACTTTTATGTCACTGGTGTAGATGTGGATGGTTCATCAGCTTCAGCGACAGAGTTTATCGAGTTGAATGGTTTGAGTAGCTATACAGTCGACAATGCATGTCAGTTAACTATCACACCAAACTATCGTCCTGGATTTACTCGATTTTATGGTATTCCTTCAGGATTGGCAAGTATAACCTTTGAGAATACTGCTTCTTTTATGGCCAATTATTTTGATGCAGTATCTACTCTTGAAATGAGAGCTGGATACAGTTCTAATGTCAGCTCTGCCAGATTATTTTCTATAGCTTTCGGTGCGTCAGTTGGCAGTTTCACTACTCCTGCTGAAACTCAGGACAATGCAATCATTACTGGAAGCGCATCAATTGTAAATGTGCCATCAGAAATATGTAACAATATCGATGACGATTGCGATGGAAGTATCGATGAAGGAATTGCTACAACAAATTATTACCTAGATTCAGATGCTGATGGTTACGGAGATTTGGATGTCTATAGTTCATGCTCAAACCCAGGATCGAACTATGTATTAATAACTGGAGATTGTAACGATAGTAACGCGTCTGTTTATCCAGGTGCCATTGAAGTATGTGGCAATGGAATTGATGATAATTGTGATGGCGGTGATGTAGTATGTTCAATTCCCGGATGTACCGACCCAACAGCATGTAACTACAATGCTTCAGCAACGGACAACAATGGAACTTGTACTTATCCATCTCAAACGTATTTGAATTGCAATGGAAGTTGCAAGAACGATACCGACAACGATGGTGTTTGCAATGAGAACGAAGTTTCGGGTTGTACTGATCCAGAGGCGTGTAATTACAACGATGGAGCAACGGACGATGATGCCTCTTGCACCTACCCATTGCAATCCTATTTGAACTGTGATGGTTTATGCATTAGCGATGCAGATAACGATGGCATTTGCAATGAGAATGAAGTTCCCGGTTGTACCGATCCATTGGCATGTAATTACAATGATGGCGCAACGGATGATGATGCGAGTTGTACCTATCCATTGCAATCTTATTTGAACTGTGATGGTTTATGCATTAGCGATGCAGATAACGATGGCATTTGCAATGAGAATGAAGTTCCCGGTTGTACCGATCCATTGGCAT
>CAZNVU010000156.1:0-4588 GCA_964576575.1 uncultured Chryseobacterium sp.
GGTTTCTGTCTCCAAGAAATGTTACCCACTACTTTTGCCTCTTTCTCTCCTCCTCCATTCAAAAACCGAGCTTTCAAGACTTTGTTCATTAGCCCTTTTAACTGTATCGGTCCTGATTCATTGCCATTTAGGAAGAGATAAATACAGGTAGAATCTTTGGAATACGTCGATCCGCCGTAATAATGTCCCAAAGGAAGTCCAGCTACCGTTCCAAAAACGGCCTCTCCATTCATTCTATTCCAATCCCCTAAAGCTTCTAATATTTCAATCTGTTCCTTGGGAATTTCGCCACTCTCCATCGGTCCAATATCCAACAATAAATTCCCCCCGTTACTCACTACATCAGTGTAAATAGCAATAATCTCCTCTGGCGTTTTCCAATTCTTATCATTTTGTTGGTAGCCCCAGTTGTTGTTTGTCGTTAAACACAACTCCCAATATTTCTCATCTGGTCTTTGGATTGGGAAATTTTGTTCTGGGGTATCATAATCACCCTCACCGTTCAATCGCGCATTAATGATAACATTGGGATTATGCTCTCGTAACATCTTACCCAACATAGGTGCTTGCCATTCTTCCGCTGAATGTTCCCACCCACCATCAAACCACCACAAATCAGGATTCTGTTGAACCATTAATTCCTGCAATTGGATTTTATTGAATTGTACAAATCTTTCCCAGCGCACCGGGTTGTCTTTTATAGCATATCTTGAACTATCCTTTGTAAAGCCTGTATAATCAGGATGCGACCAATCCAAGATAGAGTAATAAATGCCCAACTTTAATTCGGCCTCCTTCACTGCTGCAGAAAACGGCGTAAGAACGTCCTTACCTGCGGGTGAGTGCTTGGGTATTGACCAATGATTGGCTTGGGTATTCCACAATGCAACCCCGTCATGGTGTTTGGATGTCAAAACCGTATACTTCGCACCGCTTTTTTTAATCAAATTCACCCATTCATAAGGGTTATATTGTTCCGCCAAAAAGCCATTAATCTGCTCCATGTAATCTGAATGAGACATCTTCTTATTGTAAAAAGCCCACGACTCATCAGTGCCATTAACAGCATAAATCCCCCAATGGATAAATATTCCCAACTTGGCATCGGCAAACCATTGCATTTTCTCCTTTTGGCCAAAACCTATTGTGCCAATCGATTGTAAGAGCAGGAACATCAGCAAAACCTTCTTCATCTTGCTAAGGTAAACTTTTACCTTAAATTGCAGACATGCATAACAAAGTGTTTCATCTTGTATTAGGACCGTTGTTGTATGGACTGGTATTTTTCATTTTGCCATCATCATTTTCTTTTGAGATGAGAATTAGCGCTGGTTCAGTGGCCTGGATGTTGGCTTGGTGGCTGACAGAGGTAGTCCCCATGGCCATAACCGCGTTGCTGCCGATATTGATTTTCAGTGCAACAAAAATTCTAACAATAGAAGCTTGTTACAAGGGTTACAGTGACCGTTTTGTATTTCTTTTTCTTGGAGGCTTTCTTCTGTCTCTGGCTTTTGAAAAATGCGGGTTGCATCGAGTTCTGGCTAAAAAAATATTGAATAAGTCCGGCAATTCAAATCGTTCCGTTCTTTTTGGATTCATGATTACCACCTATATCATTAGCATGTGGATCAGCAATACGGCAACCGCAATAATGATGATGCCACTAGCAGCAGGAGTGATTCATTTATTTCCAGAGGATGCACATTTTCATCGCAATTTGGTATTGGGTATAGCTTACTCCGCGAGCATCGGAGGAATGGCAACTTTGATGGGTTCTCCCCCCAATGCTGCGGCGGCAGGCATATTATCTAGCAACTTTGGCATCGAAGTCAGTTTCTTAACTTGGCTAAAATGGGGCCTGCCTTTTTCATTGGCATTGTTATTTATTGGCTATTTCATATTGTCCCGACACATGCCCAAATCCATGCGTTCTCACAGCTCCATGGAACATGAATTGAAGCTTGAACAAAACAAACTTTCCAATTACCAGAAGAGAACGCTTGGGATTTTTGTAGCCGTTTGCATCTGTTGGATTTTCCAAACTGGTTTATCTGTGCTTCTCGGAGAATGGTTCAATGATACAGCTATTGCACTGATTTTTGCGGGTTTATTGTTTGTCTCATTTAACAACGACCCGCTTTTAAGGTGGGAAGACACCTCTCAATTGCCCTGGGGGATTTTGCTCATGTTCGGAGGGGGGCTCACAATGGCCAGTGGACTAAAAGAAGCGGGATGGATGAATTGGCTGGGAAATGTTTTTGGGGTATGGAGTTATGGACAGTGGAGTCTTTTGGTACTGATTATTGCCATCAGTATTTTACTCACTGCACTCATGAGCAATTTGGCCATGGTTGCCGTTTTCATTCCCATTGTCGCCCAAATTGCGACTGAACTTCAGTACCCCATTCTGGGTATTGCTATACCAGTTGCTTTGGCATCAAGTTGTGATTTTATGTTTCCCATGAGCACACCACCGAATGCCATTGCATACTCTTCAGGACATGTGAGTGCTTCACAAATGTTTAAAATTGGATTTCTCGTTAATGTTGCAGCCTTTATTCTGCTCATCGCCTGGATGTCTTGGATGGGCTAACGTTTTACTGCGTAAACGACTTTTTTAGTTTCAAAAAAAGAATCCGAAAAATCATTGGATATTTTGTACTCTTCCACAATATATTGACTTCTAACTTGAGCAATTTCCTCCTTTAAATCGCCACCTTTCAGACATATCAATCCGTTGGGTAAGGCGTTGCGTTGCTCACCTGAGTATTTGCCTTTGGTCCACGTTAACAGTTCTGCTAAAGGAGCCACCGCCCTGCTTACTATAAAATCATACTGCCCTTTCACTTCCTCAACTCGGGCGTGCTGGGACGTTACATTGGAAAGCGCAAGGGATTCTGTAACGCCATCGACAACTTTTATTTTTTTTCCAATAGAGTCTACCAAATGAAAATGGACATCCGGAAAGAAAATGGCCAGCGGAATACCGGGGAAACCGCCTCCTGTTCCTAGATCTAGAATTCTACTACCTGGTTGAAATCGGATATATTTAGTAATGGCCAAACTATGTAAGACATGATGAATCAGAAAGGACTCCATGTCCTTGCGCGAAACCACATTAATCTTTTGATTCCAATCATCATACAAAGCTTTTAGTTGGTTCAACTGATCAACTTTGTTTTCACTTAGTTCAGGCCAATATTTAAGGAACAAATTTTCATTCATCGTTTCATAATTTCATGAAGCAAATCTCTCGCTCTGAACAATTGAGCTTTCACTGTTCCTAGAGGCAAATCCATTTCCTCTGCAATCTCCTCATAGGATTTCTCTTCAAAATAACGCAATTCAATCATGCGTTTATACCGTGGTTTAAGCTGTTCAACAACTCCTCTGATTTGCTGAATGAGCTCATTCTTCTGCATTCTCTCCGCTGGATTTAGCTCCAAATCCTTCACGGGAATTTCATAAGATTCACCATCCTCTCCTTTAGAAACTTGATGAATGCTGATGGCTTTGATGCGTTTTTTTCGTAAAAAATCAATGCAATGATTGGATGCTATTTTAAACAACCAAGTGGAAAAAGCAAATTGGGGTGTATAGGCATCCAATTTGGCAAATGCCTTACTAAACGCTTCAATGGTTAGATCTTCAGCATCTTCTGGATTCTGCACCATTTTAAATACCGTGTAATACAAGGAATCCTTATAACGAGACATTAAAAAAGAATATGCCTGCTGATCATTGCTCTTTGCTTTTTGTACCCAATGAAAATCTTCTTGAGCCTTTGAGGATAAATGCGCAATCAATTCCATTTCTGAGGTTTTCTGATAAGGTTAGAGAAATAGAACCAAACGTGCAATACTTGAATTTGAATCTCAATGATGGGAGCTAAAAAAGCAATATCTACTGGCTGCTGAGCAAATTTCAAAAAACGATAGGTGCCGATAACTATCCATATCCAACGTAAAAAAATGAAAGACAATATGGGATACATAACGGGTTGCAATATCACTATTGAAATGCACAAAGCGTTCAATGCAAACCAACTGAGGGGCAGCATCACCAATCTCCTTTTGTCTGATGATTTGTACATCGGAGATGTTGTAAAGTGACGTCTCTTCTGGATTTTCCAATCTTTAAAACTTTTTTTGGGCTCTGAAACGGTTTGCGCATCTTTAGAAAAAATGACCGCTGTATTTTGCTTATTGGCAATTTGATTGATTAACAAATCATCATCTCCAGACAAGATAGAATAATTGGATTTAAAACCTCCCACTTTAAAAAACAGATCAGAAAAATAAGACAAATTACGACCAACCCCCATGTATGGATTACCGGCTTTGGCCATACCTAAATATGTCATTGCCACCATAGTGTTATCCAATCTGACCAACTTGTTGAACCAACCTTTGTATTTCACAAAAGGTGAATAACCCAACACCACCCGACATTCATTCTTGTAAACAGCAGATATCTCATTGATCCATTGATTGGTTCGAGGATAACAATCAGCATCCGTCAAAAGTACAATATCGTTTTTGGCCGCTTTTATACCAAGGGTTAATGCAAATTTTTTTCCTTGCATGTA
>CAZNVU010000157.1:0-4540 GCA_964576575.1 uncultured Chryseobacterium sp.
AATGGGGGGTCAGTTAATTCCGGAATGGGGGGTCAGTTCACACCGGATTATACAGCAGAGATTAAGATTGATGCCAAGAACCTTAAACGCTACCTGGAGATTGCCGGTAGCCAGGAGAACATGCTCTCCATTACTTTACTCAAAGCCTATGTGAGCTTGAACGGTAAAAAGGGAATGAAGGAACGAGCCGAGAAGCTCATTGAACGCATGACCAAGGCTGTGCAGAAAGGTAAAATCCACAAAAGCGACAAATACGCCAAGCGCCTGAATGATGCTTTCGAGAGCTTGAAAAACTTTGTAGCCGGTAATGCCGATACCTTAAAAATCAGCAGAGCTGAACTCAACGGTTTGATGGGCATCGTGGGTGATGACCTTTTCGGTCAAAAAAAAAGTCTAAACGGAACCGAGGATGATGAGGAAGGTGCGATTGTAGTTCCCTCCGGTGAACTACTTGGAATGGACTTTGAAACGATTGGTCTCCAGGGAAAATATCGTGAGCTAATTGGCGATCCCTCAGTTGGCTTTTCTGCTATGGTGTATGGATTACCCAAGTCCGGAAAATCAACTTTGTGTCTCGACTTTGCAAAGCATCTGGCAGAGCATCATGGTAAGGTGTTGTACTGTGCCGTAGAGGAGGGATTCGGCTACACGCTAAAAGAAAAAATCGAAAGGCTCAATGCTTCACATAGAAACCTATTCATTACAGATAGAATTCCCGCTGACCTAACACCATATCAGTTCGTATTCATTGATTCAGTTTCCAAAGCCGGAATGGATGTAGCTGACTTAGAAGAACTACGCAAACAATATCCAGGTGTTTCATTCATCTTCATTTATCATACCACCAAGGAAGGTCGATTCAAAGGTGTAAATACCCATGCTCACGAAGTGGATGTTATTATCGAAGTTGGAAAAGGGGAAGCAAAAGCGACAGGTAGGTTTAATGCTGGGGGGCAATTGAAAATCTAAATAAATAGCTACTTAATAATTTTACTTTGAAAGTCCTTTGCATTCTTCAGGTAAATTACCAACAGTGTAACGCCCATGTAAGAGACCAGTAGCCCAAGTAAAGACCAGCCGAGTGTATCATAAAGGCCATGTAGTATTGCAGGGATCAAAATTGCTAAGAACCACATAGAATGTCTATTCTTGGGATAAAGAAATGCGAACCCAAGGAAATACGAACTAATACCTGCCCAAATAGAATGAAGAAATGGGAGGCAAGTCAGACGAGCAATATTCATGAAAAATGAAGTGCCATAATCAAGCTGATTATTTACAGTCAACTGATAGACTACACCTTCAAAAACGCCAAAGCCAATTCCACTCATCAGTCCATAAAACACAACTGTCTGTGGAATCAAAGGTTCCTTTGACTTTCGTAACAATAAATAAACCGGCAATAATTTTACGAACTCCTCAAATACACCAACACCAAATGTGAAACCGATTAATCTACTCAAAAAGCCATTATTTTCATTTGTCAGAGCGTATAGCGGATGTATTGATGGAATCTGAAAAATGTCAACTAAAATGAAAATTACTAACTGAGTAAGAAAAAATAATCCGATTGCTTTCTTGATCACAACCTGTGAAGTACTGAATACACTGTAATAAAACAACCCCCATATCATCGAAAAATAAAGGGCAATTGCATAGAATGTAATAACGCTTGCGCCGGTGAATCGAATCAGAAATGCTGGCGCTAAACCCACAAGGGCAATAACCAATAAACGCTTATCTGATTTGAGATTTTTAAAAGAGAGCGAATCTTTAGGGATAAGTAATTTTGTACCAAAACTCTTGATTTGGCTTAAAACATTGCCATTGTTCTTAACCTTCACATTGATACCATTCGACTTCAATACATCCCGAACAGATAATGGTGCTCCTTTGGGGTCATGAATTTTATCTTGAAGCAAAATAAGTCCGTCTTCAACATACTTTTTGAGAGCGTCTAACTCGTATGGCCCATGCTGCTGGCCGTTTCGTTCTATATGGTACGGCATCTACAGGAGAATTTTGATAATTATAAATAGCACAAAAGCAAATCCAGAAAGAATAACAGGTAGTACAATCAAACAACCTTTTGATGTTCTATTATATACTCGATTATAGGCTGCTCGCTTGGGATTTGTCAACCACCCCCAACCTCTAGGAGCTTTGAATCCAAGATTATGGCGAATTATCCGCTTCACTGATGTGCGTGCAGCAATTCTCTTATTAAGGTTTGGTATGCGAAATCCAAACTTCATTATCCCTTGTATTTTTTAAAATTTTCGGCTTGCTCAAATATCTCCTTGTAAACTTCATCTCTATCTACCGGCGGATAGTCATTTTCCGCTAATAGAATTATCAATTCTGCCTTAAGCTCAGCTTTAATATCGGTTCTCTTACTCCAGTCCGTGTATTTTGCTTTATCATCCACTACTGACTTTACCTTTTGTGACAATGGAATCAGTTTATCTTCAGGATATGAAAAATCGTATTTGATAGCCAACGCTTTCAGAATATCATAAAACGCTTTTTCCTCAAAATCAATTCCTAAGTCCTTGAAGGAATCTTTCTCTTTCTTAAGTGCATGGTATAGGTTGATAATCTCATCAGTAAACTCATCCAGCACTTCACTTCTTAAGGTGTCCTGCTCATCTCGTTGATTATACTTCTCAACAATGGATTGCATTCTCTTGCTGAAGTCAATTCCCATCATTTTATTCACCTTCTTGACATCATCAATTGCCTTGGCAAGCAGTTTTTGCAGAAGTTTGATTTTGGTGTTGGGTAACTTGATCTTATCAATCTTTGCCAGGTAATTTTCATCAAAAAGATCAACCTCTGTTATCTCTTCATCTCCCAGCTTAAAGATTTCCTCTACGCCCTCGCTTTGAATAGCCTCTTCAATCATTTTTTTCACACGGGCATTCATCTGTGCTGTATCTGGTGCAGATCCTTTGGTGAGTTTAAAAACAATAGAACGAACAGCCAGGTAGAAGTGGATCCAGTCTCTTTCTTCATGTGAAATCTGCTCACTACCAACACATATATCATACGCCGCTTTCATGCGCTTGGCTATGTACATGAAACGTTTCTCCATTTCCTGAGTCGCTTGGACATATTCCGATGCCATATTCAGCGTATGGAGCTGCTCGAGGGCTGATCCTTTGAAGTATTTGGATGTGTCGAACTTATTAAAAAGTTTGTGCAGTAAATCAAGCTGATCTTTTACAACTACAACGGATTGCTGTATATCCTCAAAATTCTGACTGTCTGCTTTGTTGTAATGTGCCAAGGCCAGGTTCATTTGCTTCTTGATGCCGATATAATCGACAACCAAGCCCTTTTCCTTGCCCTCAAACTTTCTGTTTACCCTAGAAATTGTCTGAATCAGATTGTGGCGTTGTACCGGCTTATCGATGTACATGGTATCCAGGAACGGCACATCAAATCCGGTTAGCCACATATCCACCACAATGGCTATTTTGAAGTTAGATTTTTCGTTTTTGAATTGTCTGTCTAGTTCCTTCCTGTCTTCCGATGTTCCTAATAAATCATAAAGCTCTTTCTCATCATCCTTTCCTCTAGTCATCACCAACATCATCTTAGGCATTGGCTTGATTTCCTTTTTCTCCTTATCTGTTAACTCAGCACCTTCTTCACATGCTCTCACATCAGCCCAGTCAGGTCTGAGTTCTAGTATATTCTTGTAAAACTGCCAGGCAATAGGTCGGGAGCTGCAAACGAACATGGCTTTTCCCTTAATCGTGCTGCCTTCCTTAATACGATTATCGTAATGCTCAACAAAGTCTTTGGCCAGGTCTTTCAACCTTGAAGGATCTCCAATGATCGCATTCATTTGAGCCATGGCCTTCTTGCTTTCTTCTATCTGATGCTCATTACTTCCCTCATCAGCGCAACGATTGTAATATTCTTCAATCTCTTGTAATTTGGAATTGTTGAGCAATACCTTCGCAGCCCGGCCTTCATAAACAATACGAACGGTAATTTCATCTTTTACCGACTCTGTCATTGTGTAGGCATCTACAATATCACCAAACACATCTAAAGTGGCATCTATTGGTGTTCCGGTGAAACCAACAAAGGTGGCATTTGGTAAAGAATCATGCAGATATTTGGCAAACCCATAGGTTTTAGTAACACCTTCAGTGGTGACTCTAACTTTTTGATCCAAATTCACCTGACTACGATGCGCTTCGTCTGAGATACAAATCACATTGCTGCGATCAGTGAGCAATTGTATATCCTCATTGAATTTATGAATGGTAGTCAAAAAGACACCACCGCTGTTTCTTCCTTTCAGTCGTTCTCTTAAATCTGCTCTGCTTTCAACACTGATTACCGTTTCGTCTCCAATAAAATTCTTGGCATTGGTAAATTGCCCGGAGAGCTGATCATCTAAATCTGTTCTATCTGTAATCAACACTATGGTTGGACTGGCAAAATGGGCGCTTTTCATCAACAACCTGGTGAGGTAAAGCATGGTGTAGCTTTTACCACAACCGGTAGCACCAAAGTAGGTTCC
>CAZNVU010000158.1:0-4504 GCA_964576575.1 uncultured Chryseobacterium sp.
GAATCGCCGTTTTTTGGTTGGTTTGGAAAGGACTGAAGAACGTTTGGCGCTGGCGAAGAATTCAACCCAAAAGTGAGAAACGCAAGCATTTTTTTAGTCATGACATTTTATTTTCTTTCGGTTCTATTCTACTCGCAGGTTTTCTGACAGCATTGATTACGCTGCTCGATCAATTGGGTTATATGAAATTGTATTGGGACATCAACAAATATGGAACTACCTGGGGGATTTTACAATTGTTTTTTCTTCTCTTCTTTTACGACGCCTATTTTTACTGGTCTCATCGATTCATGCATCATCCGAAGATCTATCGTTGGGTGCATAAAACGCATCACAAAAGCACGGATCCTTCTCCCTTGACCATTTTTGCTTTTCATCCGTTGGAAAATCTAATTGAATTTCTTCCGTTTCTGGTTTTACCTATGTTTATTCCGATATTTTGGCCCATCCTCTTTTTGTGGCAAACACTGGATTTGATCAATAATTTATTGGCGCATTTGGGCTACGAAATCTATCCAAAAAATTGGCTTCGTTTACCCTTTTTGAAATACAAAACGGCCTCTACACACCATAACATGCACCACGAAAAATTCAATGGCAATTATGGATTGTATTTTACTTTTTGGGATAAGTGGATGAAAACAGAATTTTCCGATTACGCGGATCGATTTCATTCGATTGAAAAAAATAGGTCAATCAGAGATGTAGTTAGATGAATTAATTTTTATTAAATTTCTTGAAGATAGATTGTTATTGCCCAGTGCCGTTATAATTTGCCTCAAACTAGCGGCAAGATGAATCAAAAGATTTATTCAGACCATGATGGAAATGCTATTCGTTTTTCCAACTTTAAGAAGTTGGAATTGGATTGTCCATTCTCTGGATTAGGAGTGAAATACGTGGCGTCAGGAGAAGAAATCTATTACGCTAATGACAAAAAATACAAGGTGAATGCCGGTGAGTATATCATCGGAAACGAATTTACTAAGTCCATCGTACAAATTGATCATGCCGAAATGGTTCAAGGACTTTGTATAGATATCTCATCCGATATTATCTCGGAAGTAGCTGAATTTCATGATGTCAATGGAACCGAGTTGAAAGAGTTCTTGCTTTCCGATCAATTCTTTGTTAACAGATACAACGTGAAGAATACCAGTTTGGGGTATTCATTGAATGAGATCAATCAAAAGATAAAATCCGGAACGTTTACGAATAATCTGCAGCAAAATGAACTTTTTTACAGTCTTGCAGAATCCATTATCACCGATCAACGTTTTGTTTTTGACCATTTATCCAAACTGGATTTTAAAAGAAATGTAACTAACGAAGAAGTTTTTAGGGCGGTGTTCCAAGCAAAATCGCTTATTGATGAATCCATTACGGAGAACCTTTCTTTGGAAAAAATCGCCCATCAAATTGGAATCTCAAAATACCATTTTATTCGTGTATTCAAGCAGGTTTTTGGCGTATCACCTTATCAGTATCAAAAGCGCAAACGGTTGGAGCTTGCCAAAATTGATTTATTGAACGGAAATGATATATGGTGTACTGCAGTTCTTTATGGATTCCCAGATGCCTCTAGTTTTTCTAAGGCGTTCAAACAGCAATTTGGGCAAAGTCCGGGGTCCATTAGAAAAAGTAATTTTTAAGAAACCTAGAACCATTTTGGTTCCGCTGTCACCTTTTTCAAAGTTGAGACACTTACTACTATATCCCGAGTGTAGTTAAAATGGAGTTAACCAAACAAGAGCGCTTTATGCAAGTATACGAGCCGGTTCATGAACGGTTTGAGCGCTATTGCAAAACGCGTGTTTACGGTGAATTTCATTTCAAAGACATCATGCACGACACATTGGTTGTTGCCTTTGAGAAGTTTGATGAACTCAAATCTACAGATGCATTTCTTCACTTTTTGTTTGGAACGGCTACGCGAATATTAGCCAATCACCGAAAGAAGAAACGACCAGAATATGTTGATCAGTTGAAAGGAAAGTACGAGCATTCTCACAACGAAAATGATTCGATTGAACAACAATTTGAAATCAATGATTTGTACAAATGCCTACAAGAACTCGATCAAGTAACAAGTGAGTGCATCATTCTATTTGAAATTTCGGGGTTTTCGATCAAAGAAATCATGGGTATTCAAAACGCAAGTGAATCTGCCGTAAAGCAGCGCCTGAGCAGAGGTAGAAAGCAATTGTTGGCGCTTATGCAGTCACTTGAAATTAAAAACGGTGTATTATGAAATCTGAAGAAAAATTAAATCACCTGTTTGAAACGCTTAGATCTGAGAAAGCGGCTACGAGCGTTTCTGATGTTGCGAATTGGCTTCGATCTGGTGAGCCAACAGTTAAATTGAAAACAGCCAATAATTTCAAACTAAAAAAATTAATGATTATGTGTTCTATCGTATCCCTTAGCTTAACTGGAGTATTTTTCTTTTTTTCTTCGGTTAGTTCGCATCAATCTGACGAGCAGCAACTTGAGAGAAAAGTAGAAGTTTCTTCGGCTGATATTGTCAATCCATCAAAAAATCAAATGCTCAGAGCAGCTAAACCTTTATTCAAAGTGGAAAAAGGAAATGAATCGGAGGAACTTATTGCTTCAGTGCCGAGTCTGGATTTTACAGAAAATATTGAATTTTCGGTTAACGGGACTCCAGCTCTGCAACAGTTTCAACACCACGGTGAAATTATTCAGCACAATGGTTTTAATCAATTGACTAAGTTCTCATCGCCTACTGAGAAAAAGATAGGGATTTGGCGGTCTGTCAATGACACTTTAAAGGTTGACACCTTGTTTAAGAATGTGAAAGTGTTGGTATTTTCTGGTGATTTTAATGATCAAATTTTGATTAAGGGAAGTAAGCGTTCTGACCTCTCATTGGGTTATACCTATGAACGCAAGACAAAAGGCCTTATAATTTCGGGAAGGGAACATCCAATAGAACTTAGTTATGAATTGAACGACACAATATTAACGATTAAATTAGACCGAAAAGTCAAGGTCACGGTTAGTTTTTTCAGCGTGACCAATGAGAAAAACAAATTGGAATTTGATGTTCCGGAAAATTTGGAAGTGCAGCTAAAAACTGAATACGGCAATATTGAAGCCTACGGGCTCAGAAATAAAACAAATTTGCACACCTCATATGGTGATTTTATCGCTCAGGATTTATCAGGTGAGGTAAAACTGGACACCGATTATGGAGACATTTTATTAAAAAACGCGTCTGGATTGCTAAAGGCAAGTTCTGATTACGGAGATATTAATTCGCAGGAAATTTCAGGAGATATTGATTTAAAAACAATTTATGGAGATATTTTGACGATCAAGTCGAAAGGCATGCACAACATTCTTACAGAGCATGGGGATGTTTCGGGAAAAAGCATGATAGTCGAAGAATGGGCATCGGTTAAAAGTGGTTATGGTGAAATAGACCTTCAAATAGTGAATCCGATTGATGATTTCATTATGGATCTCAATACTGAATTTGGTGATATTTTATTGGAACGGTCAGAAATGGAACTAAAATCACAGAATCGATTGAAAACTGGCAGTGGCGCGCTGAAATTGAACGTAAAGACTGAATTTGGAGATATAAAAATCCGATGAGAAGTTCAATTCTTTTGAAATTAAAAGCGCAATGGAAACAGCTTTAGGAAAGGTTATTTTCCGTTAATCTATTAAGTAATAATCAAATAGTGAATAATCGAAACAAGTATCAAAAATGAAAAAACAAGTTATCCTTTTTATCGTGGTATTTTTTAGTTCACATCTTCTTAGGGCTCAGGCTACGCCAACTCAGCAAATGGAGGAATTTATAAACCAAAAAGGAGATGGATTCAATAAATCGTATGACAGTAGAGATACCAAGTCATTCAATTCCTTACTCACTGAATACCTTGTCATTTATGAAAAATTACCTGCGGATGACAAGAAACAATACACCTATCTGCTAGGTAACATCTACTATAATTTAACTTGTATTTATTCGCTTTTAAACAATAAGTCCTCCGCGTTAACTTCCTTTAGGAAGGCAATAGACGCTGGTTATAATGATTACGGACATGTGCAGACTGACACAGACTTAGACAACATTAGAAAAGAAAATGAATTTGCTGAACTCAATAAAAAGCTTAGGCAAACTGGAGATTATCCTAGTATCCTAAAAAGAGCAGGCAAATACAACCTTTCAGATAACAGACCTATTCCAAAATTCTCTTATCAAGCAAGCGATAATCCCAATCTGGTGGCATTGCGCAAAGGCTTCAATCTTGACAGCATAGCCGGACAAGGTTCAGACGTGTTGCAAATTTTAAATCTGTTGCACTGGATCCATGATTTAGTTCCCCACGATGGAATGAATGGAAATCCAGAAGTGAAAAATGCAATGAGTATGTTAGCGGTCTGCAAAAAGGAAAGTAGAGGATTAAACTGCCGGGGTCTTGCATTGGTTTTGAATGAATGTTATTTATCAATGGGCATTAAATCTAGA
>CAZNVU010000159.1:0-4444 GCA_964576575.1 uncultured Chryseobacterium sp.
ATGGCTCATGGTATTTGTTTTTGCCCATACCAGATCGTTGGAATGAGGACCAATTGAACACCCTACTCTCCGGGGTTCCAAACTTGATTCAGTGGGAGGGGTGCTTGGTATGGAGCAGCCATCCCACAAATAACCAATCTTGGATAAAGATGGATGAAGATAAGATTTCATCTTGGAGAGCTCTCATTGCCAAGTGCGATGGCAACGCCTCGTTCAGTTTTATTGGTGTTTCTGCTGCATCTAAGATTGCATTGGATTACAATAGGGGAGAATGGATTGGTTTTGTTGAGGATTCCATCTGGTTGTCCAATAACCAGGCTGTTCAGCTGAAAGACTCCTTGATGGGAAATGCAAAAAGTACAGTTTGGTTAAGTACGAATCCCGCAGATTTAGCGAATCAGGACGAAATGAAGAAGCGCGTTTTTTCATTGGATACTTTGTGTCAATGCAGTGTTTTGGAATCATGGGTCGGATGGCAAGGTGAACAATGGAAGTATCAATCTTATGATGGAACACACTGGGTTGCCAGTCAATATTATGTTAAGAATCCCCTCAAAGCCATGTTTTCTTTTTTGAAGGATACAACTTCCAAAGTAACTACTTTTAAACATCCCCAGTGGATGCCAATCCTTGCTGAATCAACATTTCCAATTGTACCTAGGTATATTTCCAAACGGCAAGGGAAAGTATTTGTTTCTGATGATAGCTTGTCCATTCATAAAGCTGTAAGCGATACAGGTGGGGTGATGTGGAGGTCTGATTTCAGCGGGTTTTCTGAGAATAGGTTCTCTATTTTCGAGGGAAACTTGAATCAATTTCCTGGATTGAGTCAATTTGATTTGAATCAGTTGATTTTTCCCAGGACTGTTGGTATTGTAGTAGTGAAGAACAATGATAATTGGCTCTTAAGAATAGCATCGATCAAAGAATGACAGATCCAAAGTACTCAGCTAATTTCGCCTTTGCTAACTCTAGTTTTATTTTATCGGATAGTAACTGATCTGTTCTATCTGAGTGCTCTATATGTTCTTGGATTTGTTGAACAATATCATCTTGTAGCTTTTTTATTTTGGCTAATTTGAGCCTATTCACAGCGTCCAATGCCGCCTTTCTTAGATTCTTTTCTTCTGTTTCTATATAAATTTGATGTGCTGCCCAATTTTTGCTGATTTCGTATTTAGAAGCTATCAAATCGGTCACAGATTGACTGATTTCGCTGTCGTCGTGGTAGGTGAAATGTTTTAGTTCAGGATAGGTGAGCTCTTGAATGAATTGCGTGTATTGGCGATAAATTTCTCGGTATCGGGGTTCTTCAAATTGCAATTGATCTTGCTCAATATTGGTCATAATAAACTCTGCAAGTGAAACGCCTGTTTGAATTTCTTCGTTGTCTTCATTGACAATATTGATTTGTATCTCATAATCGCCATAGGTGAGTAGCAGTCGCACAATATCTCTTTCTTGAAAGTAGGTGTAGAATTCAGGGATTGGAATGCTACCTTGTTCATGGTTGATGGTGGGATCTGCTTGTTGAACTTGAGCGAGATCGGCTGCAGGAACTTTTTGTTTTCTTAAAGTTTGATTGAGCTGAAGGATCAAACTTTCTTGTGATACATTGAGCAATTGGCTGCACTCTTGGATATAAACTTCTCTTTGAATAACATCAGGAATGATGGATATGGAAAGAATAATATCTTTAATCAGTTCAGCCCGTTTTAATGGATCCTTTCCAGCTTCCTCAAGGAGAAGATTGGTTTTGAATCGAACAAAATCAGTGGCGTTTTTAGTGAGAAAATCTTGGATGTAATCACTATCGTGTTTTCTGGCAAAGCTGTCTGGATCGTCACCATCTGGGAATAGCACCACACGAACGTTCATGCCTTGCTTGAGAATCATCTCAATGCTTCTCAAGCTGGCTTTGATTCCGGCAGCATCGCCGTCAAATAATACAGTAATGTTCTTGGTGTATCGGATTATTTTTTTAATGTGACCTTCCGTTAAGCTTGTGCCGCATGATGCAACAACATTGGATACGCCTGCTTGGTGCATCGAAATCACATCGGTATAGCCCTCTACCAGGTAGCAGACATTTTCTTTGACGATGGTATTTTTGGCCAAATGCATGCCGTAGAGAATGTCGCTCTTGTGGAACAATTCACTTTCGGGGCTATTGATATATTTGGCACCTTTTAAATCAGCTTGTAACGTCCGTCCTGCAAAGGCTATTACCTTGCCAGACTCTGAGTGAATGGGGAACATGACCCTGTCTCGGAATGCATCATATGTTCTGTTGGGTTCATTGTTTTCAACTTCTTGGTCCGCATTCTCATTTTCTTTTTCCTTGAGAAGTCCTGCTTTGACAAGATATTGGGCGCTATAGCCTGCAGCCAAAGCTGCTTTCTTGAGATTTTCCCAACCTGCAGGGGCAAAGCCCAGTTGAAATTTGGTTAAGGTATCATTTCTAAAACCTCTCTGTTCAAAGTAGGACAAACCAATATTTTGTCCTGTTTCGGTTTCATGCAATTGGCCTTGAAACCAAGTATTGGCATATTCTACAACGCGGGAAAGTTGTTCGCGTTCTGATTTCTCTTCTTTTTGTTGCTCATTGTCTTCCGTTTCCTCAATGGGGATGTTGTATTTCTGCGCCAACCAACGCAATGCTTCCGGGTATGTGAGCTTTTGATGTTGCATTAAAAAATCCACAACATTTCCACCTTTTCCGGAGGAGAAATCTTTGTAGATTCCTTTGGTTGGCACTACATAAAAGGATGGAGTTCTTTCACTGCTGAAGGGGGAAAGGCCCTTGTATGATTTTCCTGATTTCTTTAAAGCCACAAACTCTCCAACAACATCCTCAATCAATGCGGCTTGATAAATTAGGTCAATGGTGCTTCTTGAAATCATACCTCTCAAAGATATATTGAAGTCCGTGAAATTACTGAGGCAGATTTCAACATGTTGATAGATTTTTGACCCATGAGAAACTCCTTGTTGATTTTATTTTTATCGCTGTATGCATGTTCGAATGCGCATGCTCAACAGAAAACAGATGAATCAGTTCTGCTCACCACCGGAGTTAATCTTGGAATACAGAGTCATCAGTTGTTTCCCAACCCTTCTCTTCCTGGACAGGACGTTTTTATCGAGTTGGGAATTTATTTGGGAAATGATTGGTGGATAGTGGTATCGGATGTCAATGGAAGAGACATTAAAGGTATTTCAGCAGTGCAGGAGGGTGGGCGTATCAGAATACAGGGGCAGGTCCCTAAGCCTGGTATCTATTTGGTGAGTTTTGGGAACAGCGTTTTTAGATCTAATTTTCGTTGGGTCATCAGAGATTAATTACTCGAAGTGATTGTTGATATAGCCTTCTTTTATTCCCCAAAGAACGGCGCCAATCATGTTTTTCGCAGGTGTTTTTTCGATGATGTTTCTTCTATGGGTTTCCACAGTTCTTGTATCAATGCCTAATTTATCTGCAATTTCAGTACTCTTCATTCCATGGCTAACCCATTCCAATATCTCTAATTCACGGGTAGTGAATAACTGTTCTGTTGGTTGCGCAGCTTGAATCGCAATGTTGGTTGTTGACTTTTTCTTATCCCATTTTTTGGCCTCTTGAATGATATGCCGCATACCATGATTGAAAAAGAAAGAGGCGTAATCTGAAGAGACAATCGCATCTGCCAACTCATCCAATTCAGATTCTTTAGAAAAATAACCATGCGCCCCCAGTTTAATCATCTGGTAAATGACATCCACATCCTTTATGAAAGACACCACTAGAATCCGAACACCAGGATAGTGTTGAACCAACCATTTACACGTTTCTACACCATCCATTTCGGGCATTTGGATGTCTAACAAAACAACGTCTACTTCATGGCGAGGCATGAACAGCGTTAACTCTTTTCCATTTTCACATTCTAAAACAACATTGAAACGATTGTCCTGATTGAGCCAGGCAGCTAGTGAAGAACGAAAAAGAGTGTGGTCATCGACTATGGCAATATTTTTCATCTGATTGGGATAACTAAGTTCAACTGATTTCCATCTGTAATTTGATTCTGTTCTAAATGTCCGTTGAGTGCAAGTATACGCGCATGCATATTTTTCCAACCTAAGCCTTTTCCTTCATGCAATAGCTGAATCCATTGAAATGGATTGCCGTTGTCTTTTAATGTTATTTTCCAGGAATGGTTGTTGTCATTTGAAAATGTAATGTCAAACAAGTTGGCTTGATTGTGTTTCAGATGATTGGTAATCCATTCTTGGATTAATCTAAAGACATGCAATTCATCCAATGCGTTCAATTGAGGTATGTAGTGAAGGTGGAGTTTTATTTTTTTATTGGTTTTATTGGACTTGTCCTCGAGTATTGCTTGCAGTGCAGGTATGAGTCCTACGGTGTCCAACATTGGGGGAACCAAGTCATGGCAAATGG
>CAZNVU010000160.1:0-4443 GCA_964576575.1 uncultured Chryseobacterium sp.
ATTGGTCCTTTGGGATTTTATACACATCTGTCAATAATGACCACGCCCATCCAATTGCTTCCTCTTTGAAGTAATCCCCAAAGCTCCAGTTGCCCAACATTTCAAACATGGTGTGGTGATAGGTGTCCACGCCAACTTCTTCCAAGTCATTGTGTTTTCCGCTGACGCGCAAACATTTTTGCGTATTGGCAATTCTTGGGTGAACGACAGGCGCATTGCCCAAGAAAATATCTTTAAAGGGATTCATTCCCGCATTGGTAAACATCAAGGTTGGGTCACCTTTGATTACCATGGGTGCTGATGGAACGATTTGATGTTTTTGCTGCGCGAAAAAATCCAAAAATTGTTTTCTAATCTCTTGTGATGTCATAATGCCTATTGATGGGACACAAAACTAATCTCAAATTGCCTTGATTGTCCTAAATTTGTCAGAATCCAATACAAACGGAATTGCCAAAGTTTAAATACATATTCAATCCGACGACTCTCAACTTTGAGATGATTAGTTACACGGTGCGTGACTATGTATGGTTGGTATTGAAGTACCTTATTGTGGGATTGGTGATAGGTGGATTGGGTGTCATTCTTTACGCTTCGTTCTTCAAAGATCCAGAGACCAGCAGGCTTCAGAAAGAGTTGAAATACATGGACGCCCAAATCAGCGGCATGAGAGAGCAAATGGACTCGCTGGATCAATACGTGGATGTGTTGCAGAAGAGGGACAATGAAATTTACCGAACCATCTTTGGAGCTGCGCCTATTGACCACAAGTATGTGGGCGGGAATCGGTACAATGAAATAGCCAAGTACAGCTCTGAAGAAGGAATCATTGAAACGCAAAATCGTTTGATGGCCATTCAACAAAACCTTATTCAGCAAAGCAAGTCTTACCAAGAGATCATGAAATTGGCCAAGAAGCAAGATCAATTTTTAGCTGGTCTTCCTGCCATACAACCCGTGGACAACAAAGATCTAAAACGCATGGCTTCCGGTTTTGGATACCGCATTCATCCCATTTATCGCGTGGCGCGCATGCACACAGGATTGGATTTCACAGCGCCTATTGGAACAGAAATCTATGCCACAGGAGATGGTGTTGTGAAAAGTCCTGATGGAGGAAGTGGTTACGGATTGCATATTGTGATTGATCATGGCTTTGGATACCAAACACTTTATGCACATATGAGCCGAATGGCAGTGCGTCCTGGAACCAAGGTGAAAAGGGGTCAAATCATAGGCTACGTGGGCAATACAGGGGTTTCATCGGGCCCCCATTTGCACTATGAAGTTATCAAGAATGGTCAAAAAGTGAATCCAGCTTATTATTTTTACAATGATTTGTCGCCCGATCAATACGCAGCGTTGCTGGAGAGGGCGTCACAATCAGGACAATCATTTGACTAATGCTGAACAGACACACAACCATAGAAAAAATTTATTTCTCCATCGGCGAGGTGGCAGAAATGTTTCAAGTCAACGCATCATTGTTGCGCTTTTGGGAAAAGGAATTTCCTCAATTGCAACCCAGAAAAAATACCCGTGGCAATCGCATGTACTCCAAAAAAGACATGGAGTTGTTTACACAAATTCACCATTTGGTTCGCGAGAAAGGCTATACATTGGAGGGAGCCAAGAAGGTGTTGAAATCCAAAGAGAATGCTGCCAGCAAACAGGTGGTAGTGGAGCGTTTGCAATTGATTCGTAAAAAACTAGAAGACCTCAACGTCACGGTTCAAGGAGCATGAATGCTCGCGTCCTCAAGTCCACAGGTCATTGGTATGATGTCATCGGTGACGATGGTCAATTTTACAAATGCAGGGTTAGGGGTAAATTAAGAACCAAGGGACTACTGACTACAAATCCTGTAGCTGCTGGAGACTTTGTGGTTATTTCCCCTTCAGAAACAGACGAGGAAGGTGTGGCGAGCATCAACGAGATTCTTCCTCGAAAAAACTACATCATTCGAAAATCAGTCAATCTCTCCAAAGAGGCGCAGATTGTTGCTGCCAATATCGATATAGCTTTTTTGGTGGTGACCATTTCCAAGCCCGCTACTACCAAAGGTTTTGTCGATCGCTTCTTGGTTAGTGCTGAAGCTTATGATATTCCTGTTGTCTTATTGTTCCACAAGATGGATCAATATGATGAACATGAATTGGACGAGGTGGCGGATTGGATAGGCTTGTATGAAGACGCTGGATACACCACATTGATGACTTCTCTTGAAACCAAGATGGGGATGGAAGAATTGACGGAAATGATGAAGGACAAAGTAGTTCTATTTTCCGGCAATAGCGGCGTAGGCAAGTCGTCATTGATTCAATATTTTGTTCCCACTCGTGAACTGCGCATTGGCGATATTTCAGATTGGAGTGAAAAAGGCCAACATACCACCACATTTGCTGAAGTCTTTCCTACCAAGGAAGGGGGATGGATTATCGATACACCAGGAATCAAAGGATTTGGATTGGTGGACCTTAGTGCTGAAGATATTCCGTTGTACTTTAAGGAAATGTTTGCATTGCTGCCTGAATGTAAATTCAATACTTGCAAGCATTTGGAAGAACCCGGTTGTGCAGTGAAGGCTGCATTGGCTGATGGTAGAATAGCGGAAAGCAGGTACCATAGTTATCTGTCCATGTTGGACGATGAAAAGGGAAAATCACCTTACCGATGAATACGTATCAATTTGTTTTTTGGGGAACGGAACATGCGATCATCATTTTATTGACGGTATTGCTCCCAATTGTTTCTGTGCGTTGGGCCAGAACAAGGACACAAAAAGAAAGGGATGTCTTGGGGAAAATATTGGGAGCCATGTTGGTCCTCAATTGGTTTACTTATCAAGGTTATCGTTTGTACTCGGGATTTTGGTCAGTCCAATATGACCTGCCTATGGAGTTTTGCAACTGGGCTGTTTTTTTAACGGCTTATGCACTTTGGTTTAAAAAACAACGCGCTGCAGAGCTGGCTTTTTTCTGGGTGATGGCAGGGAGTATCCACGGAATCATTACACCGGATATTCATCAACCCTTTCCGCACTTGACCTACATTACCTTTATGATGGGGCATACTGGTTTGGTTTGGAGTGTGTTGTATCTGGCATTGGGAATGAACTTGAAACCGCAGAAAGGAGCGTGGTTAAGAGCCGCTGCTTGGAGTCAAATCTATTTTGCAATGGCCATTGTTATCAATTTTTTAGTGGGCGGCAATTATGGTTATTTAAGACAAAAACCAATTGGAGGTTCTTTTTTAGATGTCCTGCACGATTGGCCCTATTACCTGTTGGAATTGGAATTGATAGGCGCCATTTCCTATGCATTGGTGTATCTTCCATTTTGGTGGTGGCGCAGAAAAAACGAGTCTAACCTGTAGTCTTTTCCAACCATAGGGTTTACTTTTGTAAGGATGAGTTCAGCTTCAGAAAAAATAGCGGAAACCCCGCTCATGAAACAGTACAATGCCATCAAGGCCAAATATCCGGATGCCGTTTTATTGTTTAGGGTGGGTGACTTTTATGAGACCTTTGGCGAGGATGCTGTTAGGGCTGCTCAGGTTTTGGGCATTGTTTTAACCAAGAGAAAAAATGGTGCGGCGGCTTATGTTGATTTGGCAGGCTTTCCTCATCACTCATTGGATGCTTATTTGCCCAAGCTGGTTAAAGCTGGTCTCCGTGTGGCAATCTGTGATCAGTTAGAGGATCCCAAAATGGTCAAAGGCATTGTCAAACGTGGTGTTACGGAATTGGTAACCCCTGGTGTTTCCTACAATGAAAAAACAATTGACGCCAAAGACCATCACTTCCTTGCAGCCATTCATGAAGGGAAAAAAGATTGGGGAATTGCCTTTGTCGATGTTTCTACCGGTTTGTTTGAAGTAGCGCAAGGTTCATTGGATTTTATACATAAATTATTGAGTGTCTATCAGCCCAAAGAGGTGTTGTACCAAAAGCACAAAGACCTTTGGTTCAAATCCAATTTTGGTGAAGGCATTGCAGTTTTCAGAATGGATGATTGGGCCTTTACCACTGATTTTGGTCGTGATCAATTGAACAAACACTTTGGAACCCAAAGCCTAAAAGGTTTTGGTGTAGAGGATTTGGAAGTTGCCATTGGCGCTGCCGGTGCCATCTTTCAATACCTTTCTGATACCCAGCACGACAAGCTTGCGCACATTCAAAAAATTGCGCCACTGGATCAAGGGCAGTTGGTAGGCTTGGATGCTTTTACGGTTCGAAACCTGGAATTGTTGTTTACGCCTTACCATGGCGGCACTGCACTCGTTGACATATTGGACAACACGAAAAATCCCATGGGTTCTCGTTTGATTCGACGTTGGATGAGAACACCCCTGCGGAATTTGTCCTCCATTGAAGAACGTTTACAAGCGGTGGAACAATGGTTAACAGATCGAGATGAATTGGAAGGGTTTAGAGATGAGTTG
>CAZNVU010000161.1:0-4417 GCA_964576575.1 uncultured Chryseobacterium sp.
GTAATACCGCCAAATACACTTTAAAAAGTGTAGAATCCGTTAATGATTTGGCGCAAATACTCAATTCATTTCAGTTATTGATCAATACCGATGAAAATACTTCGATTATTCAAATCAAAGCCCAGTCGCTGAGTTACTATTCCACCGATAAATTGTGTCCTGATCGTTATTCTCAATTCACGATCAAAAAGAAAAGTGGTAAAGAGAGAATAATCAATGCCCCGCACAAGAGGCTCAAGGAAATTCAAAAATCGATTAGCGCTATATTACAATACGCCTACCCCATTTCCAATCATGCCTACGGATTTGTTTTACAACGAAATGTTGCTCAAAATGCAGCTCTTCATGTCGGTAAGCAATACGTTTACAACATCGATTTAAAAGACTTTTTTCATTCGTTTGATTTAAAACAAGTGAAGCTCGCTTTACTCAATCCAGATTTTGATGTCATCTCTTCAGAAAAAATAGCTTATACCATTGCGAGCTTATGCACCCACACCATAAAAACGGAAGCCGGTGAAACAAAAAATGTTTTGCCGCAAGGGGCTCCTACATCACCTGTGTTGACCAATATCATCTGTAATAGACTCGATAGGAAACTAGCCGGATTAGCAAAACGTTTCAACGCCATATACTCCCGCTATGCAGATGACATTACCTTTTCTTGTGATGTCAATGTTTTCAGTTTTGAAAGCTTCCAGAATGAATTGAACAGGATTATCAAAACCGAGAATAAATTGGAGATTCAAACCGAAAAATCAAGGATACAACATCGTTCATTTCGACAAGAGGTCACCGGGATCATTGTCAATGAAAAAGTCAATATCAATCAGCGCTACATTAAAGGCATCCGTATGTATTTGAATTTGGTTGAACGATACGGTATCGAAAAGGCCACTGCGATGTACCAAAAGGATTATCAATTGGACAAGGGATACCAGCCTAAAGAAAAGTTTAATCTTAAATATATCCTTGGCGGAAAGATCAATTACTTGTCAATGATTAGAGGAAAAGACGATGCTTTAACGCTAAAGTTAGCAGAACGTTGGGCTATCGCTTTTGATGTCAAGAGAAACAATAAAACGATTGTCGGCGAAATCGATATGAATGAAATATTGGACTTACTTTTAAAGTCGGGATTAGATAAGGCCATGAACAAATTTTTGGACAGTAAAAGATGAACGAAGTCGATAAATTAAAAGGGCTATTGAGCTTTGTCGAACAAATTGCCAATCAAAAAGGCAATGAATGGATGTGGGATGATATCTATGAATTAATAGATGGAAAAAGTAATCTGAGCATCATCGATGATCACCCCAAACTCAAACTAATCTACGAGCAAAATATACTTAAAGTAGCATCCAAGCATGCCGACCTATTTTACAAAGACTTCTCCATTCAATCGCTAATTCCACAACTTAAAAGCGATTTTGTAAAAATGGATTACGCCATGCGCAAAGGCGACTTGGGACTTTTTGCGATACACTGTTATCAGCAAGTCGAAGGCATTACTAATTATATATTTAACACACTAATTAATCCCAATTGGGACAACTACAAGAATCAAACAGTTGAATACGATAATGTAAATGACAAATACCCTCCGGGCAAATTAGAGAATGTGATTTTTCCTTGGTTCACCAGTGAAGACGGGACTAAAAAACAAGATAAAACATGGCATGCGGGAAAGAAATTTGAAGTTGTCTTTTATTTCATAGTAGTAAAAGGAAAAAGTTATTTCATCTGGAAAGATGGAAAGAATTTCTATAAAAAAATCAATGCCCTTCGCAATTGGGGCGCACATCGCGGATCAATCGAAAAAGATTACCAAAAAGAACTTGTTGATCAAGCACTTGAAAATCCAATACTTTTTTATGCACAAATGATACAAGGGCTTAATGTTTTCGTCAAGGGACTATGCACGCTCGAAAAATAGAAAATACTATTTTGCCCATTGTCATGATTAATGACTATATCGATCTTGATCTTCTTCTGTCATATGCCGCCAACAATTTTTACAAAAAAAATCGCCCTCACGCAGACGGTCTTGATACTCAACCCAAACGTGTAACCCCAAAATACATAGGGTATACTTCTTTAAAAAACGAATCATTTCACTCATATTTCATTATTAATTAAAAAACAGTTACTGTCAATTAAATTACTGCCAATAATCCAACTCATCATACTCACCAGGCTTGAGATGTTTAGCAGTAATGAACTTGTACTTTTCCAAAGCCAGAAAAGCGGTTGCCTTGGTATCATCATGATAAAATGAAAAATCTGCATTCTGGTAACATTCCCAACATGCCTTAAACATATTGGCTGCGATTGTGTATTCGCAATCGTCCATTGCTTTCATTCCAGCTTCATAGAATGATTCAATCCTTGAAACATCACTTGTCATATTTATCTCGAATTATATATTATCTGTTGCAACTCAAAAAAAACTAACCTCCCTCCCCATTCCTTCCTCGTCACTCCACAAACCCCAGCAGCACACTGTTTCCTATATTTCAATAAGCGATCTGCGATTCCATCTCCATTCAAATCGCTGATGATCCCCTCGTCAATGAGGTGAAAAGCTTCATCTTCTCTTTCATTCCAGGTAATGAAGTATTGATTGGACGCTGACCAACCTTTGCGAAACAAGGAATCGTTGGCATGCTCGAAAAAGTTAATATCCTTCTTACTGTCCTCATTCCAACTCCAATAAAACTCCGCCAAGGATTTGTCTTGCTCACATGCCTTTTCAATTGCCTTATCCAACTCCGAACCTGAATTGCCCCAATTGACAAAACAACAATTGACCTGATTGGCATTGACCTTCGTCCAATCTAAATCCTGAACGTAATTGGCTTTGAACTTTTGCGATCCACTGATTTCAATTTTGTGTTTTAAGCGAACAAATTCACCAACACAACGGACTCCATTGACACGACCAATGGTCGCCATATCCTCTTGCACAATCAAGCTGTCGATCTTCTCGAATTGATTGTAAGAAAATACGTGTGGAACAGGACCCATGAACGTTGTATCCAATGGCAGTTTCATTCGAACCGAAAAATCCTTGGCTATGGTATCACCTGCATCATCTAAAATAGAGAATTTAAAAAGCTTCGCCTCCGCAGAGTTGGAATTGGCGTAGCTGTTGTTCCTTGGTGTATCACATCCCAAAAGCAGCAACACAGCGATCGAACAAATTGTCCTAGTCATTTCTTAACCAATTATAAAAATAATCACGTGCATGGTTTAGATAATACCCATTGGAAATGGCCCGTTCAAGTTTATCCACTATGACTAGATATTCCTTTTCACGCTTTATCCTGTCGGCTCCCTCATAATCGATTTGATGACTGTTTTCATCCCTCACCCACTGACGCAATGTTTCGATGTATAAATGAATTTGCTTGGACATATTGTAATGATCAAGGAGTAATCGCGGATTGTCCTTTAAAATATAAATCTCATATTCCGTTTTTGCCAATATGCGAGAAATGTCATGACCATGATAGGTGCCACTGATTGCCTCACAAAGCGACAAATCATTCAATAACATAAGAATGGTTTGCAGCTTCTCTCGCGGCTCTGTCCAAAATCCCTCACCATTTCTCTTCCGCATCAAATAATAGTATTGGATATAAAATTGATCCTCATCGGCCATACACTTTATAATGTTCCTTTTCCACGCATTATCGGAAGCTTCGCTTGGCTTTAACATCTGCTCTTGAAACAATTCAGGAAATGAATCAACCATGTGATTCACCTCTTTTTGATAAACCCGAAAAGTATATCCAGATGGATTGGGTAGCAACACTGAATCCTCTTTCATATAGAACTCAGAATAATCCATCAACTCTAATCTTGGTTCTTCTTTCACAACCTCTTCTTCTTGCATCTCTAAAGCCGCTCGCAATGATTCATCCTTTAAATACAAACGATGCTTAACAAATAGAATTGCCAATATCAATCCCAACAATACTATAACTTGAATGCCTCTTTTCATCTCCAATACATTTATCAATTCTCCACTCCGATCATCACTCCAAAATTACCATCCAGCTGCTCCATCCCCTTCTCCGGGCAATACATCTTGGACACGAATCCATCCAAGTAAAGAGCGTTTTGACACCCCTTGTCCTTGAAGAACTTGGCGAAATCATACAACGTCACCTCCTCCTTGCTGATGGCCATGATGACCTTTCCATTGGGTAGGATGCCCACTCCGTTGCGGATATGGACATGGGTTGAACCTTGCTTGAATTCAGGATGAATCTTTCCATCTATGACCAACATCGGTCCAGATTGAGTTGCGTACTTCACCCCTTTCGGATTGTTGAATTTTTCCGATTTGCAAACGAAAGCTTGGTTACTCTTATTGATATAAAAGACACCATTGGGCTGCCAATAAAAATTC
>CAZNVU010000162.1:0-4367 GCA_964576575.1 uncultured Chryseobacterium sp.
CGTCTGTAATGTTTTTGAATGGATGGAATTGGGAGGATGCAACGCTACTGAAAGACGATGGAATTCATGTGAACTGGCCTTCAAGTCTTGAAGGAGGTGGTTGGTGGGCTGAACCGGCTCCAAAAAAGCGCAATGAAAATTACGAAAAAGCAAAGCAAGAATTGAATGACTTTTTCGAAATGGCCCTGGCTTACAGTGCCGATAAACCTATTAAGACAGATCAACGTTTGGAAGCCATGAAGACTTTTTTCCAAAAGGAATCAACAGCCAGAGTTTATTTTCATGCTTCTGAGCTTCAACAAATTTTGGATGTTATTGATTTCGCGAATAAATTCAATCTGAAATTCCCTGTCATTGTTGGTGGTTACGATGCGCATTTGGCAGGAAAAAGATTGAAAGATGCTAAAATTCCAGTTATGCTACAACGCATACATAATTTACCCGAAAACGAAGAAGATGCTGTTGATCTTCCTTTTAAATTACCTTCACTTTTACAAAAAGAAGGAATTAAATTTTGTCTGCAAAACGAAGGTGATATGGAGGCAATGCACACACGTAACATACCTTTTCTCGCAGGCACGGCAATGGCTTATGGATTAACCGAAGAGGAAGCCATCCGATCTGTATCACTTTCCGCTTGTGAAATTTTGGGGATTGATAAGAATTATGGTTCTATTGAGATCGGAAAATCTGCCACGCTTTTTGTGTCAAAAGGATCTGCTATTGATATGAAAACGAACCAAGTGACATTGATTCTATCAAATGGAAAGTTTGTTCCAACGCACAATTTTCAAACAACACTTTTCCAAAAATATAGTAATAAATACAAGCAATAGTAATTTTTCAATATTACTCTTTTGGTTGTAACCTATTTTACACTCAATCGTCTTACTGGCGAAACGTATGAATATTCACGATTACAATAATGGTGTTGATTGCTACGCTGACGGACTTTTTCGTTTTGCCTTTAAAAGTTGTGGCAATTCAGATCAGGCCAGGGATTTCGTTCAAGATGCCTTCGAAAAGCTTTGGACAAAACTAGAAACGGTCGAAGCCGACAAAATGAAATCATATTTATTTACAACTGTTTACAATGCAATTGTAGATTCTGCAAGGAAAACTCAACGCCAGCAAACGTATGAAGCAAATCTGAATAGTCAAATGCACGTTGAAACAACATATTTTGATGTAAAAGAAAAACTTGATGAAGGACTCCAAAAAATGCCGGAAATTCAAAAGCAAGTCGTTCTTCTGCGTGATTATGAAGGATATTCCTACCAAGAAATTGGTGAAATTACAGGTTTAAGTGAACAGCAGGTTAAAGTTTACATTTTCAGAGCACGTAAATTTCTACGAGCTTATATAGGTCATTTGGAGGTTTTAATATGATAACAAAAGAAAATATTGAAGCCTATCTCTTGGATTTTCTCGAAGGAAATCTGAAGAATAATGAATTGTTGGAATTGGAAACATTTTTAAAAGAGAATCCTTCGTACAATCCAGATTTTGAACTAGTTCATTTGTGTCAAGAAAATCAGCCTAATTTCAATAAAGTATCATTGAAGAAAAATAGGGTATTCGAGCCAACTGCCTTTCAAGAAATTCAAGAAGGTACAATAGATGAAAAAATCCAGATCGCAGCAGCTGAAAATGTTCTTTCTGAAGCCGAAATGATTCACTTTAATAATTATTTGATTGATAATTTAGATGCTCAAAAAGAATTCGCTATTTATCAAAAAACGCGTCTTACTTCAGATGATTCAATCGTATTCCCAAATGTAAGTCAATTAAAAAGAAAAGAAGGGAACGTATTTGTTTTTAATTCGTTGACCAAATGGAGTGCCGCTGCAATGGTTATTGGAATTGGTATTTGGTTGTTTTTTGGTTCTAATTCAATGCAGAGAAATGTCGTGATGAAAAAAGTATCAAACATGCGAAAAGAAGTCGCGAAGCCGCAAGTCGAGAAACCAATTCAAACAACTGAAAATAACTCGTATATACAAGATAATATATTTGATAAGCAAAAATTACCTAACACAACCTTAGTTCAGAAAAAAGATTCGTTGTTAGAACCAAAAGAAACTTTGTTCTCACCAGTTGAAATGGCAATTGAAACTCATGTTTTAGATACAAATTCATCAAAAACTTACATGGAGAAAAAAGAAACGTTACCTAACAATGAATTAGCGAAGATTTCTCGAGATGTAAGTAATACCTTAACGCCAATTGAATTTGTAAATTCTAGATTGAAAAAACGTTTTTTCGGGAAAGATAATCCATCAAAAGAAGAAATGTTTGCTTCTCTTTCTAACAAGATTTCATCTACATTAGGTATTTCATTTTTGTTCTTGCGTAAGCAGGAAAAAGGAAATGGTTCGCTTTACCTTCGAATTGGGAAATTTAGTATTGAAAAAAATTAAAATTTGTCTGTAACAAAATATGAACGTAGGCGTCTTAAAGCAAAATCAAATAATATGAAAATAATTTTATTATTAGCAGCATTGTTAACTTACGGCTTCTTTGGAGCACAAATTAAGTCAACTGAAAAACAAGTTATTGTAGAAGGAAAAGATACAATTACAATTATCAAAGATGTTTTTGAAGGTGATCTCAAACGCCAAACTATCATACAAACTGCTGACAAAAGCTTTATGACTATTGAAGATCAAGCAGACGGAACGCAGAAACAAACAATCATTCAAGTTGGAGATACAACAATTATCATTAACAATAATTTCGGAGGAAATGACACGATAGAAGAATTCGTGGATATCAAAATTAAAGAGGAGAGCGATTCAACCAAAATCAACTTGGGAAAAATGAAAATTGTTATAATAGAGGATAAAGGCAAGGATAAAAAAGGTCAGAAAAAAATTATTATAGATGAGAAAGTTATTATTGATAATAATGGAAATATTCAAAATGAAAATGAGGCTAAACATCAGTTCGACGGGGATAAAGCCGAAGAAAATGATTTCGCGCATTGGGCAGGATTTGGAATAATGGCCAATGGTTTTTTGAATTCTTCAGGAAAAATAAGTTCAGCAAACGATGCTGAATTTCTTGAATTGGATTATGCGCGGAGTATTGGAGTTAATTTCAATTTGCTCGAAAAAAGATTCCCGATTTTTAAAGAATATATTGGTTTGTCAGCCGGACTTGGAATTCAATGGAATCGCTACATGTTGAAAAATAATGTAGATGTTTTTTCGAATCAAGATTCAACATTTGGGGTTGCGAATGGTTTTATCGATTATCGCAAAAATGTATTGAGAGCCACTTATTTGCAGGCCCCATTGTTATTGGAATTCAATACGAACAAAAATCCCGAAAAAGCTTGGCATCTTTCAGTTGGTGTGGTTGGAGGAATTCGTATCGGTTCCAGTTTGAAAACCAAATGGGAAGAGGACGACAAAACGCGAAAAGAGCGCGTTAAATCCAACTTTAATTTAAATCCTTTTCAAGCTTATGCAACTGCAATCATTGGTTATCATAACGTTAATTTATACGTGAATTATGGATTGACCGAATTTTTCGAAAAAGGAAAGGGTCCTGCTTTTTCGCCAGTAAATGCTGGGGTGTTGTTTAACTTTTAATTTAAAGAAAAGGTTAATCTAGCAAATAATCCTCCACGTTCTCAGGTGTTATAACATTAAATGAATGGTTTTCATAGTTCCGAGAGAATGTTTTACTCAGTCTAGCTTTTGCGTTTTTGTTCCATTTGATTTCAAATGCATGAAATGCTTGGTTTTCCTCGATTACTAAATCGATTTCTTGCTGATCTTGTGTTCTCCAAAAGTAGAAATTAACCCAACGATTATCGTAACGGTGTTTTTTATAAATTTCACTGATGACGTAATTCTCCCACAAGGCTCCGATGTCGGCTCTGTTTTCTGGTAAGTTGAAATTCCCAAGTAATGCATTAACCACACCGTTATCTACAAAATAGATTTTCCGTCCTTTTTTTAATTCTTTTGAATGGTTTCGACTTAACGCTTTTAATCGAAAGATGATGAAACTGTCTTCCAACAATTGAATGTATTTCTCTACGGTAGAATTGTCAATTTTTAGTTCTCTTGATAAATTGTTGTAATTTATTTCAGTACCAATCCGAAATGCTAATAGTTGCAAGAGATGAACGAGTTTATCTGGCATTTTCAGTCCTTCAAACATCAAGATGTCTTTGTATAAATAACTATCTGTCAGTAGTTTCAGACGTTGTTTTTCTTCTCCACTATTCAACGCTATCTCAGGATACGAGCCATAGAGTAAGCGCACAGGTAACATTCTTTTTTCTTCAATTAACCCATGGTGTTTTACGAGTTCAGCAAAGGAAAATGGGAATAACTGAAATTGCCATTTACGAC
>CAZNVU010000163.1:0-4338 GCA_964576575.1 uncultured Chryseobacterium sp.
GTTACTCTTATTGATATAAAAGACACCATTGGGCTGCCAATAAAAATTCCCACTTGCTTTTTTCGTGTTTAGTGAATTGACAATGTTTCCGTTTTCAATGTACAACCCCTGGGGAGAGAGATCGGTCAAAAACATACCACCGTTCATTGCGAATTTGAGATGCTTTCCACCTTCCTCAACCATCCGTTTTAAGTTTTCTAAAGAACCCAGTGCTGATCCGCTGTCATCTTTCCAATACATTTTTACTTCACTTGGATGACTCTCAAATGAGATGAATCTCTCATTCTCAAGAACGGAATTCGAGCAAGAAATAATCCAGCTCGTGATTAAAAAAAGGAAACCAACCAAATGAATTTTACGCATCTTTCCAAAAGATTTAATGATGATGAATCTACAAATTTTATCATTCACTCTTGTCATCAATGGAACAATAAATCATAAATCGATACAGACCGTGACACCAAAATGGCCAATGTCATTCCATTTGACGATGCTCCTCGATGCACTGCGATTTACCGCGGTTTAATGCGGTATACTGCGGTAAATCGCGATAAATCGAGCATAATCAAGCCTTTCAGCCCATTTATCTTATTTTTTAAAAATTATTTTCAAGAATAAAAATGGGGCCTGCATCGCAGAATTCGAATAATCCTATCCCTTGTCTCCAACACACCAACACTCAAACAATCGTTGTAAAAAGAACTTCATACTTACAACTCAATTTCACTCGCATTAAAAAATATTCGAAAAAATATTTCCTTAAGAAAAGGAAAAAAACGTTGACTTTAATACCAAAATGAAATTGCCAAAGAAAATAAATCTTAAAAAAATTCACTAAATACTTGCAGCGAAAAAAAACTTGTATACATTTGCCACGTATTTCGAACCTTAAATGGTACCAACCGAGTGTAGACACCACGGTGGTAAAACAATACGGGCCACAAGCCAAAATCAACGTATCTCCCATTTCTCGTTTTAAGTACAAAGAAAAATTATTGTTTAACTTAATTCTATTTGTATGAAAAAGCAACTTGCCGTTCGCTTGTCTTCAGGTCTGGAAGTCAACTTCCACACCACCGAGGTTACCGTAACCTCCACCTTCATTGATGTTCCTCCTATTGTCTTGGAACACAAATTTCCCATCCTGCTCCACTTCACCCATGGGGCTTTGCTGTCCACCTTGCATCTGTCGCAACTGCGTGATGCACTGCTCTTGCACCTGGACGAAAACCTCCAATTTCAAAGCGCCACTTACGCCTACCACCAGCCTCAAGGCGACTTTGACGTGCAGTCACAATGTCCGTATGTGTTGATTATTCCGCTACCCATTCCGTTCGACTTGCAGCACATCCAATCCATTCAAACCATTACCCAAACTGAAACAAAATGAGCACAGAACCTGAGAAAGAATTGGGCTTTCCTGTCCGCAGTAGCCATGTCGAAATGGGCTATGGAAAATTCCCTTATGTCATCATCCGATTACACTATGCCATCTACATGCAAATCCCCATTCATTTTGTGAAGGAGCAACAAGAAGGGATGACAGGGATATTGATTCAAACGCCATCTGATGATCCTATAGAACAACAATCGTTGTTGCTCCATTCGATATGGAGGTTCAAACAGCAGATTGATGCGCAGAAAAAAAATTTCCATCGATTGTGTGTTGTATTGGATGCCAACCAAGCCTATTACTTTGAACCGGAAGGATTGAAATTCAGTCATTCCATTCCAGCGGGAGGAACGTTGATTGCGAATCAGAATGAATTTGTTGCGATGGGTTACCCGCACCATGTCGAATCAAAAAATACGGAGCGCCATGGATAAGTATGTGTTCTTTGGTCGCAAGGAAGATGCGGAGCCCATTCAGCAATACCTGGAGGAATTGATGCGGTTCACTCCCGAGCAATTGGTGGAGGCTTACAATACAACGGTTGAAACCGGCTTTGTCGGATCGCGCCAGCAAGCCAGAAGGGTCATTGCCCTTCACAATGCCATGAAACGAGTGATGGGGTTCAGCCCCATCACTATTCTTGACAATGCTGTGATTGTATTGGGGGAGAGGATTGAAAAATGAAAAAATTCAAATACCCCCTCAACTACCCATCCTTGATTCCCAATTTGTAGGAAGAAATTGACTTGGCCACATCGGGAGAAATGGGGACTGCGGATCACCGCATCCCCATCCTTTTGGTCACCCAATTTGGTGTTCATGGCAATAACCCTTCCGATAAAATCTGGATAAACAAGATCCTGTCTGAAAATGGTGAGATTGCGCTGCTGTACCGAGGTTAATTGAGTAATAGGCAGGCTGGGGAGTTGCGGGTAATTTGCTTTGAATAATCTAAGACCTTAAAAGTGTACACACCATTTCAGCAGAAACAATGACCACTCGTAAAAAAAAACACCTGCAATTCACACCGCAGGTGGTTCTGAATTGAGCTTACAATTTCACATCTTCAATTTTGCCTGCTCTAGAATTGTATAAAGATTAGTAAGTTCTTCTGCATTGATCCAAACATAACTCTTACTATCATATTTCTCGAGTTTGAGATAACATGACCATGAGCCTTTACTTGTGAAACATCCGGCTTCGAATCCACTTCGACTGCGATAGTACACTTCCGTGTAAGTTGATGGTGTGGTCACTAAAACCTTCTCTTGAATCAGCTTAATCGACTTCATTAACCCTTCAATCTCATCTGAATCTAGCATAGCAGATTTTGTATCTGTTGAATAAGAGGAAGCTACATCCATACTAAACTTCAATCCCGATTCTTTTGAACCTGAAATTAAATCCGTAAAATGAATTACTTGAATCTCACAACTCTTTACTTTGTCTAAATCTATGAACTCTTTCTGCATCAATGCGCCTGACTTAGCGGAAAAAATCTCTGCATTACTTTGTTCTTTTTCTTTGGACGCTGCTTGGGCATTTAACTGTATAGCGGATACAATCAAAAGGGAAAACAATAGGATTCTTTTCATGATTAAAATTTTTTATAGACACAAACGAACAAACAATCGTTGTCAAATAAGGTCAATACAATTTGAGAACATCTATTTTGACCCTATATGTCAGACTATTATTGAATAATCTAATGAAAAGAGAATTATTAAAAGGAAAATCATTCAATTTTACAACATCAAAAAAAGAATTACTTACTCGACACATTAACCCGCTAAGTAGAAACAGAAAACTATATTAAGTCGATGAAAACAGCACTTTGACCTTTTATTGATAAATAATACAAATTTTCAACATACCACAATCCTACATTCAAAATAAAGTACATTAGAACCATAGAATAAAAAGCATGTCCCAACTCAATGACCTCGAGCAACTATTGGTGAATTTCCGCGATGAACGCGACTGGAAACAGTTTCTTAATGCTTAATGCTATATTTGTCAGCCTAAATACTAGTCCAAATGAAAGTTACACAAGACCCAATTACAGTTTACGATTTACTTACAAAGTATCAGAAATTATGCGTGCCCAGATATCAAAGAGAATACTCTTGGGATAATGAACAATTTTCTGATATGTTTAATGATATTAATGATTCCAACGAGGATGAAGGTCATTTTTTCGGATCTCTATTAATCTATTGCGAAGATGACAATAAAAAACCAGCTGAAATTATAGATGGTCAGCAACGGATTACAACCTTTTTTTTACTCCTTAATGCAATAAAAAATCATTTACTCGATTATGTTGAAAAAAATAAGGTAGACAAAAAAACCAAAACCATTATCGATAAATCTATTGAGAAAATAAATGGTTGCATTTTCGCAGTTTCTAAAAAACTAAAGGATCTAAACCAAAATCAAACCCCTCGCCTTGAAACCGGTAAAAGAGACAATAAATTATTTGCAGAGATAATAAGAGGGAGAGATCATAAAAATGTAATAGATAAAACAATTTCATCTCATAAATTAATTATCAAGGCCTCACAAAGCTATTTCAATAAGAATTTGAAAGAAATTGAAGACACTTTAGGTATTGATGGAATCATAGATTACCTGGATAAGCTGTTTGAATCAAAATTCATAGTAATGACAGCTGAAAAAAATGCAGACAAAGTGCTTCTTTTCAAAACTTTGAATGCAAGAGGATTAGAATTAGCTCAATCTGATTTAATCAAGAATGAAATATGTAAAGCTGTAGAAGAAAATGATATTGATGAAGCAATTGATATGTGGGACGAGATTAAATCAATAATTGAAAAGTCTGCTGGAAATATTGAAACATTTTTGTTTCATTATTTAAATTCATTTCAAGAAAGCAAAAAACTAAGAAGTGAACTTGAAAAAAAGAGAGGATCAAAAGGGAAAGT
>CAZNVU010000164.1:0-4317 GCA_964576575.1 uncultured Chryseobacterium sp.
AAGACCTGGAATGATGATTACACCAAAGACGGTACCAAGTACCATTCCACCTGCGGCTGCAGCGCCAATTGTTCGGTTGCCAATTGATCCGGCTCCAGAGGCCAACATGAGTGGAATAAGCCCAGCTGTAAACGCGAAAGAGGTCATTAGAATTGGTCTCAAACGTGCTTCTGCACCGTCTATGGCGGCTTGTAATATGGTTTTTCCTTCGCTTTGTTTCAAGATGGCAAATTCAATGATTAGAATTGCATTTTTACCCAATAGACCAATAAGCATCACCATTGCAACTTGGGCATATATGTTATTCTCTAAACCAAAAAGCCATAAAAAGAAGAGCGAACCAAATATGCCTATCGGCAAAAAGAGCAATACAGGCAAGGGAAGAAAGAAGCTTTCGTATTGGGCGGCAAGTAAAAGATAAACAAACAACAAACAGATTCCAAAAATGGCAACAACTTGGTTTCCAGACAACACCTCTTCTCTGGTCATGCCCGAAAATTCAAAATCATATCCTTTTGGCAATTGTTTGACGGCCGTTTGCTCGATGGCCTTAATGGCGTCACCGCTGCTGTATCCTTTGGCAGGAGAACCATTGAGCATTGCAGAAATATACATATTGTAACGAGTCAATTGTTCGGGTCCGTAAACCCTTTCAATTTTTGTGAATGCACTATAGGGAACCATTTCTCCTTTTGAATTTTTGATGCGTAATTTGAGTATGTCATCTGGTTGAGCTCTGTATTTAGGGTCAGATTGTACCATTACTTTATACATTTGACCATAGCGAATAAAATTAGTTGCATAATAGCTGCCGATCAATGCTTGCAAATTGGACATGGCTGCGTCAGGCGTTATGTTCTTTTTTGCGGCGTTATCAGGGTCAATCTGTATTAAGTATTGCGGGAAGTTTGGATTAAATGTGGAGAAAACATCACCAATTTCTGGTCTCTGTTTTAAAGCATTGATGTATTTGGTTAACACGTCATTCATTTGCTGCAAATCATTTTGTCCGGTTTTGTTTAACAGACGAAACTCAAAGCCATCTGCATTGCCAAAACCCGGAACGGCGGGAGGAGGGAAGAACTCAATTTCAGCATCTTTGATGTGTTTGGTTCGCTCCACTAAGTCCGCTATTACTTCTTTTGTATTTTTGGTTCTTTGATCCCAGGGTTTGAGGTTAATGGTACTCATGCCATAAGATGCTCCTACTCCTTCAGTGACCATACTGTAGCCTGATAAACTAGAAATGGATTCAACTTCTGACATTTGTTGACTAATTCTATCAATCTCGTTCATGACCGTTTCTGTTCTTTCAAGTGTTGAGCCTACCGGAGTAGTGACACTCACATAAATGGCACCTTGGTCCTCTGTTGGAATAAATCCTGAGGGAATGATTTTTCCTAAACCCCATGTAAGACTTATGAATCCGAGCAGAATGCCAAAGGTCAAAACTCTTCTATTGACAATAAGAGAGAGGAGCTTTCGGTAGCGTTCAGAAATATGATCATAACGCTGATTAAAGGCGGTATAAAAGCGTTGAATAAGATTTTTTTTCTCCGGTACGTGAATAGGTTTCAAAAGGAGCGCACATAATGCAGGTGTTAAGGTGAGTGCATTAATTCCAGAAATGACAATCGAAACGGCCATTGTTAGCGAAAATTGCCTGTAAAAAACACCAACAGGTCCGGAAAGAAAAGCTACCGGAATAAATACGGCAGACATCACAAGTGTGATGGCAAGAATTGCCCCGGTAATTTCGTTCATTGCTTCAATTGTTGCTGACTTTGCATCCATTTGTTTGTCGTGCATCTTGGCATGCACGGCCTCCACTACAACAATAGCGTTGTCTACTACAATTCCAATAGCAAGTACCAAAGCAAATAGCGTGAGTAGATTGATAGAGAATCCAAAAAGTTGCATAAAGGCAAACGTCCCGATTAACGCTACAGGTACGGCTAAAATTGGAATCAATGTAGACCTTACATCTTGAAGGAACAACAAAACAACGAGTGCTACAAGAATGAAAGCCTCAATTAACGTCTTCAAAACCTCTCCAATTGCGGCATCTAGAAATCTGGAAACATCGTAACTAATTGTATAATCCATCCCCGGCGGAAAACTACTCGCTTTGAGTTCAGAAAGCCTGTTTTTCACATTTTGAATGACCTCACTTGCATTGGAACCTGGCCGCTGTTTAAGCAGAATAGCAGCAGACGGATAGCCATTTTCTTTTGAAATAACGTCGTAATCCTCTGATCCGAACTCTACATCTGCAACATCTTTTAACCTGAGTATTTCACCTGTTTCAGTTACCCGGATAACGACATCTTCGTATTGCTGTTGTTCAGTTAGTTTGCCTGTATATTTCAAGACATACTGCATGGATTGGGATTTTCTGCCAGAACTTTCACCAATTTTGCCTGGTGCAGCCTCAATATTTTGATCTCGCAAGGCTTTGATGACATCATCAGCAGAAATATCATAACTTTCTAAACGATGAGGTTTTAGCCAAATACGCATGGCATAATCTCGGCTTCCCATAATTTGTGCATATCCAACGCCATTGATCCGGCGCAGTTCCAAAAGCACATTGATATCAGCAAAATTATAAATGAACTTTTCATCCAATGTGGGGTCCTTACTTTTGAGATTGATATACATCAGGACACTATTGACCTCTTTTTCAGTAGAGACACCAGCTTTGATCACTTCTTCGGGTAACTCGTCCAAAATGGTAGCAACTCGATTTTGAACATTGACTGCTGCCAAATCAGGATCAGTTCCCACTTCGAAGTAAACAGTGATCACGCTCATGCCATCATTACCCGAAACAGAGGACATGTAAGTCATTCCCGGAACCCCATTGATTGCCCGTTCCAATGGTGTGACAACAGCCTTTGCACAAACCTCTGCATTGGCTCCTTTGTAATTCGTTACAACGGATACTGCGGGTGGCGCGATGTCAGGATATTGAGTTACAGGCAGGCCGACCAGCGAAATCACACCAAGTAAAACAATAAAAACGGAAATGACCATTGACAGGATTGGTCGTTCAATGAATTTTTTAATCATGTTTTAAGGTTTGGCTGATTATAACTTGGATAAATCGCTAAGAATTTTCTTCATCGAAATAAATTCTTGTTTGATCAGAGCGCCATCACTGACAGATTGGATGCCTTCATAGATGATCTTCTCCTTTACACCAATTCCTTTAGAGACAATGAACAAATGAGGAATCCTGTTGGATATAGTAAGCTGCCTTGTATTTATTTTCCCATTTTTTTCGACAACGTAAACGAAAGTCCTATCTTGGATTTCAAAAGTGGATTTCTGAGGAATAACCAATACGTTTTTAAATGCTTTATCTATTCTCACCTTACCACTTGCTCCGTGCTTTAACAAACGGTCAGTATTGTTAAAACGAGCTCTGAACGAGATATTTCCTGTTGATTCATCGACTTCACCATCCATTGTTTCGATCACTCCAACACCCTTATGCAAGTTGCCATTGGCGAGCACTAAATGGACTAAGCGTTCTTCTTTTTTTTCATTGGTAAGGTCATGCATAAAGTCTAGGTACTCTTTTTCAGATACATTGAAATAAGCAAAAACCTCGTCGTTTTGAGAGAGTGTAGTTAGTAATGTGCCTACTTCTATTAAACTCCCAATTTTGATGGGTAGCCTATGGATTTCACCAGAAAATGGAGCGCGTATTTCAGTGAATGACAACATGAGTTTGGCCTTTTTCTCCTCAGAAATAGCCTCATCAACTTTAGAGTTTGCTGCTGCAAGTTTATTTTTTGCAAATTCGAGTTCAATTTTTGAAATGACGCCTTTGTTCACAAGATGCTGTGTGTTCTGAAGTTCGAGTTCGGCACTTTTTACTTCGGTACGGGCTGTTTTTACTTGAGCTCTCTTTTTTTCTAGGTCTTCGATGTATTCTCGGTTATCTATCGAAAATAAGAGCTGTCCAGCCTTTACCTCGACGCCTTCATCAACATGAACGCGATCCAAGAAACCAGTTACTTTTGCTCTGATTTCAATGTTCTTTACGGCTTTAATTTCTGCAACGTAGTCTAAGTGTGAGTTCGTATCAATCACGACAGGCGAGGTCACAGGAAAACGCGCTGTGTTGATTTCTTTTTTTTCGGTTGAACATGATAAAAATGCCAAACCAATGAATGGAGAGATAATAATGCTTACTATGCGCACGACAAGGAATTTTAGTTGTTAAAATCTGACAATTTGCGTTCGAAAGGAACGAGAACCTGAAAAAACAACTAATCAAAAAATGAAGGCGAGGTTCCTATTAGGGCG
>CAZNVU010000165.1:0-4306 GCA_964576575.1 uncultured Chryseobacterium sp.
TCTCCACTGTTTTTATCGGACACCAAGTTTGATTCCGGCTGTGGCTGGCCCAGTTATTTCAAAGCAATCAATGACAGCGCTGTCAAAGAGCATCTAGATAAAAGTCATGGCATGATCCGAACTGAAATAACCTGTGCAAAATGTGAAGGACACTTGGGACACGTATTCAACGATGGACCGCCACCTACGGGATTGCGCTATTGCATCAATTCTGGCGCAATTGTGTTTGAGGAAGTTAAACCTTAATTAGAAAGTTACCATTGTAGCCCCTTGGCCATATTGTTGCCAATTGGCATCTTGGAATTCACATTGAGGGTAATAGGACTTTAACATGCGTCTAATCTCAGATCTTAAAACGCCTTGTCCAACACCGTGAATGAAAACAACTTTTTTGATTTTGTCTTTTACAGCAATTCTCATGATACGCTCAAAATGCTCCAATTGGATGGTAACAATCTCTCCGTTGGTCATGCCATCATGTGAGTGCATCAAGTGATGGATGTGCAAGTCAACTTCCATCACTTCTCCTCTTCTGCGCTCACTTGAGGCCAGTTCATTCTTGTACAACATCTTAAACTCCTTGTTCACCCGATTGATGACATTTTCATGGGTGTTCCTGACAAAGTGCTCCTGAACATCTTGCTGAGCTCGGGCATAACTTTTGGCTTCATCACCTAAGTTTTCAACCCAAACCAATTCATTCAACGGATGTGGAAAAGAGAATTCCGTTTCATCCTCGACCATGGCAACGCCTTTATCCCAATCAATGCCTGTTATTTTCCCCTGACCTGAGTCATTGAGAAAACGCACAACTTGACCAATTTTCCAATCCTTTAACATCTGCACAAAATTAGTAGAGTACAACCATTTATATTTGTCAAAACACTTCAAAGATGAAAAAGTTGACCATCGGCTTATTAGCCTTACTTCCATTGTTAGGTTCTGCACAAAACCTTAAAAATTTGAGCAATAAAGCCAATCAAGCAATACCAGTAAAAAGCACATTGCCCGCTTTTTCAGAAAAAGAAGCTGCCGATGCATTGAAAGAAGCCTTGACCAAAGGTGCAAATTTAGGTGCTGATTTGGTTTCAAAAACAGATGGCTATTTCGGTAATCCAAAAATCAAAATTCCTTTACCTCCTGACGCCCAAGCCAAAGAGCAAAAGTTAAAAGCCATCGGCCTAGAAAAAGAGGTTGACCAAGCCATATTGTCCATCAATCGTGCTGCAGAAGATGCAGGTGTAAAGGCTAAAGAAATTTTCGTCAGAGCTATCGCTGGCATGACAGTTTCTGATGCCATTGGTATTGTTAAAGGAGACTTAAATGCGGGAACTAGCTTTCTTAAAAAACAAACCCAATCAGCACTTTACGCTGAATTCAAACCTGTAATTGAGGAGTCATTGAAAAAGGTTGGAGCCACCAAACACTATGAGACCATAGTCCTTCAATACAACAAAATCCCTGGTGTTACCAAATTGAATCCAAATTTGAGTGATTTCGTTACTCAAAAGGCCATAGACGGGTTGTTCATCATGGTGGAACAAGAGGAATACAACATCAGAAAAAACCCAGTAGCCAGAACCTCAGCACTTCTGAAAAAAGTTTTCGAATCTTAGTGGAATTAACAGAAATGAATGGCTTTCCTGTTTAGATTTGAAGCCATTCAAAAAAACTGAAATATGAAAACAGCTCTCGATAAAATTATCACCGTTTCTGGAAAAGGTGGATTATTCAAAGTAATTAGTGGCGGAAAGAATGTCGTCATCGCCGAATCACTAATAGATGGCCAGAGAATTCCCATACATTCTAGCCAAAAAGTGAGCACCCTTTCTGATATTTCCATGTTTACCACAGATGAGGACGTATCCTTGAGAGAGGTCATGGAGAATGCTAAAAAAGTATTTAATGGCGAGCAGGGCCCATCTCACAAATCTGAGGGTAAGGACATCAGAAAGGCTATGTTAGAGGTATTGCCTAGTTATGATCAAGAGCGTGTTTATGAGAGTGATTTGCGTAAATTCTTCCAATGGTACAATCTATTACAAAGTAAAGCAATGTTGGATTTTGAAGCTCCTGTTGAGGAAGCTGAATCAGCAGAGTAGAAATTTTCGTTAATGTATTTATTGAAAAGGGCCTCTAATTGAGGCCCTTTTTTTAAATTACAGACGCAACTTGCACTATCGCAAACCAAACACCAAACAAGCATAATAAAACAATGCACCCATCGCAGCGGAAATTGGAATAGTGATAATCCATGCTGTTAGAAGTTTCCCTGTAACACCCCACTTCACGGCACTAATTCTCTTGGTAACACCTACACCAATGATAGAACCCGTAATGGTATGGGTGGTAGAAACCGGAATACCCTTAATGACCTCACCGCCAATTTTCCATGGAAATTTCATTCCTTCAGTGAAGAACAAAGTTACAGCTCCAGCCGTTTCGGCAGCCACACCCTCAAAAGGAGTAACCTTGGTGATCTTGTTTCCCATCGTCTTTACAATTTTCCATCCGCCACTCATGGTGCCAATGGCTATGGCAGCATAACAAGCCAATGGAACCCAGTTTGGCATCTCTTTCATTGAGGTAATGCTACCATTGGCAATCAATGCAACCGTGATAATACCCATAACCTTCTGTGCATCATTTCCGCCATGTCCCACAGAGAAGGCTGCAGATGAAAACAGCTGCAATCTCTTGAACCAGTGATTGGCTCTGGAATTATTCAATGAACTCAAGAAAAGTGTGAAAACTCCCATCACCACCATAATAAATCCCAATAACAGCCATTTGAAATTATTGCCATGAAATACTACTTTCAACCAATATGTTTCAAAATCAGCTTTTAAATTAGATGTGTCATAACGCTCTTTTCCATCAGCATCAGGCCCAATTTTATGACTCTCCGTGATAGTGAAGTCTGTTTCAATTTTTTTCTTGATGTTCTTATTGAGATTTTCAGTTAACTCATCACTAACCTTCATATCACCAACCTTTTTCATGTAGTCTGTACGAACTACATAAATTCTCCCTGATTTATCCTCCGCACCTGTGCTGTCCTTGCCTGCTTTAACAACAGGTGAGTACTCTTTCAGGTTTTCATCTTTAAACCTCAAAGCTGTTTTCAAATCCTCTTTATCCACTTTATCAGCAAAAGTCAAGGTGTAAGAATGCGCGCCATTGAAATCCTTCTTGAATTCTAGCGCACCCCATACCAAATAACAAGTCCCTGCAATAATGGCCAAAGAAACCATTTTCATCCATGGACCTTTTCGGAAAGAATTTAAAAACCAAATAGAAATCAAGTAAGCCATGATCATCCCGGCTACCGGAGCTACAACTATAAATATTGCTGTTGCACCAACTACCCCACCTCTAACTGCATCCCAACCAAAAGCAGCTAAAAACGCTCCAGCAAATCCACCTATAAGCGTATGAGAGGAAGAAGAAGGAATACCATACCACCAGGTGATTAAATTCCAAGCAATGGCCGATAACAAACCTGCAAAAATCATTGGCAAAGGATGGCGATCTGGCTGAGTAAATTCATCTTGCACTGTTTTGGCGATGGTGTTGGCTACACTATGATCTTTGAAAATAAAGAAAGCCACAAAATTGAAAAAAGCGGCCCAAACCACTGCCTGGAATGGAGTCAGCACTTTGGTTGATACAATTGTGGCGATTGAATTGGCCGCATCATGAAACCCATTGATAAAATCAAAAATCAAAGCCAACGCAATGATTACGATAAGAAAAGTTGAATACTCCATTGGTAATTAAGAATTTTTGACCAATATACTTTCTAATACATTTGCAACATCTTCGCACTTATCTGTTGCCGTTTCCAGACTGCTCAGTACTTCTTTCTGTTTAATCAAAACCATAGCGTTGTCTTGTTCAGAAAACAAACGAGCAATGGCCTCGTCAAAAATATCATCCGCATGATTCTCCAAAGAATTAATTCTAACAATCGCATCTCGAACACGTTGCGCATTTCGCATGTTTCGTAAATCTCTTATCGCTGTATCAATCTCTATCACTTGCTTAAGCAATACCTCGCTCATCAACTCCATTGATTTGCTAAACTCTGTTACACCATACAATTGAATACGTGAAGCGCATCCATTTATGTAATCTGCTATATCATCTATACTTGTTGCCAAAGCGTGAATATCTTCACGATCAAATGGAGTAATAAAATTATCCGCTAACTCTAAAAAGATTTTATGCGTCATCTCATCTCCTTTGTGCTCGAACTCACGAATATCACGAATAATCGCATTCAGCTCCCCTTTATCTGAAGTCA
>CAZNVU010000166.1:0-4219 GCA_964576575.1 uncultured Chryseobacterium sp.
AAATAGCCAAAGCCGAGAGGGCTTTTTCCAAATGGAAAATAGTGTCAGTTCCGGAGAGATTAGAAGGACTTGAAAGATTGCGAGCCATTCTAGAAGAAAGAAAATTGGACTATGCGCAGCTGATGGCCTTTGAGATGGGCAAACCCATCGCTCAAGGATTGTCTGAGATTGAGAAATGCATTTCTCTTTGTCAGCATTATATTGAAAATGCAGATGATTATTTAGCCACGATTCACACCGAAACAGATGACGTGATTACGCAAGTTAGACGTCGTCCTTTTGGCGTTTGGTTGGGTATCATGCCTTGGAACTTCCCTTTTTGGCAAGTCTTCCGATACGCTATTCCAGCATTGATTGCAGGCAATACCATTCTTTTGAAACACAGCCAATACACAACAGGTTGTGCGCTAAAGATTCAAGAGGCCATTGACGCTGCTTGGTACAATGAAAATTTGTTTCAAGTTCTATGTATCGCATCTCATCAAGTAGATGAGGTGATCTCTCATCCGGCTGTTGCAGGTGTTTCTCTCACGGGCAGTGAATCCGCTGGAAGAAGTGTGGCTGCCCTTGCCGGAAGAAACATTAAGATAAGCATTTTAGAATTGGGCGGAAGCAATGCCATGATTGTAGATGAACACGCCGATTTACTGGAAGTGATGGAAGGCATCGTGCAAGGCAGATTACTCAATGGTGGACAATCGTGTATCGCAGCGAAACGAATATTGGTGCATGAATCGCGTTGGCACGAAGTACAATTGGCCATTACAGAGCGGATCAAGAATTTGAAGATTGGAGACCCACTGGAACAAGATACTTTCATCGGTCCATTGGTGAATTTGGATGCGGCTGATCAAATCGAAAAACAATACCAAAGAGGAATTCAGCAAGGAGCTGAAATCATTGTCCCATTGCAAAGAAATGGAGCAATGGTTACACCTGGAATTGTACTATTGAGCAATGCCCAAAATGTATTGTGGCAAGAAGAGACCTTTGGTCCCTTGGTGGTTTTCATGAAATGGCAGGAAATCAAAGAATGTCTTAAACTTCGTTCGCATGATCAATATGCTTTGGGTACTTGCATTTATACCGCTGAGCCCGAGAAATGGATCAAGAGAATTCACCACATTCAAGAGCCTATGATTGTCTTTAACAACATCGTTAAAAGCGCTCCTCACCTGCCCTTTGGTGGAATTAAAAAGTCTGGTTACGGAACGGAACTCGGAAAAGACGGTATCTTATCTTTCACTTTCCCGCAGGTGATTGTACTTTAAAGCAACTTACTTAAAATTCTGAACCTTCACCTCTTTGCCATTGACCCAAGTACTTTCCTTGATCAATTTTCCAGATTCATTGTAATCTGAGCAAACACCATTCTCCTTTCCTTTGGTGTAGTATTGAACTGATTTGATATTGCCATTCTCGAAGTAATACACCCATTTCCCATCTTCCAACATGTTTTTGTAATTACCTTCCCACTGCATTTTCCCATTGGGGAAATAAACCTCTTCTCGCATCATCTTATCCGTTTTGCTATCAAAGAAGATAATAACATAAGGCTTTCCATTGGGGTGTTTGCGCATGATCTCTCTTTTCCAAGATGGATCAATTTGAAAAGACAATAAAGTGAATAAACAAAGGGTGGAGAGGAGGGTTGTAAAGTTTTTGATTTTCATGTCAAAGGTATGTTCCTCGAAAATATCAAGGACCGAGCCAATTGACTCAGTCCTTGAATTTGGAATTAAAATTTCACAGTATCTTTTTGGGTAGGTGATCCCTCACCTGGTGTTTGTGGCTTGGTAGTGTCTTGGATTGCCTTAGGCTTTTGGACAGGACGTGGTCTTCTGTCTTCCACTTCAAATCCCAACTCCTTCAACAAATTCTCATTGTTCTTCTTCCACTCTTTGGCTTTTGCATTGTTGGGATCAACTTGCAAAATCTTCTCAATCATGCGGTCATTCACCTGCATGCGCATTTGCATATCGCGCTCCAAAACATCTTGCTTTTCTTTTTCCAGAGACATGAAATAATCGATCTCCTGCTGATTCAACTGTACCAATTTCTCAGACAACTCCAAGCCCTTCTCCTTCTTGCCTGCATCGAAATACAACTCAGTCAACCTCCAAAGAATTTGTGGCTGCTCAAATGGAGCCAGTTTGTCTGGAATAACAGTCATACACTTGTCCAATACTTCAGCTGCTTTGTCCTTCTTGCCTTCCTCTATCAACTGCTCGGCCAGATGAGAGAATTGCAAACGAAGGTTAGCGGTCATTCGGCGATTGTTCTCATCTAAATAAATATCAGCCTTGTCCATATTACCCCATTGGAACTTGGTCATCATGTTATTGTACATGATATCACTATTCACACCTCCATCCACATAAGGGTTTGAAGAACGCTTGTGTAAAATTGGTGTAAAGCGATAAGCTAATCCTTCCAATTGGAAATATTGCTCCAATCCCATGTAAGTATCGCTTCCCGTTGTTACGGCAAAATAAACCGGGCGATCCCAATCCATGTTGTTCAATAAGTCCAAAATCATCATTTGTGATTTGGTCAAATATCGTCTTGGTCTACCACGCTCATCTGAGATTTGGAAGACGATGGTTTTTACCAAGCTATCCCCTTCATTCATCATGCCTCTGAATTTCTCAGCTTTAGTAGAATCCACATTGATATAGAATCTGTGGTTGGGGAAATAGTTGACAAAACGAGAACCAAAATCCAACATATCCTTTTTGTCATCGCTTTGAACAAACTGCATGGCTTGTTTCAAATTCATATAACCAGGCTTTTCCTCATCCGTTTGGATATAGACAACATCACGTGTTCCCTGACGGTACTTCTGTTCGTTCATGCTAAAAGGAACTGGAGCACTTTCATAAGCCCTACGCTTTTGTTGGTCAATGTACCAGTCTGTATTCAATAATGACATGTTTACCACACGAACATCCGTTCTGATTCCCTCAACTTCTTGAGCATACCACAATGGGAATGTATCGTTATCCCCATTGGTGAATACGATGGCATTGGGAGCCAAGCTTTGCAGGTAATTAATAGCCATTGCCAAGCCAGTCTCACGGTCAGCACGGTTGTGGTCATCCCATCCTTCTTTGGCCATCAAATAAGGTACTGGCAAAGTCAAAGCGATGATTACCATGGATTTCATCATGGCAGACATGCCAATCTTCTGTAACAACCAAGCAATTCCCATCCAAACTCCTCCAATCACCAACATCGCAATCAAAGAATAAGACAAACCATGACCAGAACCGCTAACGATTTCCAATACATAAAACAATGCTGCAGTTCCGCCGGCATAGGTAAAAATTTTGGTCAATGACTGTTGCGTCAATTGCGTTGCGAAATAATACAAAGCATACACACCCAACCCAATCCAAATAGCAAACGCATAGAATGAACCTGCATAGGCGTAGTCACGCTCACGAGGTTGCAATGGGGTTTGGTTCAAATAAATCAGAATTGCAAATCCAGTTAAGGCAAACAGAAGTCCAACAACAATAAAGTCTTTGTAGTTCTTGATCAATTGATAAATCAAACCAAATAATCCCAAGATAAAAGGCAAGAAGTAATAGTAGTTTCTGGCCTTGTTGTTCTTTTCCATTTCTGGTAATTTCTCTTGGTTACCCAAGCGTGCCTCATCCACCATGGAAATACCAGACATCCAGTTTCCATCCAAAAAGTCACCCTGCCCTTGGCTGTCATCCTGACGACCAGCAAAGTTCCACATGAAGTAGCGCCAGTACATGAAGTTGATTTGATAATCCATCATGAAACGATAATCCTCACCTGCAGTAGGTTTCATGTCATCGTACAAACGGTCCAAAGAACGCATCATCATGTTCAACTCTTGCTTGGACTTGGCTTGATTCAATTGTGCCTCCATCTGAGCAATTTGTTGTTCCTTTCTTCTCACTTTTTCCTCACCAGCATCTGTATTCCAATCGTGGTAATTTGACCACTTCTTGTATTCCATTACATGATTAGGTTGATTACTGTGCATACGTGGCAAGAAACCAGAAAACTCTTTACGGTAATTCACTTTGGAATTCTTCTTTTCACCAGTCTCAATGTATTCCTGAACGATGGACAATTTTTGGTCCTTTTGCGCAGCGATGTATTCTTCCGCTTGGTACTTCTCACGACATGATTGAACCAACTTTCCTTTGGCATCGCGCACACTGAAAGATGGAATCCAAAC
>CAZNVU010000167.1:0-4160 GCA_964576575.1 uncultured Chryseobacterium sp.
CCCCCACCCCCACCTAAGATTAGTCAGATTCAATTTACCACCATTGATGTAACCACAGAGGAAGTGGAGAACCCACCACCTGCGGATACGGATTTGGATCGTAAAAACATCTCGACCGAGACAACTGAAGGTGAGGACGGATTAATCATCCCTACTGAGAATACATTTACACCTGTTGATTTGAATACAGCGCCTGCTAAAGTTTTTGACTTTGCAGAGGAAAAGGCAACTTATCCTGGAGGAGAGGAAGCCATGTATGCTGAGTTGTTGAGCAACATCGTTTATCCAGAAATGGAGAAGACCAACCAAATTGAGGGAACGGTTTATGTGAACTTTGTAGTTGAAGCTGACGGTTCCGTTTCCAACGTGACGGTATTGCGTGGAGTAGAAGAAGGTCCTGGTTTTAACAAAGCCGCAATTACTGCAGTGACCAAGTTGAAAAAGAAATTTGTACCCGCCAAGATGAATGGTAACTCGGTTCGTCTGAGAATGACGATACCGATGCGATTCTCTTTGAAATAATCTTAAAGGGGCGCAAGCCCCTTTTTTCATTTGTATTGCTTACTCAATGTATCTTTGCACCGCATGTTAAAAGGAAAGCTAAATTTCTCTACCATTTTGGCAATCATAACCATCGTAATGATGATGTTTATGTTGGTGTTGGTATTGGCCACGCCACTTATGGATGATGTAGTGTCAGGTTGGTATCGTTATGCATTTGTAGTTGTTATATTGACTTATACTGTCATCAGGGCCAGAAGGCTTATGCTAAAAATAAACGAATGAGAAGTATTGTAGGAATTCTAATGGTTATAATGGTATTGGGTTGCGGTAATTATGATCGCACCAAAGAATCCATGTCAGCAGGTAAATTGAAATTGGGCGTTGATGTATCGTATCAGTTGATGATGGAATCTCAAATTGATGTATTTGAAGAGTTCTATGCCAATGCAGATGTTCAAGCTCAGTATTTGCCAGAAACAGAAGTCATTAATTTATTGTTGAAGGATAGCATTCAAGCGGCAATTATTAATCGTCGATTGACAGATGAGGAATTGAAAATGTTTGAATCCAAGAAGCGTTTTCCAGAAATGGTACGCATTGCAGTGGATGGTGTTGCTTTTATTATTCACCCATCCAATAAAGATACTGTTTTGACGACGGATCAAGTGAAATCAATCATGAATGGAGAAGTCAGAAACTGGAGTGATTTGAACGGAAGAAATGCTCCGATAAATGTGGTATTGGACAACAAAGCATCATGCAATGCAAGATTTATTAGAGAAGAGTTTTTGCGTAATGCGCCAATTCCGGATAATTTTTTCGCAACAGAAAGCAATCAAGAGGTTATAGATTATGTATCGTCGCATCCCGAGGCTATAGGCGTAATTAGCGTATCATGGATTAGTGATAGAGATGACTCCACATCCTTATCTTTCATGAAAAAAATTAAGGTAGTGGGTGTCATAAATGACAACAATCAAAAACAAGCCAAGTATGCAAGAAAGCCTTATCAAGCATATATTTTTGATCAGTCTTATCCTTACCGCAGAGATGTGTATGCGATAAGAACAGGATTAAAAGAAACCCTTGGCACAGGCTTTGTTTCTCACCTAGCAGGAGAGAAAGGACAACTGATCATTCACAAGATGGGAATGGTTGCCGCCAAGGCTCCGGTTAGAACAATTAAAATCAAACAATAAGTGTTATGAATTACAGGATTAAGTTGGGTACGATGATGGCGGTGTTGTTCGCCATGGTTGTGAAAGTTAATGCGCAGACTATCGAATCAGCCGCTTTATTGAAGCGAAATGAGCAGTTTGAAAAGGCTTCCAGTGAATACGGAAAATTGATCAGTTTTGGTAATGCTGCCATGGGCAGACAAGAGCCCGAGGCAGCAATGAAGTTGTCTACCATTTACTATCAAACAGGTGATAATTACATGAAATGGGCGTTGTCAGAATCTGAGAACGCTTCATTGGTGTTGGAGAAAATGGATAGCGCTATGATGATGTTTGAGAAGGGAGCTCGCATAATGGACGGAAACCCAATGAACCATATTGGTGTTGCTGGTGTTTTGGGTTGGAAAAAAGATGTTGTTGGTATGGATAACAAATTGACATATGCCAACACACAAGCTTTGGATAAAAAGTTGAAATTGACTAAAGAGTTGACCCAAGAAGCGCTTTTAGGAGTTGCGTCTACTTATAGTTCATATGGAAGAAAGGAAGATTTGGCTAAGGCCAATTTGGCGTTGAATGAGGTGTTAAAGCGCAATCCAAAGAACCGTGATTTGTTTGTAGTTTGGGGAGATTATGAAGATGCTGCACGCAAGTATGCGTCAGGCATCGAGGCCAGTAATTTGAGTAAAGCCATTGAGCAATACAATAAGGCCATGACCATCGATCCTTTGAATGTTATTGCAGTGTTGAAGAAAGGGGTATTGTACAAGCAAGTAGAGAACTGGGATAAGGCCCTAGAGTTTTACAATGAGGCCATCAAGATCGAGCCTAATTTTGCACCAGCTTACAGAGAGAAGGCTGAGTTGTTGAAGTCTGCTCAACGTTTTTCTCAAGCAGTTGAGGCTTATGATTCTTATTTGAAATTGAATAATAGTTGCAGTGCTTCTCAACGTTACTCTACATTTTTGTTCTTGGCCAAAGATTATGCTAAGGCGATGATGGAGTTGGAGCGCACGTTACCATGTAATCCAAACAATGCCGTTATGTATCGTGTATTGGCTTATACATGTTTGGAGACAGGTGACTATGCCAAGGGGTTGCAGAATATTGACGCTTTTTTTACAAAAGTTCAGGATACCAAGTACATTACCGGAGCGGATTACGCTGTAAAAGGAAAGTTGCTGAATGCATTGGGACAAGACAGTTTGGGAATTGCCATGATTGCTAAAGGAATGGAAGTGGATACCGCATATAAGTCAGGTTATGATGAGATCATTGAGTTGTATAAGAAGGCAAAGAAGTTTGACAAGGTTGCGATGTGGACAGAGAAGAAAATCAAACGTTTGGGTGGAAAGCCACTGGACTACTTTAACTGGGCTCAAAATATATATTTGTCTAAAAACTACATGAGAGCGGATTCAGTATTTGCAACAGTAGAAGAGCAGTATTTTGAAGCTACTTTGATGCGTGCAAAAGCCAACAACCGAATGGAAACTGCTGATGATTTTAAAGGTTTGGGTAAGCCACATTTTGAGAAGTACATCACTCGTATCGCAGAAGCGGAGGTGAATATCCCAGGAACCATAGAGAAGAGCAAGAAGGGATTGGCAGAGGCGTATGATTACTTAGGTGTGTTTTATGCACGAAACAACGATGATGTCTGTGCCAAAGCCGCATGGAGCATTGTATTGACATTGGATAGCGCACACAAGCGTGCCAATGAGATGTTGGCTGAGAAGGAAATGCAAGCGGCAGATGGCACCTTGTGTTCTATATTGCCCTCTTTGACTGCAAAGAAGAAAGAAGATGTTGCCCCAAACGAAGGACCTAAGGAGTAGTTGAAACATGTATGATATTAAAAGGTCACCATGCGGTGGCCTTTTTTGTTGGGGAGAAAATCCAATTGGTTCGATAAAAGGGAAACGGACCCTTGAATAAAGGACAAAAAAATAGCGCCATTAGGCGCTATTTCAAATGGGATCAATAACATTACTCAGCTAGAACAACCACTTTGTTATTCAGAACCTCTACAGTTCCGCCATTCACCTCAAACTTCATTTCCTTACCATTGGCGTCTTGAACACGCAATGTGCCTTTTTTAAGGCTAGAAATAAGCGGAGCGTGGTTGTTCATAACGCCCAAACTTCCATCACTTCCAGGCAAGAACACGTAGGTAGCTTCGCCTTGAAAGAGTGTGGTATCGGGGGTGATGATTTCTATATGCATGACGATTAAGCTTTGCTTGATTCAGCCAACATTTTCTTACCTGCTTCGATGGCCTCTTCAATGGTACCTTTCAAGTTGAAAGCGGCTTCTGGATACTCATCACAAGCACCTTCTAGGATCATGTTAAATCCTTTGATGGTCTCCTCGATTGGAACCAATACACCGGGGATACCTGTGAATTGTTCTGCAACGTGGAAAGGTTGAGACAAGAAACGCTGCACTATACGAGCGCGGTATACTGACAATTTATCT
>CAZNVU010000168.1:0-4154 GCA_964576575.1 uncultured Chryseobacterium sp.
AATGCAACCTGGTTGCAGGCGCGTCCTATTACGCGATTTACAAGCAACCAAATCAATGCAAGTATATTGTGTTGTGGGAAGACAGCACAGATTTTGGGGCATTTACCCTTCAAGGAGGATCAAACAGCTCATTACAGTCCGCAACTAGTTTGGCTGTGTGCTTGGCGAAACATTGCTTCATTGTCTTCAAAAGAGTTAAAAGGTTGGCGATCAACGACAGAGAAGATGAATCTTGTCACACGGCGCCAGTCAAAATATTTCCACAAAATGTTGAGGCAGCTTCGCAAACAGTTGGCCATGTGTTGAAATCGAATTCCTACGACTCGGGTCCAAACTGCAATCGCGTGTGCGTGGTGGCACTAGAAGGTTTCAACTTTGTGGAAGAAGGGACGTCAGCAGACTTGTATCCGGTTACATCAGACCAGCTTTACCCTTCGCTGGAAGAAAGCTTGACCAACGGACTATTTCCTGGTGATTTTGAGACTGAAATGACAACGTCAACATTCATCTCTACAATTCTGGGGAGCAAACAAGTGTATTTTGATAGACCATCGCAGGTCACTGTTAATGATGCTTATAATGTTCTGAAATTGCAAGAAGACCGCAGATGGAAGCTGATTCCCGAACAGTGTATTCCATCTTCTCTTGTTTGTCTTCAATCCCTAGATTTGGATCTGGACGGAGCAATCATGCACTTTTCCTCACCTTCTCAGTGTAAAAATTTGGTGCAGTTGATGGCCGACATCAAAGCAACTTTCAGTGTGGAAATGTCAGAAAAGTGTGTAACACCTTATGTTCCCAGAGGAAAGCAATGGCGGTTTTGTGTTAAAGCAGAACACAAGCCGACTATTTTTCAAAAGGGAGTCTACGTGCGCTTGCCACAGCCTGAAAACACGACAGAGGTAGTCAAAATTTGGCTGCATTTGCCAGCAAGCACGGAACTACCAGCAAAATTTTTGGATGCCATTAGAACAGTTTTCAACAGCGTGGCAAAACAAATTTTAGAATCCGAAACTATGGCACCCACAAAAAAGACAATTGCACTCAGCAATCTTGCTTCAAACTCTTCTTCTCAATCTGTCATGATACCTTGTGGTATTTTGCTATCATTGTTTTCTTTCCTGCATATTGCAAGCATATACCCCAACATTCAAATCGTCTTTGAAACGTACAATGGAAAAATGAAGGGGCTCAGTGTCCCAGTCAAAATGGATAAAAACGGTGAGCCTGACTTGCCACAGGCAAGCCTTGACCTCATGGAAAGTTGTGTTCGTACTGACTCATTGTTTTCAATCCTTTCAAAATTGATTCGCAAAGGTATTCTGAGAATGAAGCTTGATTCTTCAAGCTTTGGATTCGGATTTCGAACAGTATTCACCAAAAAGACTGACAACAAGTTGATTTTGGCTGCTGTGAATCCTGAATTCACCACAGACTCTACACAAGTTCAATTGTGGCCACTTGCTTATCTCGACGCAGTCACTTGTCCAAATATTATATCCTTTAATGATGCAGAACCTGGAGGAATATGCCGGTCTCAGTTTTATCTTGAATGTTTTTCAATGCAAAAGCCGTCTAATTCAAACTCAAAGTGGTCATATTCACGAACGGGCCAGGATTTAAAGGCCGCCATGAAACAAGACAGCAAGTGCAGTCATTGCAAGGACAAGACATGTGCTACCTTGAATACATCAGTTCTCCGATTCGGGCTGCCTGCTACCTGCGACAAATTGGATGAGTCGTTTCAATTATTTGGTAAGACAGGTGGTTCAAGGTTTGAAGTGGCTGTTCGGCCCACTTTCCTGCAAAGTGATTCTGAAGCACAATCACCTTCGCCAAACGACAACAGTCTCTTGGCCTTTGATTTCAGTAGCAGTGTTGCATCATGTTGGACTTATCTCAAAGCCAACGTGCAGTTTTTTGATAACAGCAACATCGTTAGCTATGGTGTCCTGAACACCGCTGCATGTTTGCTTGGATACCGGGCTGCACTGGACGAGCTGTCCAGCAGCAGCCCCGGAAGTAAGTCTCAGGAGAATTTATTTTGCTTTGTGCGGTACATGAACGCAATTTTGAACTCCATTTGCAACGGTCAATACGTTGGTGGCCAAAATCCGAAATTATTCCTATCTAAATTGGGGTTGACTACAGGACGTCCTCTTGCACTAATTCCCACCATACCTTTGAGCGTCTTGGAAGGAGTGCGTTGTTGGGATCCAAAGTGCCCTCTGCCCACAGTGGAAGCACCGATTCATGCACATTCGGCTACTTCATTACATGCTTTGCAAAATTGTATTGAATCCAGAATCATTGAAAATACAGATGAGACAGAAATCACGGACTGCATGGTCTGCTGGCACTGCAAAGAGCTCTTTTACGGGGATTTTTATACCAGGAATCGTTTTCTAAAATCGCATTTGAAAGAATACAACCATTGGAAAAACTCAAACGCCGCTGTGACCGTCGTTGATGGCAAAATGTGGAGGCGCGACTTTGAAGACAAACGGAAGGCACTGGAGACTGAGCTTACCAAAGGAAGCACAGATCAGCAATGGACGTACAAACTCGCGATGAGTTGGATGAATATTTGCCTGGTTGGTGTGCCTGGAAGTGGCAAGACCTGGATGGTCAAGAAACTTGGTATGCTCATGCAATGCATTTTCTTTCGACCAGGAGAATTGCTTTACTGTTCGCCTCTTGGACGAGTCGCGATGAATATGCACCCAGATGCCAGAACACTACACCGCATCCTCAAAATTCAACCATTGAGCACCGGCAAGTTCCCAGAAACGCTGGAGCAGCTTACAGCACATTTGAAGTCCCTTCAGCCTCGTCCATTTTCAAATTTAAAAATGCTCATTGGAACAGAAATGTTTATGTGTCATTCGCCGCACTTGCAATCGTTGCTTCATTTTTTAAGACCTTCATTGAATGATCGACGATTGGTCGTACTCTTCGACGGAGATCCTATTCAACTAGCTATGAAAACGGACCAGCAGCACGGTTCTACCATTCCTTTCTTGCTAAAACCAGAATTTAGACATGCCTGTCCAGGCATCAGACATATTGTCTATGAACACACGATGCATTTCCGCATTCAAAATCAGGAAAAACTTGGTCATTTACAGCTCATGAGAAAGCAACTTGCAACCCAAGAAACACTTGATTTTTTTACAAGTGTCCAGATCGATGATTCAACGCCAGCCTTATGCCTTTTTGCAACAATAAGTGCAGCTGATCGTTATAATGAAGCTGAATTTGAACGACATCTTCGAGACAATACGGCAGTTCGTTCTACCAGAACAATATTGCGTTCAACAGATTTTAGCTTGTCAACCCATTCACCAGTGAAATTTTCTGATTATGAAGAAAGTTACACACCTGTCGAATCTATAATTAATGTTGCGCGAAATGTTCCCATTATTATTGTGCAAAATTGCTGGGGTACTCCTCTAATTGAAGATGGTACTCGAATTTTCATTGGCAATGGTGCAGCCGGCACTTTTGAAGCAATTGAAGGGTCTTCTATTGTGGTGCACTTGAACGACGCATCTGGTGCTAAGACTTCAACAGTTCGGGTTCTCCATCATGATTTCAGTGTTGAATCCAAAAATGGAGACCTTTGGGTAAGGAGGCAATTTCCTATTATGCTTGCATATGGAGCAAATATTCACAAAGTGCAAGGCATGCAATTCGCAATTTTGCGAGTCAATTTCGAGCTGGGAGAAAACAATTCCGGAAATAGAGAATTTTATCAAGGCATGGCCTATATGGCCTTGTCAAGGGCCGACAAAGTCCAAATTGTTGGTAGGATAACCCTTTCTCTATTGAACAATATCAATGCGGAATGCCTGCGTTGGTGGGAGAATGAAGTGGTCAGTTGGAATCAGTTCAAACTTGGCGCCCCGACTTCCAAATTCCATTTCAGAAATACCATTCACGAGGCCAATCATAGATTGGCTTCACTACATCGCCGCTATCTCATTGAAGCACGCGCTGCTACACCATCGAAAGGCGATAGTTTTGATATTAATATTGACGATTCAGCAGATCAATGCAATGCCACTTTGGCTGATGATCTTGTCCCTGTTCCTGTCCATTTCAACCCTGCTGCCTTGCCATCATTGCGACCGGCTGGTGCTCAGGCTTCTGCC
>CAZNVU010000169.1:0-4094 GCA_964576575.1 uncultured Chryseobacterium sp.
ACGAGCTGGTTAAAAGCACTTTTGCAAAACCATACTCCCGCTCAAAAAAAGCATGACATTTTTTTGTAAAAACACCGTTGCCGGAGATGTACATGCTCGTTAATGATTCCTGAATGTTCTGAAACTCTTGTCCTGTTTGGTAAGGCTTATTAAATACTATTTCCTTTTTCATTAACTATAGATTCAATGAAGATCGCAATGTTCTGGCTGGATTACCAATAACAGATACATTATCAGGTATATCTTTTGTAATAACACTCCCCACACCAATTTTGACGTCGCTGCCTATTGTTACGTTGTTTGATATTATCGTACCCGAGCCAATGAAGGTTCTATCTCCAATTTTTACATTTCCTGAAATTATCACCCCTGGGGATATGTAACAGCAAGACCCTATTTGGGAATCGTGGCTTACTACCACACTATTGTTAATTACCGTTCCAAAATCAATGAAAACATTGAAGTCAATATTACTTAAGGGATAAATCACAACCGGATTGGACAACTGAGCGGAACCAGAAACCAATACTGTTTGATCAATAATGGATGGCGTCTGTCTTTTGCCCTCATGAAGCTGCAGTAATATCTTTTGTTTCAATTCAAGGTGATGATAACCCAAAGCAACAAAGAAGTCAGCTTGCTCATATTCCAAATCTAAAAAATCTTTGAATGGTTTTGCGCCATCCATATTTTGCTCAAATTGATTATCATCAAAAAAATAAAATTTCTCATATTTTACCTTATTGATCCTTTGGAAAATTTGACGCCCAAATTCCCCAAAGCCAATTATACAAGCAACGCGATTACTCACAATTATTTTGTTGCGATAAATCCAACATACTTAAACAAATTTCTTGACATTGGTCTTGCGCGGGTTAAATACTGATGAATCAAATCCGCTTGTTCAAACCTTACTTTCTCCTCAATCGATTGATTATTGATTAATTCTGCCTGACCAACAAACCAATGATAAATGAATTCAACTTTAGAAAAACCTATGTCTGATAACAATGTCACCAACTCCTCCTCCTTCAAGCCTCCTTTCAAATGCTTTTGATGCTCCGCGGCTTGAAAGACTTCTTTTCTGACACCAAATTGCTGCTCTATTTCCTCGTCCTTTCTTAATACGGCATTCAATTCCCTTTGAACAATACTATCGTATTCCATATCGGTATTCAAAGATTTAACCTCCTGCCAGAAATAAAAATTAGGGCTTAAATCTGCATAAAAAACTCCGCCGGGCTTTAATGAATTGTACGTGTTAATCAGTGTTGGCTTCAAATCATATAAATGATCTAAAAAAGTATAGGCCGTTGCAATATCAAAATAATTCTCTGATAGCCTAACGCTACCAGTGTCTGAGTTAATCAATTCAATTTGTGCAGGACCACTAGTGTCCACTTTATCTAGCATGGGCTGAGTTACATCTACCCCCACTATTTTAGAAGAAAAATCCTTTAGAATGTCAATCATAAAACCCGTTCCGCACCCCAAATCCAAAGCATTTGTCAAGGGCGTTTTTTTATTTAACTGGGAAATTATTTCCTTAACCCTTCTAATACTCTCAGGTCTGAAATGAGGTTCTACCTTATTATACTCGTTGGCCATTGCAGAGTGGACCGCAATATTTGCTTCAATTGCTTCGCTAATTTTTGTTTCCATTTTTATGATTTACTTATTCCTGTCCGGGTTTATAAAATAATTTGTCCATTGGCTGAAAAAACTCCTCTAAATTAGAAGGAATTCTTGTATCAAATCCAACTATTCTTCTCGCTTGATCATTAAGCTGATTGGTCAATTGCTCTGGAATGAACCTTACCCAATCCATTCTCTGTTTCATATATGGTCTGCATGCATTGAGCGTGAGCGCATGTCTGAATTCATTTGTTGTGTTAGCTCCCGCAGCATGCCAAAGCCTAGCATTAAAGATAACCAAAGCGCCTCTTTTGCAAGTTAATCTTACGCTATTAGTTTTAAAAAAATCCTCTGTCGGAACATTTTCCATTGAATGAGATCCTGGCAATACATAAGTCGCTCCGTTATCAATAGTAAAGTCATCTAACGCCCATATTATACCAACGTTGGTAATGTAATTAGGAATAAACCTTGGCGAGTCGACATGAATTCTACTGCCATAATTGTCCCCATTAGGTGGAAGTGATGATGACGTGTAGGCGTACATTATCCAGTATTGATCAAGTAAAGGGGCTATCAACTGTTGTAGTCTAGGATCTTCCAGCGTCTTCAGAAAAATTACATCTTTACACAATAAATCGTGCATATGATACCTGTCTTTGACGCTCCTTTCTGATAAGGAGTTGCTTTCATATGAATCAATTGCTTTCTGAAGATGACTTCTTAAAGTTAGACACTCGTCCTCTTGTAAAAAACCCTCTACTACTGAGTATCCCAAGGTTCTAACACGATAAGCGTGTTCGGTAACCTCTTCAACACTATAAAGACCTTTTGTACTACTCATTGAAATTTACTTTATTACTTATCACATAAAGCGGTCGGTTTTGGACTTCTTTTAATATTCGTCCAATATACATTGATGCAATTCCAATTACAACCATTTGAACACCTCCTATCGATGTGATTAATGCAACGGTAGTGGCATATCCCGCCTGATAATCTATAAAAAAAAGTTTTGTAATTACAATATAAAAAGAAAGACCTATTCCAACAAATGCAACCAAAGAACCAAAAAGGACAATCATTCTTAATGGGAAATCCGAAAAAGAAATTATCGTCTCCATAGCCATCTCTAATCTTTTTCTGGTGTTGTAACTAGACTTACCCCTTTTCCTTGCTCCATGCTCCACTTTAATAAAGTCTTTTTTGAAACCCAACCAATTTTCAAGTCCAGGAAGATAGCGAGTCTTTTCTGTTAGTTCGTTATAAGCATCAATAAATTTTCTACTCATAATGCGAACAGTTGCAATGTTTGACGGAACCTTTTCACGTGTTAAAAACCCCATTAAACTGTTGAATGCTTTTGAGGTAATTCGATTAACAAAGGAAGTTCTTCTGAAATCAACTAGCCCGTATACGACACCTAAATCAGAGTTCTTTATGTGCATATACAGTTCTAACAACTCTGAAGTCGGCTCCTGCATATCAACGTTGATCATAGCAACATAATTTCCTTTGGCGTTTTTGTATCCACAAGACAACGCTATATGCTGACCAAAATTTCTACTTAAGTTTATTAGTTTCACAAAAGAAAACTTGCGAGCAACATGCAATAGTTCTTCCCAAGAATTATTCAAACTTCCATCATTCACAAATATCAACTCTAAAAATTCAGAGTTATCCTCATGATTCAAAAAGCTTGAAAACGTGTTTTCTAAACTCAGACAAAAGTCTTCCGCTAAATAACCATCATTGTATATTGGAACAATAACTGAAATCTCCATCTCACTTCTTATGATAGATTAATATAGCTTCTTGCTTCTGCTCCCACATTCAACATCAAATCAATAATTGACACCTGGTGGCTAAAAACATGACTTGACTGTTGATATGCTGGATAATCAGAATAATCCATCCATCTAGGTTGAATTCCCGATTGATTAAAAAGATCAACATTCAAATAGGACTTCGCTGCTGGACCGCTGAGGTAATGTGTTGCAGAAAGCTTTTGACACGCGTCTACCAATTTCTCATTTCGATCTCCCTGCAAGTTCAATTCCCTAGAATCAATAATCTTTGTTTTAATATTTAAAAGCCTGCAAATAGTCCTGATAAAATGAGCGTTTATCTCTGACAAGTATTCTGAAGAAAAATCATACATCGCTGAGAGCTCATCCTCAAAATAATCAAAGCCCCTTGACTTTCTATAGTTCAACAATATCGAATTCATGTGCTTTCTATTCCAATGGTTTGTTGCTGTTTTTGTGTCACAGATCAGTTGAGTCAAATTATCCTGCTTCACCGGTATTGTAAGCCATGTTGGTTTTTGTTGGCAAAAAATAATGTTTCTATTTCTCCAGTCGTTTTTAGTGTATTGTAACTCATCATAAATAACAAAAACATATGACTTAGCGATGTTATAGAAATATCCCTTACACGGAAAGTAATATGATTGAAGT
>CAZNVU010000170.1:0-1929 GCA_964576575.1 uncultured Chryseobacterium sp.
CATTCGGATAATAACGCTCTTACAACTTTTTTTGTTATATTATTTCTCGGTTCCCATCTCGGCTCAATGACTGGCTCAGACACGGTCTGAGTAACGACATTTCCAATCAAAATAGGAATTGTACCAGAACCTGTAGTAGGATTTGTTTGTCCTCCAGGTGTTGTTTGGGAATCGGAATCTGGTTGAGGATTATTCAAAGTCGATTGAATGTTGGAAATAAATGCCCTTCTACATGCCATTGCCGGCACTGTGTATATATCTTTAGAACCAACTTGTGAATCTCCACCAACAGTATTTTGATCTTTATCTGTACAATTAACCCTTTTCCCAGTGTCAAACGGAAGAGTGTAAGGTGCAGATGTTGTTTTAGAAACTAATGGTTCAGCATTTGTATTTTCTCCGAAAGCATTTTGTCGTTGAACAATTAACCGTTTGTTAGCAACATATTTAGATGTAGCAGGATTTTCAACAAAAAATCTAATCATAGAGTTGATTCTTCTTTCTGACAATAATTTGTTGTATCCTTGAGTGGCTGGTGCAGAGCAACTCGAATCAATATCCAATGTCACAGTCCCTTGAGTATTAACTTCAAGTTGTTTACCCAACTCGATAGCAAATTGATTGATTACTTCATAGTTTGGTGTAACTACTGTGTCAAAAAAAGTCGCTGTTTCACTAGCATTTGATTTTGTAGCATATAATGATTTATCTTCCGTAGTATATCTATCATACTCTTCATTATAATTTATATCAGTTTCGGGTTTTGGATAATCATTACCGAAGTAAAATCCAAGTTGTACATACTTCTTGAAATCCAAATCTGTGTTTCCACCTCCACCTTCTTGAGCAAGTGGTTGGTCACCTCCGTTGGGTGAGAAAGCTCCAGATTCAATCGTTCCTCGTGTGTAAACTATTTGTTCTCTGGTCATTTCTTTAGAAGAAATTGCTTGTTGTAATTCAAACAAATCATTTGGATTTACTGTCACATATTTCTTTGCTAATTCATAGATATCATACTTTCTACATCCTGCAAAAAAAGACTCCAAAATACTATCAATACGAGTCTTATTGGTTTCGTTACCCAAAACTTTATTTACAATTACATTTAGAACTGATGGATGGTCAACAACAATTTTCCATTGTAATGTTCCTGTTCTCGATGTATTTTTGTAAGTGTAAATTGGATCAGGACTACCCAAAAAGTCAGATTGGTTCCAATTTGAAGATACGTTCTCGTTAAATGTCAATCCATAAGGTGGAAACCACATCACTCTACCTCCGTTCGGGCCTCTTTCACAAACAGGTAGGTCGGATGTAGAAAAACCTGGAGTATTTGATGTTCTCCATGCCAAGTTTTCCAATGAAAACATATATTTTTTGGCAACCGCATTATTAATTGTACCAACAATATTCGTTGAATCCTGACCACCTTCTTGTTTGTTTGGTACAATATTAAGATTATATGTCTTATCTAGTACCGAATATGCAAATCTCCGACCTTCAGTTGTTATACCATCTTGTTTCTGTAAATCATTGTACTGTAGATACGGTAAATCTTTAGCGAAAACACGACAATACTCAGTACCAACCTCTTGTCCGATAGCACCTACGTATCGATAAACTCTTGAACCTTTTGTAAGTTCTTTGTACCCATCATTGAACACTTTACTTACTTGGTCTATTGCATTTCCAACGTGTTGAAGACGCTTACCTCCTTGAGGTTGACTATCAATAATCCTTTGTGTTTTGTCAAGAATAGAACCATCTCTGAACTCATTATTAACTGACTCTGTATTGACGTAAGATGATGGTCTGAAGTCCTCATCTTGTTCAGTGACCTCACCACCAATACCTACTTTTTTACCAGCGTTACCTCTGTACTTAGGTGAAACCCAAGTAAATCCACCTTCGATACCTCCTCCATTACTA
>CAZNVU010000170.1:1939-3110 GCA_964576575.1 uncultured Chryseobacterium sp.
ACTATATGTTGGCCCATTCGCACCAAGTCTTATTGATTGACTTGGCCCTTCATAAAGTTGAGCCAACTCTGACGGGCCATAAACAGGTGACTGTTGTTCAACACCGAATTGATTAACAGGAACATCTCCGACAGGAGAAAAAACTTGAGATGGGTTGGATGTGATACTACCAACATAAAAATTACTATTGTCTGATACGGTTCCTAATAAGGTACCACCCACCCTTTGGAAAAAGTTTCTCGGGAAATTAGGTTTGTATCTATTAAAATCTATGTTTTTGAATAATCGAGATCTTTGTCCCGCACCCATGTTATTAAACATGATTTGAGAACCAGTCTCTCCTCCACCCATCAATCGGTTGAAGAACCTGCCAACACCACTTCTTCTAAAAGCGTTCGATATTTGTTGTATTGTTGTTGGCTGTCCTAATGTTACATTTTGGTCAAAGTACGAACCTGGTATTGGTGATACTGGTAGTATACTCCCTCCAAGTCTCAATGCAAAATTCGTTGCGGCAAGTATCGGGTTTGCAGTTACTGTGATAGTATAAACAGGTTCGATAATGGGAACAACACCTGTTAATATATTGACAATGTCAGTACCACTAGTTACGTTAAGTATATTTGCCCTCCCTAATGTATCTTGTCGTATTTGAGATGCGATCCTTTCTTCAAATTCTCTTCTGAGAGTTTGAGCTCCTAAACGTGCAATAAATGAATCTTGGCTTAAGAATCCATTACTACCACTTGGATCGGGAGATAATAATATCGATACAGGCGTATAGGTTGATGATACGAACGTTGTGGGATATGGCTGATTGTTGAAAGTATTTCTAGCTAAAGGTCTATCAACAGAAGAAAAAAATGGAGCACTATCTAATGGTAGTTGATTCCCATTAGAAAAAATATTCAGTGGTTTCCACTTTTGAGATTCAGGTCCTGATTGGTCAAGTATGTTTGCGTCTTGATACCCATACTCACCCTCATTTGATTTTGTATTAAGTAAGGCTCCTGGATCTGGTACTTGCTCATATCCACCCTCATTTCCATATTGATTAAGTGGGTATAACTTATTGGCAAAAGAGGGTTCATCAATCAAGTTATCAGGACTATCTTGGACTGAAGAATTCGATTGAACGTATTCCGTATCGATTGGTTGTGTTGGTCTATTT
>CAZNVU010000170.1:3120-4039 GCA_964576575.1 uncultured Chryseobacterium sp.
GCTAAATCTAATAACGGACTTGCCATTTATATTTTTATTAATAAATAGGTTATGTTTGTTTTTTTATTTATAAATTTCAGTAGGTTGCACCTGCACCCCCTCTAAATGAATTACTTGGAGTGGTAACATTAACAATGTAATCTTTGAATCTCTGTTCATTTATCTTGTCAGAAAAAGTTTTAGTAATTTGTTCTTTTTGATCGTTACTCAATCCTGTCGGCATATCTTGGAAATTTACATTTACCTTTATTTCTCCAAGTAATTCAATAAGACTCTTTTGTTCTTTTGCTCGGTCAGCCACAGCCCCTAAATTTCGGTTAGGCCCCGACATCACATCAGATTTGATATTTGTCCAAAAATCATCTTCAGTGTTTGTTCCTCCTGATGGAAGTTTGGGTATTTCTGTTGATGCAATACTTGTCGCCAAATTTTTAATAACACCCATCACACCCTCACTAACTTCTCCTGCAAGACCCCCTTTTTCTTTAAGTTTTTGTTGTATTGAACCCGAAGCTTGTTCCAGTTTTGTTATTGCCTTGGCACTCAAATCTCCGAAATTTTTTCCGGCGTTCTCAATCAACTCTTTTGTAACTTCATCCATAGGTTTCCCACTTTTGAGAATATCCTTGAGGGAATCCTTCATATCATTCGTAAAAGTCTCCTCTGACGCCTTTCTCATATCTTGGGTGGTTATTCTACTAGACGCCTCCCCATAAACAACATCTGCTATGGTTCGTCCACCTTCCAAAATGTCTTGAATATTCTTATCTGTCAAAATTCCACCTAAGACAGCATATTTAATAGCTGCAATATCATTTTTCATAATCTCATCAACACTCAACTGAGCCCGTTGTAACTCTTCCATAGTTTTTGGCCCTGTTTTTTGTTGTTCAATTAATTCGTCAAATTGTGGTTGTGT
>CAZNVU010000171.1:0-4026 GCA_964576575.1 uncultured Chryseobacterium sp.
CCTGTAACAACACCCAATTGACGTTTGGCTGAAGAGACAAATATTTTTGCTCCAAGGCTATAGGTGCACAATGCTGAAAGAGTAATGTTTCTGAATGTCCAAGTATTGGTAAACCCACCGTACATCTTTGGTAAACCACTTCCAACAAATTTTCTGATGTTGTTGTCATAATCATAGGTTTCATTTCCCTCAAGATCCAAATAAACAGGCTTACCATTAGCTGGGTCAATGTGAGAGAATTCTACCAAGTAGAAAGAACCAATGGGTTTTCCTACAATGACACGTGAGTCATTGGTTCCGCCGCTCACAGCATCTGGTGTATAGTTTCCAATACTCACCAACTCATTGTAGTTGTATGAGAAGTTGGCTGTTGTTTTCCAAGACAATTTGCGATCTTTCAACCAGTTTACAGTAGTGGTTAATTCCAATCCTTGGTTTTTTACCTCAGCTACGTTGTCCCAGAAATTGCTAAAGCCAGTTGAGGCAGGCAAGCTAACATTCATGAGCACATCGCGGCTGTATTTTCTGTATCCTTCTAGCGTTACGCTCAAACGATCTTCCCAAAATCCCATTTCAATGGCGAACGAAGAATTTGCTGTAGTCTCCCATCTCAAATCGGCATTTCCTCTTTGCGTAGGAAATATAATGGGCTGTTGATTGTAGAACAATCCATTATCTGCTTGTGAGTAGGTAGAATACTGCGCATTAGCGGGGATACTTGAATTACCAGTTAATCCAAAACTTGCACGAATTTTTAAGAAGTTCATCACTTTGTTGTCCTTCAAGAAATCTTCTTCACTGGCTATCCATGCAGCAGAGACTGATGGGAAATTACCAAATTTGTTGTTGGCACCGAATCGAGAAGAACCATCACGACGGAAAGTTGCATCCAAGTAATACTTTTCTTTGTAATTCAAACTTCCTTTAGCAAAGAAACCCAAGAAGGTAAATTGTTCGCGGTTGTAGGTGTTGCGAATTTTTTCGCCAGTCAAATCAACATCAGTGAACTCTTGAATGTCTTGTTCAAGATTTGCATAAAAGTCGTTGTAGGCGCTGGTTGTACTTGTTTGCAACTCATGACCAACCAATAAGTTTCCGTTTAAATGCTCACGCAATTCTTTGTTGTATTCAGCAGTGACGTTGTAACTATAGTTGCGCACGATTCTTTGGTCGCTGCTATAGTTTCCAAGGCTGTTGTTTTGATCCAAAGCCGCAGGGTTTAATCTGTTTTCACCAATGTGCATGTAGTCCAAACCACCTGTTGCAATGACAAATAAGTTTTTCATAGGGTTGTAAATCAAACGCCCTGTATTGATTAAGCGGCTTTCAACGTTGGCCCAACGTCGCAATTCGCGCATGGCAACAGGATTCTTAGAACCTCCCCACTCATCTTTCCAATAGAAATAATCTCCTGGTTTGTTAACTACATTGCCAGATGCGTCAAAAGTTGTATCCTGGTGGTATACAGGATAATAGGGTAGGGCATTGGACATGGCATCACCTAATCCACCAGACCAAGCCGCGTCAATACGGTCATTGGTACCTCTTGTTCCGGACAATGAGAGATTGGCTTTTAGTTTTTTACCCAACTTGAATTCGGGGTTAACACGAACCGACAAACGCTTATGGGCATTCCCTATCATGAAACTTTCGTTATTGTCATATCCCAATGAGAAATAGACATTGTGTTTTTCACCGCCGTAACGAGCGCCAAACTGCGCACCGTATTTTGTTCCCATTCCTACGGTTTGGGATACCCAATCGGTATTGGTTTCCATTGCTTTCATGTAGGCTTCTTCTCTAACAGCTGCAGCATCTGTAGCCGTTGACAAATTTGGCAACCAAACATAGCCCGTTCCTCCATCGTTTTCCCATGCTTCTTGACGTATAGTTAGATACTCTTGGGTATTTAACATGTTTGGACGAGAAGCGGGTTGTGCTGTACCATTGTTTAGGTTTAAATCAAAATTCCAACCTTTTTTACGGGCTTTTTTTGTAGTGATGATGATAACTCCATTGGCGGCACGCGAGCCATACTCACCCGCGGCAGCTGCGTCCTTTCTCACCTCGACATTTTCGATATCTGCAGGATTGATAGAGGCCAGTGGATTGTTATTCATTGCACCTGAATTGCCACGTAAGAAGTAATCATTGGTAATCGGAATTCCATCGACGATGTACAAAGGATCGCCACCCGCTGAGATAGAACTAATGCCTCGGATTCTAACGATAGATCCTGAACCTGCCATACCTGAACCTTGGGATATTTGAAGTCCTGCTGCCTGACCTTGAAGCGCAGCTTCAAATGACGGTGTTCTCACAGCTGTCACATCTTTACCATTTATTTTTGATACGGCACCCGTTGAAGGCTTGTTTCTTTCAATACCATAACCGACAATTTCCAGATTATCTAGGGTGATATCATCGTTTTGTAGTTTTACATCTAATGGTAGTTTCTGTCCAGCTATCAATGTGACATTGGATTCAAAAGTTTTGAACCCAATTAAAGTATAGTTGACGGTATGAGTACCAGTAGGCAATTCCAAAGTGTAGTTACCGTTAGCATCAGTTTGTGTTCCTTTTGCCAATTTGTTAACGGAGACAACTACACCCGGTAAAGGTGCGTTTTTTTGATCTTTAACTGTTCCACTGATGCTTTGGGACCAAGCTTGAATGCTCAGACCAGCTAGCAACAGCATCATCAGTCGTTTTACTTGAATCATGATATAGGTTTTGGTTAGTTTTTATTGTTTGGTTAATGTTGTATTAAAATACATTCCGTTTTGGTTGCGGATACGCAAGGTGTATATGCCCTTTGCGAGATCATTACAATTGATTGTTAGTTTTTCAGTTGATTGCTGAACGTTTTGGTTGAATACCTGTCTTCCAGCGTTATCGAATACTTCAACAGTTGCAATATTCACTGAGTTATCAAAACGAATATTCCATTCCTCTTGCGCTGGATTGGGATAAATCATGGACGTAGCAAATATATTTTCTTCCACTCCGACAATTCCTGAACAGCTGCAATCATTGTTATAAACATCATTGGTGGTATTGACATTTCCATCATCACAGGCATCGCCTGGGAAAGCACAGCTTCCATTATCTACAACAGCTTGTGCGTTGAAATTGCACGCGGCAACATCCATGCAGCCGGCAACCAATTCAGTTCCCTCACAAACACAAACTTCATTGATGATGTCGTTGATGGTGTTAACATCTCCATCATCACAAGGCTCGTTGTATGTTGAGCAGGAGATAAGGTCGGGTAGGGGTAAGGCTTGATCTGTATAAACATGGTATTCCCCTGGAGCATAATTGAATGAAGCTGCAGTATTTGTTACATTGATGACTTCCCCTGTGAAGTAATCGTACCAAGTTCCAGAATGAGTAAATCCAGGAACCATGTTGATGTTGATGACATCAAAGTTTCCTACTACAACAGCGTCCATGCTTGTGCCATTTAATATCAATCTCTTTCCTTTTCCAGATCCATCTAATGTATAGTTGTTGGTACTGAAGGTTTGATAGTTCTTTTTCAGGTGATTGAGAGCTGCTGTTACTTTGTATAAGTGAAGACGATTGGGATCATCATAGTAATTCCAAAGTATAGGCTTTGGAGCTGTTCTGCAACTTGGGTTAATTGTACCATTCTCACAATAGTTTATGGAATAATCATATCCGAGTTCACCAAATTGCCAAATCATTTTAGGACCAGGAATTGGAATCAACAAGCAATGGGTCAACTCCTGTCTCTTTAACGCAGTGGCCAAATTCTGTACGTCATAGGCTCCATTTGAGTTTCCAAAGTTGATGTTCTTGTATGTTAGCCTTTCCTCATCGTGACTTTCTGAGTAGGAAACCAAATTGGGCTGGCTCCATCCGCGAGCCTGATAAGAAGCCCAATTGATATCACCTGAATATCCCATACTGGCTTCACTGTAGTTGTGGTTGATATTACCCCAAAACATGAATCCCATGTTACTCAATGCTGTTTCCTCTGAGTTATCTGCAAAATGTTCT
>CAZNVU010000172.1:0-3996 GCA_964576575.1 uncultured Chryseobacterium sp.
GTCACGTTCTGAGCCGCCAAGGTCACGCGCAGCGCATCGTTCCACTTCCACGTGACCGAGAGGTCGACGTACTGGAAGGAAGGAATGTTCTCTACGAGATAGATGCTGCGACCGACCTGATCCGGATCATCGTTACGAGCCTGAACATCGACCGATGACAAGTGACGCACGAAGAGCGAAGCCGAGAACGCGCGCCAATCAGCCGACAACGAGAAGTTCGCACGATCTTTCGGGGTCGGCGTACCGCAGGTATCACCGTACACGCCTTGGCACTCGATCAACGGCGAGGCCGGGCTCGACTTGAACGAGCTATCGAGTGTGTGCGATCCAGAGACACCGGCCGTCAACCCAACTTCACCCAACTCGAACGAGTACGAGAAGGAGTAGTCGATACCCTCGGCCGTCAGCGTCGAGAGGTTACGGGTCTCCTGGACGATACCGAAGCCATCGCCTTCGAGCTCGCCGAGCGAGTTACGCTTGACGAGGCTGCAGAAGCTCGTGATGTTGTTGTTGAAGCAGTTGTCGAGCACTTCCTGTGCACCGTACGAGCCGATACCACCATTGATTTCGATCTTGTAGTAGTCGACCGAGGCGGTGAAGCCCGGCAACGCTTCCGGAGTCATCTGGAAGCCGATGGTGAAGGTATCGGCCTCTTCAGCCTCGAGCGAGATGCCAAGAGCAACGGCGCCACCGCCGATGCTCGCGGCCTGCTGCGCGGCCGGCGGAGCGATCGAACCGATCTGCGAGGCCGGGGCACCTTGGGCAATACACTTCGCGCGCAGCGTCGCGTTGCTGACCGGGGCCGAACCCGCACACGGATCGCTACGCACTTCCGTCAGACCAAACGACAACGGCGCGAACTGCTCACCGATGTTCGGCGCGCGGACGGCCTTTTGCAGCATCGCACGGAAGCGATAACCCGCAACCGGCGTGTACTCCAAGCCGGCTTTCCACGTCTCGAAGGATCCGGCGAGGTTCGTTTCCGACGCACGCAGACCGAGGTCAAGCGCGAGGTTCTCGACACCCGCCTTGCCCGTGATCAGCGGAACGTAGGCTTCGCCAAAGAATTCGAGCGTATCGACACGACCGGCGAGCGGCGGTGCCGTACCACCCTGACCCATCGCACCACCGAATTGGGTGAGATCGTCGGGGCGGAAGTCGGAATTGAACTCGGTCCACTCGGCGCCGAAAGCGAGACCAACCGGTGAATCCGCAGCTGGCAACTGGATGCCCGCCACCGGACCCGACACGATCGCCGACGCCGTCTTGGCTTCAGTGACCTGGGTCGAGTAGTAGCTCGCGCGGATGTAATCGAGACCCGCCTGAGAAATTGCACCCGTCATCGGCACGCCGCTATCGCGGTAGATATCGCCGTTGCCCGAGAAGATGTTTACCGGAGCGCAGGTTCCACCCGAGACGCACTTGATGCCATCTGGCGTCTGGATCGCGATGATGGCCTTGCGAGCACGATCGATGCTGACGTCGTTCTGCAGGCCATCGAGACGCGAGACGCGACCGAACTGCGACGAGACGTCGTAGGTCCAATCCGAGGCACCGATGTCACCGCGGACACCTGCGGTCAATTGGATGGTCTTTGACTCGGCGATACCAACGCGAGGACCGAGCTCCGTGAGACGACGTCGGAGACCGTTGACCGTCACGAGCTGAGTGCCCGGGGTCGCGTTCGGGTTGTAGACGCCGTGCGGCACTTCACCCGCGATCGGGAAGGCAGCCTCGTTGTTGTAGGCGGCGATCAAAGCCGTGCGCTGATCGGCCGTAAGGAACGGATTGTCGAGATTGACCTTGAAGGTCGCGGTCGAACCACCGAAGAACGCCGAAGAGGCGAGCTGGGTCGGCACGTCGGAGTTGACCGCGAACACGCGGCCATAGATCTCAGTCGAATCGTTGATGTCGAAGTCGATCGAGCCGAAGGCTGACCAGCGCTCCTGCGGAACCTGGAAGTAGTTATACGGGTTGTAGTTGAACGTCGCGTTCGGCGCGTACTGGCCGAGACCGCCACGGGTGGTCAGCTTGCCATCCGGCGTGAAGTAGCGAGTTGAGAAACCGCCCGTCGCTGTGCGGATCGCCGCACGCGTGGCACCGGCGTTGCTTGAACCGAGCTGACGGTCGGCACCAAAGATGTCCGACGAGTAGGCGTACCAGTTGCCGGCATAACGGTATCCGTCAGCGGCGAACAGGTTGTAGTTCGAGTAGGCACGGTCACCTTGCAGCACTTCATCGCGCTTGGTGTAACCAAACGAGAGGATCGCCGAACCGCGATCGTCGGCGAACTTAGCACCGGCCGTGAGAGCGGCGCTCATCACGCGACCATCGCCTTCGCCGTACTGCGAGGCGTTGTAGTCAGCCTGCAGGCCTTCGAAATCCTTCTTGGTGATGAAGTTCACGACGCCCGACACGGCATCCGAACCGTACACGGCCGAAGCGCCACCGGTGACGATGTCGACGCGCTCGACGATCGCGCTCGGGATCAGGTTGATGTCGACGGCACCGCTCGTGCCGAACGGGGGCAGACGCTTGCCATCCATCAACACTAGGGTGCGGTTCGAGCCGAGACCACGCAGGTTGATCGTGGCGGCGCCCGGGTTGCCGTTGTTGATGTACTCGGTCGCGCCCGGCAGGAACTGGGGCAGCTGACGCAATTGGGTTTCGAGGTTGATGACGTTGAGCTCTTCGAGCTGCTCCGCCGACACCGTCGAGATGGGGCTGTTGGAAACGAGGTCCGGCTTCGCGATGCGCGTACCGGTGACCACGACCTCTTCGAGGCCTGCTTCTTGAGCGAGGAGCATTCCGGGCACGGCAAATGCCATGGAACCGTAAAGAACTTGTGCGACAGTTCGACGAACGAGCGGATTCGATGTACTCACTAGCAACCCTCCCACAGGGTAAAGACGGCCTTCCCGAGACCTGTTGATAGACCTAGTCGCGGAGACTATTCCTTCGGGGAAATCGGCGTCAAGCAAAGCAGACACAGTGTTGCAATAAAGCAACCGATTAGCCGAGCCACGCCCGCGCGTTACGGAACAGGCGCATCCAGCCGGAATACTCGGCCGAGCCCGCTGGGCGCCAGGACATTTGCACGTTGCGAAACACCCGCTCAGGATGCGGCATCATGACCGTCACGCGGCCATCTTGGCTGCATAGCGCCGCCAATCCATTTGGCGAGCCGTTGGGGTTAGCCGGATACCGCGAGGCAACGACACCGCGCGACTCGACGTATCGCAAGCCGATGGTGCCCGAGTTCTCGCAGGCAGCCGCCTGCACGGTGTCAGCGAACTCCGCTCTGCCCTCGCCATGCGAGACCGCGATCGGCAAGACGGAACCGGACATGCCCGCAAACAAAATGGACGGTGTCGAGAGCACCTCGACCAAGGTCGCACGCGCCTCGAATTGCTCGACTCGGTTTCGAACGAAGCGTGGCCAATGCGTCGCACCCGGGATGATCGGCGCAAGTTGCGCCATCATCTGGCAACCATTACAGACGCCGAGTGCGAAAGTGTCGCCGCGCTCAAAGAAAGCGGCGAACTGCTCGCGCATCTGCGCATTGAAGAGAATCGATTTAGCCCAGCCCTCACCGGCACCGAGTACGTCCCCGTAGGAAAATCCGCCGCAGGCGACAAGGCCCTGAAAATCGGATAGCACATGACGACCCGCAAAAAGATCGGTCATATGTACATCGTGGGTTTCGAAGCCCGCGCGATCGAACACAGCCGCCATTTCCGACTGGCTGTTCACACCCTGCTCGCGTAGCACCGCCAGACGCGGACGCGTACCGGTCGCGATATAGGGCGCCGCAACATCATCACCGGCATCAAAACTCAGATCGACGAGTAGCGGTGGCGTTGCGATATCGGTCGCTGCGTCGAACTCTTCTTGCGCGCAGATCGGGTCATCACGCAGCTCACGCATCCGGAAAGACGTCTCGGACCACTCGCGCTTCAGAGTCGACCACGATTCGTCGATCAGCAAGGAGCCCGC
>CAZNVU010000173.1:0-3992 GCA_964576575.1 uncultured Chryseobacterium sp.
TATCTCATTTGTTGCTTACCCTGGTGTTGAGTTTGATGAGTTTGTTGGTATATGCACAGCCAAGAACAGGTGAGCGCGGGGGTGATCGAAAAGATGGAATCACTGGTCGGATTTATGGAAAAATACTGGATAGTATCTCAAACAAACCATTAGAATATGCTGTAATCAGAGTTGTCAGCCCCACTGGGCAGTTGATTAGCGGTGGTTTAAGCGAACACAACGGAGATTTCAGTGTAGATAAAATACCAGTGGCAAAACCATTTGTTGTTGAGATTGGCCTAGTGGGTTACCACACGCAAAAAGTAAATTTTCAACTGAGCCCTGGTGGTTTTCCAATTGAAAAAGACATGGGGAATATTAAATTGGGCATAAAAGATCAAAAGATTTTAGAGGTACGAGATGATGCCAATGGGTTTAGAAAAGAGTTTGATAAAAGCATTTATGAAGTAGATAAAAATGCAATCAATGCAGGAGGAACAGCAGAGGATGTTCTTCGCAATATTCCAGTTGTTCAAGTGGATCAAGATGGTAATGTCAGTGTAAGAAATACAGCGCCGCAAATTTTTGTTGATGGTCGCCCCACCACCCTTAGTATTGATCAGATTCCCGCAGATGCCATTGAGAAAGTTGAAATCATTACCAATCCTTCTGCCAAGTATGATGCTTCTGGCGGAGGCGGGGGTATATTGAATATCGTAATGAAAAAGGATAGAGGCCGCGGATATAATGGTTCTGTGAGAACTGGTTTCAACACCGTACCTCCTCAGATGGAAAGCCGTTTTCAAGACAAATACAGAATGAATGGCGGTTTGGACTTCAACATTAGAAAGAAAAAAGTTAACTTCTTTGTCAATGGAAGCCTAAATCAAAGAAGAAGTTTATCAGAAGCCTTTACTGACAGGCAGGATTTACTGGCTTTGCCTTTGCAGTCAGATCAATACCAAATCAGCAGTAACAATGGATATTTTGCCCGTGGTAATGTTGGATTGGATTGGTTTATTGATAACAGAAATACCATAACTTTTTCTCAAAGTTTGAATAAAGGACAATTTAATCCTGACGATAGTATGCATGTTTATGTTGATACCTTGCAGGAGAACTCACTAACCAACGGTGAATATTATCGTCGAAGCAATACCGATAGAGTATTTCAGAATTTGGGCAGCAGCGTATTGTACAAACATCTATTTGCCAAAGAGGGAACAGAACTAACGGCTGATTTTAATTACAATGCTATTCGATCAACATTTTCAGGTGATTATAGAAATATTTATAGTGATTCTGATCCTTCCATTTGGAGACAAGAAGGCGATGTTAGTCAATCGTTGTATACATTTCAAATGGATTACGTTACCAAATTGAATGACAAATTTAAATTGGAGATGGGAAGACGATTCTCATTACGGACCTACACCAGTGAATACGATAACTTTCGTTACGACATAAATACACAGATTTATACGGCTAACCCTTCCTTGTTAGTGGATTATTCGTTCTCTGATCGTGTAGAAGCCTTATACACTACCCTCTCTGTAAATGGTGAGCGTTGGAAGTATCAAATGGGGTTGAGGGCGGAAAGCAGTTCATATTCCGGAGAGTTGAAATCAACAGGGAATCGTTTTAAAATAGATTATCCGATAAGCTTGTTCCCATCCTTTTATTTAACCCGAGTAATTGATGAAACACAAGATTTTCAGCTGTCATTTAATAGAAGGATCAATCGTCCTAGCTTTATGCAACTTTCACCCTTTACAGATTACAGCGATTCATTGAACGTATCTCGAGGTAATCCTAATCTTAGACCTGAGTTTACCCATGGTGTTGAATTCTCATATTTGAAAAATTTCAATAAGAAGAATACGCTGATTGCTAGTTTGTACAGCAGATATACAACCAATGTAACTGTAAAGCAGCAGATAGCTGAGTACAGCGATGTACTCAATGACAACATCATTGTAACAACATCATTGAATGCCTTTTATGGATGGGCTTCTGGTATTGAGGTAGTGTCTAGAAATGCAGTCACAGATTGGTTTGACTTAACCACAACATTAAATGTTTATAATTCAACAATTGATGGCACGAACATCACGCCTGATTTAACCAATTCTATCAATAGTTATTGGGTGAAGATGAATGCTAGTTTCAAATTGCCTAAAGGATTTGTTGTTCAAGTCAATGGAGATTATGCAAGCAGGAAAGCTCTGGAAGTTGGCAGCAGTGAACGAGGTGGCGGAATGGGAGGTGGTGGTTTTGGTGGAGGACACGGTGGTATGTGGGGAGGAACATTGAACACCGCACAAGGATTTGTTAGACCCAATTATGGTTTGGATTTTAGCGTGAAGAAAGAATTCCTAAAAGACAGAAGTTTGGTTGTCTCTATTGCTGCGCAGGATGTTCTTCATACCCGAGTAACGAGCGTTTACAGCACAACACCCTACTTTATTCAAGATGCTCAACGCTACAGAGATTGGCAAACCTATCGTTTCAGCATTTCTTGGCGATTTGGAAAAATGGATGCTTCTCAATTCAAGCGTAAAAACAATAAAACGAATTCTGAAGGAATGGAGGGTTAATCATTTGGTCAGAATATAATAATTCTGATCAATTTTAATTTTCCCTTTCTTGCATTTACTATTTATTGTACTCCACTCGGTTGTAACTTTTATTCTGTAATTCTTTCCATTGATGCTCACATCCAGTGGCATTTCAAAACCATTGATGCAGTTTTGCCAGCGGAAATAATGCTTCCCCTTAATTGTCTTTACTTCTATTCTGGGGATGTATTTGGTTCTCAAATATTGGTCAAAAATCGGCTTTAAGTCTAGCTTTAAATAATTGGACATAAACAATTCAACATCTTTTGAAGTGATCGTTTTATGATAAAAGTATTTTTGATTCATCTCTCTCAACATTTGTCTCCAAAGTGAGTCGTTGTTGTTGATTTGACGAATCATGTTGAGCAAATTGGCACCCTTGTAATACATATCGCCACTTCCCTCATTGTTGACGTCATATTGCCCTATGATGGGGGAATCATTGCTGATGTTTTTTCTTTGACCAATTACATAGGTCTGTCCAGCTTCTTTTCCATAATGGAATTCTGTATACAAGGCCTCTGAATAAGTCGTGAATCCCTCATGAACCCACATGTCAGCTATGTCCTTGTAGGTAATATTATTGGCAAACCACTCATGACCACTTTCATGAATGATGATGTAATCCCATTTCAATCCCCATCCGGTTCCGGATATATCAGATCCCAAATAGCCATTTTTAAATTGATTCCCATATGCTACAGCGCTTTGGTGCTCCATACCCAAATAAGGAACTTGAACCAATTGATAACCATCTTCATAAAACGGATATGGCCCAAACCAGAATTCAAAAGCATCCAACATCTGGTTTACCTGCTTGAATTGACTTTTTGCTTGAGTTTGGTTTTCAGGTAAGACATAATAAGTCAAGTTCAATTGTCCTTTTTGTCCGTTGTAAACTTCGTGCATGGAAACATAGTCTGCAATGTTGAGACTTACGCAATAGTTATTGATGGGATTGTTGACTTGCCAGGTGAACTTTCTTTTGTCACCCAAATCCTCTTCTTTGATCAAGCGACCGTTGCTCACATTCATCAGCGGTTTTGGAACCGTTACGGCAATGGTCATGCTATCGGGTTCATCATACATGTGATCTTTGCAAGGCCACCAAACACTAGATCCCAAGTTCTGACAAGATGTTGCTATAAAAGGCAATCCATCCTTATTGGTACTCCAACTGAATCCACCATCCCAAGGTGCATTGATGGCCTTTTTGGGGTATCCTTCATAGCTCAAATGCACCCTACCCTTTTGTCCTTTGGTCATTGGTTCTGTCAACAGAATATGATAGACATGAGGTGAAATTTTCTCAATTTTCAGCGACTTTCCATTCATTTCAGCTCCTGTCATTTTCATGGGGTGTTGCAAATCAATTTGCATCACTTGACCTGTTTC
>CAZNVU010000174.1:0-3949 GCA_964576575.1 uncultured Chryseobacterium sp.
CCAGTAGAAACTTCAGGTTCATGACTTCACTACAGTTGCAAAGATAGGCCTAATGCTACTGAGTTGTTTCGTCATTTAATTATGACAGAAAAATTAAACCCTAAGGCTAAAAATTGGTTAAATTGCCCTTGAGAACAATTACCCATGAAGAAAAATAGTTTGTTGTTGCTTACCGCCCTGCTACTATTGGCATTTGCATCCACATTATTCATCAAAACACAAGCAGATTTTCCTAAAAATAAGAAAGACTTTACCATCCTTAATAGAGACGAGGAAGGAGAAACAGGAGAGATGGAACAAGAAAACTCCAGAAGGAGAGCAGAATTTGAATGGACATTACAAAGAGACCCCAAAACTGGTAAAATCCCTAAAGGCATAAGACAGATGGAAATGGCTTTATTGAAAACTTTACCTATAAATGAAGATGGTATTTTTAAGGATGCGCTAACCACTCTGTCTACAGATGTTCAACAAACAGGAGGAGCCCAGAATAGTTATGGTGCCGTAGGCCCCACTCAAAATGGCGGAAGAACCCGAGCTATTGCCCATGATAGAAGATTTGGATCTACAATTAATGGATCTGTTAACAGGGTAATACTGGCAGGAGGTGTTGATGGAGGCATTTTCAGAACAATTGATGGTGGACAAAGATGGCAATTTGTTCATCCCGATACAGAAGCCAGAAATATTTCTTGTTTAGCACAAGACCCTAGACCGGGACAGGAGAACACCTGGTACGCTGGAACAGGAGAAACTATTGGAGCTTCTTCTGCCTATCCAACAGGTATTATTTTTGGAAATGGAATTCTTAAGTCAACTAACAATGGTGTTACATGGAATAAGTTGTCAATCACAAATGTTGAGGATCCAACAGATTTTGTATCTCAATGGAATTTTGTGCACAAAATAGTAGTACATCCTGTTACAGGTCATGTATACGCAGCCGTTCACAGAAGAATTGTACGATCAACAGATGGTGGACAAACCTGGCAAACCATTTTTACATCGCTCAGCAATATTCCTACTATATCAGTTGGGGGTGTTGCAGATTTACTTATTTCCAGCAATGGTAGCAGAATAATTGTAGGCATGTCTGGGAGAAATGCTGATCCTAATTTGGCGGGTATTTTTATTTCTTCTACAGGTGAACCAAACAGTTTTACAAGAATAGCAGGAGGAGAAGTCGGAAATCCCGATCATATAGCTGGTTGGAAGCCATATGACAATACACAAGATCAATCCGATGAATTTATTGCTGGTTGGGGGAGAATAGTATTGGCTCTTGCTCCATCAAATGAAAATATCCTTTATGCAATGGTTGAAAATACAGACTTAGCCAGTTCGGGCAAACCTGAGGCAGATTTTTTCAAATGTGATATGTCTACTCCCACTCGAACCTGGACAAACCTGACTTCAAATTTGGTAGCCCAAAGAAATTCTACCCGAGTAGGAGTCTCAACCAAATATTTAGAAGTACAGGGGGGATATAACATGATGGTGGCTGTACATCCTACCAATCCAAATATCGTTTTAGCAGGAGGTGTTAACTTATTCAGATCCACCGATGGCTTCAGTACAAGGACCAATGTTCGATTTATTGGAGGTCTGGAATCTGGAAACACTTATACAGATAACCTGGGTACAAGCCATGTCGATTTTCACAGTTTTTCTTTTGAGCCCGGAAATCCAAATCGCGTTTTAATTGGTTCCGATGGTGGACTAGGACAAATTGAAAATATAACTGCACCGACAGTTGTGTGGAACTTCTTCAATGCACAAACCAACCTCACCTTCAACTCACAATATCAAACCTTACAGTACTATCATGTTGGAATTGATCCAACGCCAGGTTCCAGGAATTTCTTTGGTGGTGCTCAAGATAATTCAACAACCTTCAGAGATAGGAGTGGAATTTTCGGTAATACTTTAGCAGATTCTAGTGATCATTATATTATTTTGGGAGGAGATGGCTGCCAGGTTGGTATGACAAAAAAGAATAGCGTTGGTAAGCAAGTACTTTTTTGCGCTGCACAAAATGGACAATTTTACCGTTCCAACCTTCCTCCAGTATCCGCAAGTGACTACACATTGATTCAACCTGAAAATACAGGAGATGGAATATTTATTACCTACTTCCATTTAGATAATGACAATACTGATTTACTATATTATGCAGTTGAAGACAGTTTATTCAGAACAAATAGTTCAACAACTGTAACACCATCTACCTGGACTTTAATGGATAGTGTTCATCGAAAAGTATTTGGCAATATTTATGCACTTGAAACTACAAAAGGACCTTATTCAATTCTTAATCACTTATTCATCGGGACAGGTGCCGGAAAAGTATATAAAATCAGAGATCCTCAATCACCAAGCAGTTCCGTTGTCGAAATAACTCCACCAGGTATGGAAGAGGGATCCGTTGTACGAGACATTTCAGTAAACCCCAGAAACCAAGACACTTTGATCCTAGTTACTTCAAATTATAATGTTGAAAGTATATTCTGGACAGGTAATGCAACTGCAGCGAAACCGGAGTGGCAATTGATTCAAGGAAATATCTCAATACCTTCTGTTAGGTCTTGTGAAATCATTGCAAAAACAACTGGAATAGAATACTATGTAGGCACATCAATAGGATTATTTAGCACAAAGCTTATCAGTGGTTCAAATACAATTTGGTACAGAGAGGTTGCCCCTTCAGGAACATCAGCCTCCATGTTGAATGGTGCTCTGGTAAACGCATTGGCCAGCAGATGGGCAGACAATACACTTGTAATTGGAACACATGGAAATGGAATGTTTGCAACCGGCCCCCTTGGCAATCCAGTAACAGTTGTAACCTCAGTTTTCAATCCTATCAGAAACAATTCCAACTTCATCAAAAATATTTATCCAACCATTACGAGTGATGTGGTTAAATATGATATTGGTAATATGTATGGAATTAAAAAAATGCATCTCCAAGTAACAAGTATATCGGGCGGAATTGTACTCAAAAAAGATATACCTTATCAATCCGGTACAGCCGACCTCAGCCGCTTGCCCGCTGGCACTTATGTACTTACAATTACAAGTGGCGATAATAAATACCAATCAACTAAAAAGATTATCAAAAACTAAAAATGCTGTAAATCAGCTTTTCATCTATGTTTTGGATTGGAAAAGCAATTGGCATCTTACTTCATCCACTATTATGGATACTTGTTTTCATTGTGTTGGCTACCTTCACAAAACAAGAAAGAAGAAAATCGACTTTCTTATTTGCGTCTTTCATAGCACTGCTTTTTTTCTCCAATACCTGGATTATAACAAATTTAATGCTGCCTTTTCATGATCCACCCAATCCCATGCAGGATACAGAAAGATATGAAACAGGGATTCTATTGGGAGGACTAACGAGTTACGACAGAAAAAGTAAAGAAGGCTATTTCAATATTTCTTCAGATCGTTTCATACAAACTGCATTGCTGTATAAAAAAGGGCATATCAAAAAGATTCTGGTTTCAGGTGGACAAAATGGTATAATCAAAGAGGATAACTTTTCAGAAGCTGACTTTATCAAGAAAAATCTCATCAATATTGGAATCCCTTCACAAGATATTTTAATTGAAGAAGAATCAAGAAATACAATTGAAAATGCAGCTTTCTGCAAATCAATCCTCAAGGCAAATGGACTTGACAACAATAAAACAATAGTCTTGATTACATCTGCATTCCACATGCAAAGAGCCAGAGCGATATTTGAAAATCATGGATTCAAAATCAGAACATTCCCTTGTGCCATTAGCATCTTACCTGGTGCAAGTAAATTCAAACCAGAGCACCTCATTCCATCAACAAAAGCAATGGATTGGTGGCAGACCTTCTTAAAAGAATTAGCAGGCCGCTTTTATTTCTCTATCAGCAATTAAAGTTTCCCTTTGATAAATTGCGCCAGCCCTTC
>CAZNVU010000175.1:0-3908 GCA_964576575.1 uncultured Chryseobacterium sp.
TGTTTACCTTGATTCCCTTACGTAAAGAACGTTGCTATTAAAGCGGGTGCAAAAGTAATCACATTTTTTTAATCTGCAAGTTTTATTTTATTTTTTCTCAAAAAAGTTTTTGAACTCTTAAAATAAACCTTGTGTGACATTTTTGTTACCGTGTTGTAAAGAACGTTGCCGTTAAAGCGGGTGCAAAAGTACACGCATTTCTTTAATACACAAGGATTATTTTCATGTTTCATCTCGACTACTGCTTAATCTCTTGTTTTCCAGCTCTTAAAAAAATCACTTTTTTTTGCTAAACATCTCCTTCCCTCCAATAAATGTAGCAATAACGATGTTTTCCTTCAATTGATCTGGTGTTCCTGTCATCAAATCCACTGTGGTCATTATAAAATCAGCATCCTTGCCCATCTCCAAACTGCCTGAGTATTGCTCCGCAAATCTTGCGACGGCATTCCAAATGGTCATTCCTCTGATGGCCTGCTCTCTCGTTATTGCTTCATTGAGTTGAAAAGGATTGGCCATAGCTCCTCCTTTGTCCTTTCTAAAGACTGCAGCAAAGAAAGTCTTCATGGGATCAATACCCTCAATAGGAAAATCGGTGCCCAATGCCATCATACCGTTCTCCTTTAATAGTGTTGCATACTTATAGGCCTCAACTACTCGACTCCGTCCAAGTCTCTGCCAAGCCCATGGAGAGTCACTGGTAGCATGCGTCGGTTGAACCGATGGGATGATATTGTATTGTCCAAACATTGACATATCATTTTTATCTACCACCTGCGCATGTTCAATCCTCCAGCGTTTATCATTACTGCCTCCCAAAATCTTTGCGTAGTCATTTAATACAACTCGATTTGCGCTGTCTCCTATTGCGTGTGTGCAAACTTGAAAGCCTTTCTTCTCCAGCGCCATCCATTCTCTCATCCATTCTTCATGGCTGCCCAACATTTTCCCGTAATCTTTCTTGCCCTCCGCCAATAGATCTTGATATGGATTGATCAAACACGCCCCTCGTGAGCCCAATGCTCCGTCTGCATAATATTTGAAGCTACGCACAACAAGCTGATGATTGGCTGTGTCAATACCATTCTTTATATAGTGCGCAATTGTTGCCTTGTCTTGCGAAGCCATGATGTACATGGGCATCTTTAATACTCCGGCCTTCTGCAGGGAATCTAGAAACTGAATCTCATCCCTATCTAAACCGGCCTCTGTTATATGTGTAAGACCAACCGCAAAACAAGCTTCTTGCGCCAATACCAGACCTTGCTCCTTGTCTTTACTGGTGTATGGAGGGATAATTTCTTGAATTGGAATCATCGCATTATCTAATAATAATCCCGTTGGCTCACCGCCAGGATAGCGAAATATCTGGCCACCTTGAACGCCCTTTGCTCCCATCAATCTTGCCATTTCCAGCGCTTTTCGGTTGGCAATCCCTGCATGACCATCAACGCGCATCAACCAAACTGGTCTATCGGGGAACAATTCATCCAATCTTTTCCTATCGGGCATGGCCTGGCCTGGCCAGAGGTTTTGATCCCATCCTCTTCCAATGATCCAATCCCTGTCTGAATTATGCTGTTGTACTTTAGAACAAACCGATTCCCAAGATTTTAATCCGTTCAGATCCACTTCATTCTTGAACAGCGCATAAGCGAGGAAATGCGCGTGTGCATCTTGAAAGCCTGGGTAAACAAATTGGTGCTGTGCATCAATCATTCGTTTTGCGCTGTAGGCGTTTAAAATCTCTCGCTCCTTCCCTATCGCCAAAATTTTCCCGTCTTTGATGGCCATGGCCTCTGCTTTAGAAAAAGTATCATCCACTTGATAGATGGTGGCATTGTGAACGATCAAATCCACTTCTTGCGTGGAAAAGCGACATCCTGACATTCCGATGATCACCAGCAGGAGAAATAAAACGCTACAGCTTTTCATACTATCCTTTTTTATGGAGTACCGTTGCAGAAGCTTGCGCTGTGGGCATGATCCAAACATCTTGAATATTCACATGGGGTGGCCTTGTGATCATGAACAATACTGTCTCTGCGATATCATTCGCTACCAACGGTTCAAAACCATCATAAACTTTATTGGCAGTGGCCTTATCACCTTTGAATCGGACTAAACTAAATTCCGTCTCTGCAGCGCCAGGACATATTTGTCCAACTCTTATGTTGTGTGTTACCAAATCAATGCGCATGGCTTGTGTTATGCCGTCCACCGCGAATTTGGAACCGTTGTATGCAACACCTCCGCCGTATGCTTGCTTACCTGCCACGGATCCGATGTTGATGATGGTGCCAGAATGCTGCTCCACCATCCATTGTGATACATACTTGGACATCCACAACAATCCTTTGACATTGGTATCCATCATTCTCTCCCAATCATCTGAGACACCCTGATGAACAGGCTCACGTCCAACAGCCAATCCAGCATTGTTGATTAAAGCAAAAATCTCTGAAGTCCAAGTTCTGCATTGCTTCACAAAATCCTCAACCTCATTCTCATTTCTGACATCAACGACGGCCGTCCATACCTGTGCACCGGCTTTTTCACATGCTAACTTCACATTGTTTAGTCTATCTTCCCTACGGCCGCATAGGATTAAATCAAATCTATTGTTGGCCAATAAATACGCAGTTGCTTCACCAAAACCCGAAGTTGCTCCTGTAATCAATACCACTTTTTTCATGATGACGAAGATATTGAGAAGGAGGAACCACAAAAGCTTTTGAAAGAATTTCCTTTATCTTTGGGGCATATCCTTACAATTATGGCAGTTAAAAAAGCAAGAAGCATTCGGTTGATAGAGGTTCCTAGTGAGGTCGGCGCAGGTACGCGTGGAGCAAGTTTGGGCGTTGATGCCATCAAGATTGCGGCAATGGATTTTCGTTCTGATTTTTTCAAGAAATACAAGAGTATCATCATTGCGCATGATAATCAGGCTTTGCATAATAATCCGGGAAGCAGATATGCCAAGCACATTAGAAGTTTACTGAAAATGTATGAGCGCATTGGTGCTGCGGTTCGTGATACCTGCAGGGATGGGAAATTCCCTTTGATATTGAGTGGTGATCATAGCAATGCTGGCGGGACTTTGGCCGGGTTAAAAATGGCTTATCCTGAATCGCGCATTGGTGTAATTTGGATTGATGCCCACGCCGATTTGCATTCTCCTTACACCACTCCGTCTGGCAATATGCACGGGATGCCTTTGGCGACAGCATTGAATGAGGACAATATTGAGGAGAAGGTGAATGATTTGGATTATGAGACAATCGATTTGTGGGAGATGTTGAAGAATGTGGGCGATATCTGCCCAAAGGTGGAATACAGAGATTTGGTGTACATCACCTTGCGGGATTTGGAAGATCAGGAAGCTGCTTTGATCAAACAGAACAAGGTAAAAGTGGTCTCTACCAATGAGCTACGCAAGACAGGAATCACCAAGTTGTGCCGAGAGGTATTAAAATATTTGAGTCAATGCGATAAAATCTACATCAGTTTTGACGTTGACTCCATGGACCCAACGGTATCCCGCGGAACGGGAACTCCCGTAAAAGGTGGAATCAATGAACGTGAGGCGGCCGATGTCATCTTAGAGTTTTTGCAAAATGAAAGAACATGTTGTTTGGAGTTCACGGAGGTGAATCCTACGCTAGACAGTGAGAATGTGATGGCGGAGACGGTGTTTGAGATATTGCAAAAGGTTACGCGGCAGGTGGAGATGATTTAAAGGGATGAAGGGATGAAGGGATGGGAAATCACCTGTTTCTAATCGTCCAATTATCGCTAGTCAGGATATCTAATTTCTGTTTCTGTTCATCACTCTGCTTCAGCTGTTCATTCTTCACTTTTTGCTTTATCAAAAAGTGAAACAAAAAATCAAGTCGCACCGAAGCCGC
>CAZNVU010000176.1:0-3731 GCA_964576575.1 uncultured Chryseobacterium sp.
AAGACTACTGATCATTTGAATTAAATTCAAGCTTTGATCAAAAAAGGTGGTGTCATCAAAATCTCCGAATTGAAAAGCTTCGTTGGTACCCAATGAAATGACAACCACATCAGGTTGCAATTTTTCCAATTGATTTCGGAACTCCACGCTTTCAGAATAATGTTGATAGGTCGCACCATTGACGCCAACGGCTGAAACTATAGCACCTGGATCACCATTGCTAACTTTCACGCCATACAGGGTAGAGGAAGTTTGAAACGCAAATTGCTGCTCGTGCAAAAGGTCAAAGACGTATGTTGGCCTTTCTAGAGTAAAAACACTGTGGCATGCATCTGACAAATGGCGTTGTGGTTTTGCGTATTCACCAAACTCACTCACAATTTGATATTGGAAATTGGAATCCAAAACATTGCCATGGAACAATTCAATCTTTTGGACTTGGTTGTCATAAGAAAGTGAATCAAATTCCCAAGTAATCTTGGCATTGACATCCTTGGTGTGGATGGTGTATCCGCTGACACCGACAGGAAATTGCTTTTTCGAATGTATGATTTTACTCACTTCCCAAGCAACATTGGATTTGGTTTGGTAACCATCATGCCCATTGGTCTTGGCAACTTGATAGGGAAAAGCCAAACCGTACCCAGCATTGCCATAAACAGAATGAACGGCTTCAGAAAGTGGTATGGTCATCCCGCCTGGTTGAATGTGGCTATCGCCCAAGTGTAGGATGAAAAGGTCACCATTGAGTTGTTTTTTAATACCAAAACGACTCTCAAGTTCTGCTGTGAATCCAGTGAGGCTGTCGTTTAATGAAATGCGCTGACCAAAGGTCGTTACACCTATGCAGAACATGGCCAGAATGAAAAGGCCTGTGTTAAGGTTATTTTTTAGTGTCCAAGTAGTATGCATACGAGTCCTGTAAATATTGGTAAATGTATTGGGCAAGATAATCAGACCCTTTGTGGGTCATGTGTGTGTAATCACTGTTGGCCAACTTGGGAATTGAATCTTGAACCCAACTGCGCATTGATCCTGGACCACCCATGGCTTCAAATAAACTAAAGTAAGCGATGCCATGTTTTCTGGCCATTTTTTCCTGACTGCGCAATAAATGAAGAACCGTTGGATCTGTATCCCATTTGCCATTCTCTTTATATGCTTTGTCAGTCATGCCAATGAGAAGGATATCTGAATTTGGAAAACATTTTTTTACATGCTCTATAGAACGGCCCATGGTGATTTCATAGTTGCGGTAATCTTCAACGCCATGGCCTATGACATTTAAACCATAGTGTATAATGACAAGCGGTGTTTTGATGGCACTGTCAACGGCCTGCATCATTTCTATGTTCAGCAAACTCAATGAGTTTCCTGAGTTGCCTCGAAAACCAAAATTATCGACATAAATACCATCTCCTTTTTCAAAATTAATTCCGTACAATCTAGGTTGACCTTCTTCCACATTTAAGGTCATTTTCTTGAAAGGTTCAGACCAAAGATCATGAACAAAACTAGGATTCAATGTATCGGGCCAATTCAAAGTCATTTCTTTTTGATCAAAAGTGAATTTGATCTTACCAAATGATTTAGGGTGAGCTATCAATTGCGCCTTTTGAAAAGGGTAGGACTTTGCAGTATAATTGCAATGTGACCCAGGATTACCTCCAAATACTTGACCAGTGGGACCAACAGGAAATGGTTGTTTTTTATGGTAACTTAAAAAGTCGGTGACATTCCAAAGGTCATTAAAACCATGATTAATGGTTACTCTGAAACCAGCAACGATAGAGGTGATGGGCATCCAACCAATGCCATTTCCACCATATTTCTTCTGGATCCTTGCCCGTAAACCTTGCGTAAGCAAATCGCCCTCTATTTGAGAATCCCCAAAATAGGCAATGTGGTAGCTGCCACCCTTTTTTTTCAGTGTATCTAGATATTGAAAATAACGGTTGAGTCTGTTTCCGACTTCTCTTTGACCTTGAAAGCTGTCATTATCCTCTTTCTTTTTGTTTTTGTATTGCTCCCAATCTTTCTGTGCGGCTTGTTGTGCTTTGTTGACCTTTATCTCAGAGAGATAGTCCATTCGTTTTAAAATTGGAGATTGAAATGAGAATTGTGAGATAACCCATACACCAATAAGCATGGCCAATAGCATGAATGCCAATTGATGATATCCGGATGATTGCCTAAACATTTACCAACCTGCAATTTACAGGATATTTGAGGTGCCTGTTAGGGTTGCGTTAAAAAAATATTCTCAGCCAACTGTGGTATTAGGAGTCGGTCTTTCTTGCGATGTGTAGCTTTGACATTGCGATAAACTCTTATTGGATCTTCCATGCTTTCATTGCTCAAATCGAAACATCCATAGTGCATTGGAACCATATACTTAGCGTTCATTTCATCAAATGCTTGTATGGCATTGGTTGGACTCATGTGGTTGCTTTCCATGAACCATTCTGGCTGATAGGCTCCTATGCCCATCAAGGCATAATCAATGGAAACCCTTTCCCCGATTTTTTTGAAATGACTTCCATAACCCGTGTCGCCTGAAAAGTAGATTGACTTGTTTTTACTTTGAATAACAAAACCTCCCCAAAGTCGATCATTGAAATCCCAAAATCCGCGTTTAGACCAATGGCGAGCGCTGGTGTAAATGATGGATAAAGGACTATCCAAGTATTGTTGATTCCACCCTGCGCAAACAATTTTGTCCTTTTTGAAAGTTCCTTTCAAGAGACTCTCCATCTTAAGTCCGGTTAATACCATTACTTCTGGATTCTTTCTTTTGATGCTACGAAGTGATGAGAAATCGCAGTGATCCCTATGGTCATGTGAAAGCAAGATATAATCGATGGAAGGAAGTTCTTTGGTGTGGTAGGGCAGAGCACTCTTCCTTGGGTAGAAAATGGTAGCAGCGTTAAAAACAGGATCGGTAATCAATTTGATTCCATCCAATTGAATGAGAAAAGTACAATGCCCCAACCAAACACAATAATCCTCAGTTGTATTGAAATCAAAAACAGGTGTTTGAACCGGAACTTTCCATGTGGATGTTTTCTTTTCAGCTAGATAAGGGTTCACCTCATTCTTCCATTTCCTAAAAGCTTTGTAATCGGGTTGAAAAGGAAATTCTTCATTGACATATTTCCCATTGGACAAGGGAGTTTTGGTAATGCCATCTTCCGCTCTCCAATAGGAGAGACTGGGATTTTCGTTGGGTGACTGTGCCATGATGACTTGTGTAAAACAAGATAATAACAATATTGTAAGTGAAAATGTTGACTTCAAAATTGATAAATAGAATAAGCGTTTGCATTCAATAAAATCTTGAAACTCCTATTGAATTCATGATTTGCATTGTTGCTGTGCAATACAACAAGGAATTTCAATCCTTTGCGCTTCAAATCTTCCATGTAAGTTTCATTTAATAAATCTTCATTTCTTAAAATCCAACCTTTTCGGTGGGCAAAATACATGGGAGTGGGGAAGTCGCCGCTGTTGATTGCGATGAGATCGCTTGGTTGACTGATAGATGCCAAATCAGCTTCCAAGGAGAGCAGTTCTTTTTGTTTGTCTTTAAGGAAAAAATCATGTTGCTGATTGGCAATACCTTCAACTGCAATTGCAATAATGATAACCAATCTCCAACGTTGCGAAGCAATAGTGGTTAATCCATATCCCGCGATCAAAGCCATCACGGGCACAAATGGAATGATGTAGTA
>CAZNVU010000177.1:0-3725 GCA_964576575.1 uncultured Chryseobacterium sp.
AGTTGCAAGAAGTAGGGGATTGGGAAAGGATGGCCGCACGGATCGCTGTGCAGAAAATTACACCCCGTGAGTTGGTTCAAATGTGTCGCTCTTTGGATAGGGTTTTGTCCTGGAAAAACAAAGGAGGAAGCATTGCACAATTGGGAAATTCCTTGGATGATTTGAGTGCTTTTTACCAATTGCTCAAAAGGCAATTGCATGAAGATGCCCCGCATGCCATTGGTAAAGGATACACCGTGGCTTTTGGTGTAGATGAGGATTTGGATGAACTTAGGGGACTGCAAACTTCAGGAAAGGACAAACTCAAGGAGATTGAAGAGCGAGAGACAGAGCGAACTGGAATTTCATCGCTCAAGATTTCTTTCAATAATGTATTTGGATATTATCTAGAAGTGCGAAACACGCACAAGGATAAAGTGCCGCAAGATTGGATTAGAAAGCAGACACTCACCCAAGCAGAGCGATACATTACGCAAGAGTTGAAAGAGTATGAGACAAAAATTTTGGGAGCTGAGGAAAAGATATTGGCCATTGAGCAAAGAATTTTTCAGCAATTGCTGCAAGATGCAATGCCCTACTTGTCGGCGATACAACACAATGCATTAAAAATCGCCCAGGCCGATGTGCTGACTTGCTTTGCTTTTAATGCGCTCAAGTACAAATACAACAAGCCCTCCGTGGAGGACAGTGATGTGTTGGAAATAGTTGAAGGTCGACATCCGGTGATTGAACGATTGTTGCCAACGGGACAATCCTACATTGCCAACGATTTGACTTTAAATGCAACAGAGCAGCAGATTATGATGATTACGGGTCCCAACATGAGCGGTAAATCTGCTTTGTTGAGACAAACAGCATTGATTGTATTGATGGCACAAATGGGATCCTACGTTCCTGCCCAATCAGCTAAAATTGGAATTGTAGACAAAGTATTTACCCGTGTTGGAGCCAGTGATAATCTTTCCAGTGGCGAGTCAACTTTTATGGTTGAAATGAATGAGACGGCCAGTATTTTGAATCAAATGACGGGAAGAAGTTTGATCTTGATGGATGAGATTGGTCGCGGAACAAGCACCTACGATGGAATCAGCATAGCATGGGCCATTGCAGAGTATCTGCACGAACATCCGCAACACCATCCCAAAACTTTGTTTGCTACCCATTACCATGAGTTGAATGAAATGACCCACCGCTTTGAACGCATCAAGAATTTTAACGTGGCAGTGAAGGAAACAAAAGGTCAGATTGTTTTTTTGAGAAAATTGGTAGCAGGAGGAAGCAATCACAGCTTTGGTATACATGTAGCTCAGTTAGCAGGAATGCCAACTGCCGTGACCAGCAAAGCCACTGCCTTGCTCAAGGAATTGGAAGCCCAAAGAGGTGACCATTCACAGACAGCCCAGACGCTTTCTAACCAAACCCAATTGGCCATTTTTGAAATGGAGGATCCCAGATGGAACAAAGTAAAAAAGCAAGTTTCTCAATTGGATGTCAATCAAATGACACCGTTGGAAGCACTGAATTTTATTGCGGAATTGAAAAAAGAAGCGCTGAAAAACTAAGATTTGAACGTGTTTTTAACGGGTTGAGGTGAAGGTTCAGATTTGTCTTCAATAACAACAGGTGTTTCTTTTGATTTCTCTTCCTTCATTTGATGCATGGTGCGCAAAGCTTTGCGAATACTGGCGTTCAAATCAAATCCAGCGAGCAAAATAATGCAGTTGAGGTTCATCCAGATCAACAGAACCATCAAGGTCCCCAGAGAACCATAGAGCTTATTGAATTGCGAAAAGTTGTTGATGAAATAGGCAAAAGCCAATGATGTGATGATGAAAAGAGAGGTAGCCAAAATGGCCCCAGAATTCCAAAAACGCCAACTGCGTCTTCTGCGCACACCCATGCCCACATTATACAATGTCGTATTCACGGAATAAACCAAGATCAGCGTGATGATCCATCTGGCAATGTCTAACATGAAAACAATGGCCTTGTCTGCCAATAAATCTTTGTCGCCTATGATTCCAATAATGGTCTCACTAAAAACAATCAATGTGATAGCAGAGGCCAAGAGTAATCCTAAAATGAAAATTAAAATGATACTCAAAACGCGTCGCAAAATGGGGTGGGTGTTATCCTCAAAATGATAACTCTCGTTGAACCCCAGAAGGATGGCGTTAATGCTATTGGAAGCATAGTAGATCACCAAAATGAAACCTATGGATATCAAAGAGCTGTATTTTTTATTGATCAAATCATTTAAGGTGTCTTCAACCAGAGAGAATGTGTCGCCTGGAAAAAATTGATGAATGTTGTCCATCAATTCTTTTTGGAAGTTGGGAATAGGGATGTATGGAATCAGTGAAAGCAAAAGGATAATGGCTGGGAAGAAGGCCAAGAATAGTCGAAAAGAAATGGCGGCTGCACGCGTTGTTATACTTCCTTTAGTGACGGACTCAATAAAAAAACGTCCCACTAAGAGTAACGACAACCCTTCAACACCAGGCCATATGATGCCATCTAAGCGTCTCTCAAGTGTTTTTCTTACTCGAAGTGTGTAGCGTTCTTTCTTTTCTGATTTCATCTTAAAAAGACTTTAAACTAAAATCCAAAGAATGAATTTGGTGTGTCAATGCACCCATGGAAATAAAATCAACTCCCGTCTCAGCATAGGCTACTACGTTGTCTTCCGTGATGCCTCCTGATGCTTCTGTGAGCAAACGCCCATCAATCCATTGTACAGCTTCCCTTATTTTTTCAGGGGTGAAATTGTCCAATAATATCCTGAACGCTACGCCACTTTCAACGATGGTCTTTACATCTTCCATGTCGCGGGCTTCAATTTCGATGGGAATGTCAAGTTGGTGTTTATGACAATATTTCATGGTGTTGTCAATGGCTTGTTTCATACCACCTGCAAAATCAACATGATTGTCTTTGATGAGAATCATATCATACAAGCCAAATCGGTGATTCTCACCTCCACCAATGGCAACAGCCCATTTTTCAAAGACGCGGAAATTGGGCGTTGTTTTCCTTGTATCTAAAAGCTTGCAATGGGTATGTGCTATTTTGGATTGTATTCGGTTCGTATGCGTAGCAATACCGCTCATCCGTTGCATGATGTTCAATAACAAACGCTCAGCGATGGTAATGCTTTGTGTTTTGCCCTTAATTACAAAAGCAATATCACCTTTTTTTACAGGATGGCCATCCGATAATATGGTTTCAAAAATCAATTTTTCATCCACTTGACGAACCACCTCTTGCGCGGCTTCAATGCCAGCTAAAATGCCATACTCTTTGATGAGTAGCCGGGCTTGACCTTGTGAATCAGCCGGAATCGTAGCTAAACTGGTGTGGTCACCACTTCCGATATCTTCTACCAAAGCATCAGCAATAGCTTTTTTGATTTTTGTTCTGAATTCTTCACCCATAAGGGTGCAAAATTACAATGAAACTTAGTCCTTTATGCACCAACGGATAGGATATATCTTTTCTTGTGATCTGACCCATCGTGGTTGATCTAAATATTCAAAAGTGAATTCACTTGATGCAGATCCAAAGTAAAGACATTGGCCTAGCGCGTTGTATACCCTGATTTCACCGGTGTATCCAATGTTATTTGTAAGTTGATTAGAGCAAAATAGCCATTCTAAGTTTTCAGATTGCATTTCGTGGCTTGACGATTCTACACACATTGTTGCCACGGGAAATGTCCAAGCACA
>CAZNVU010000178.1:0-3686 GCA_964576575.1 uncultured Chryseobacterium sp.
GATTTAGCAGGCGCACCTTTTTTGGCTGGAACAGCTTTAACAGGTGCTGATTTAACAGGCGCTGCTTTTGCAACAACCTCTTTCGAAACAGAAGTTGAAGTCTTACCCATTTTTAAAATTTGGTATAACTCATCCTTCTCTTTCAAAACATCGCGCAGCATGGAATTCTCCATTCTGCATAAATCCAATGCATCAGATTCCATTTCAGTTCTGAATCTTTTGGCGTAAAATGTGAAAAAATTGAAATCCAGGACTTCACAAACACGGGACAATAATTCCGTATCCATGCTCTTTCTTTCAAAAATTTTATAGACATTGGGGGTTGAAACGTTCAACAATTTCGCCATCGTCTCAGTCCGCATACCTTTCTTTTTAGCACGCTTTCTAATTTCTGTACCTATATGTAAATCTTCCATGCAGCCAAACTATAAAAATAAAAGGCTCATGTCCATTGTCTTGAAAAGCAATATATTCATTTTTTTTGCTTTTCAAGATAAAAATACTTGCAACAACTTGAAAAAAAACCAACAAAATCAAGGGGGTCCATGCAAGCCCACACAATTCCATGAAAGAAAAAAATTATAAAACAAATAATAAAAAAAAACACCTTTTAACAGATTACTCGGCTAAACTGATTGATTAAGCGAATGAACCCTCAACTTTCGACCTAATCTTCTGTTCCTTAGCAATAACTTCCTCTTGATAAAAATCGGCCTTCTCAATCAAGGACGCAGTAAAAATTTTATCTTTAATGCCGCTCGCATTGACCTTTACGTTCATCACTGCACCCAGGACTGCAGCTCTTATACAAAGAGCACCAACACCTGCGTCAGTAATTGAATTGGGATTTCCTTCATTGACCATCTGCCAACAAATTTCCATCGCATCAAGTGCAACTTCTGCAGTTCTTAGCGGTATTTCCATTGCATATTTTGAAGCTGACTCAATGGCATCAGCGCGAAACTTCTTCTCATCTTCTGTTCCTTTTGGCAATCCAAATGCCTCCATTATCTGATTGAAGGCATGCGTATCTTCATCGACCAATCGAAGCAACTCCTTTTGAATTTCCATACCCCTTTGAGCTACATCAGAAAACTCCTTCCACCTGCTATCCCAACCGCGTTTATGACTGCTCAAATTGGCAACCATTACGCCCAATGAAGCGCCCAACGCACCTACATAGGCGCTGACAGAACCACCGCCTGGTGCAGGACTCTCACTGGATGTCTCATTGGCTAATTGACGAGCGCTCATAGAAATCAAACGATTTCTAGACCCCATCTTCTGCTCCAAAACATACTCTATGATTTTCTCTTTGGGATTAAAGGGAGCCAAATCATCCAAGCCCAAAGATTTAATCGCTATTTTCAATTTCTCTTCATCCGATATTCCCAATGAGCGTTCTTGTTTAGCCAAAAAATAATCCGCAGCATCAAGCATGGACTTCAGAGGAATTAGCCCAACCAATTCAGACCCCGTAACCCTTATTCCTCTCTCCGCTGCCTTAGTGCAGGCTTCTTCAAATGCAACATGAACTGGGGTAATTGAGATATCTGTAAGATTCAAAGACAGCTGCGCAATTCCATACTCATCTATGTACCATCCAATACCCTTAACACTTTTCAATGTGCCCGGAATGCGAATAGGTTCTCCCTTTTCATCCAAGACTGGTTTTCCGGAAATAGGATCGCCTTCTCTTAATGTTCTCCCAGCCTCTCTGATATCAAAAGCAATGGCGTTAGCTCTGCGCGTTGATGTTGTATTCAAGTTGATGTTGTATGCAACAAGAAAATTTCGCGCACCAATTGTTGTCAACCCTGCCTTCCTTACAACTGGAGTAACCTCTGATGGCCCAAAATCAGGCTTCCCCTCCGATGTTGTTATTTTCTCCAAAGCCTCATACTCACCCTTTCGGCAAACAGCTAAATTCCTTCTTTCAGGCACAAGTGCGGCGGACTCATAGAAGTAACCTGCGATGCCCAATTCCTCGCCAACTCTTTTTCCTAATGCCCTTGCAATCTCAATGCACTCCTCCATACTCACCCCTGCTATCGGAACAAAGGGGCAAACATCCGTTGCACCTTGCCTAGGATGTTCTCCTTTGTGCGTTGTCATATCAATCAACTCCGATGCCTTTTTGATAAGTAAAAAAGCCGCTTCTTGCACAGCCGATGGCTCACCAGCAAAAGTGATTACTGTTCGATTAGTAGATGCCCCTGGATCTACATCCAATAGCATTACCCCTTTAACTTTTTCGACCTCCGCCACAATGGCATCAATTTTCTGACGGTCCTTTCCCTCTGAAATGTTGGGTATACATTCAATGATTCTATTCATCTCATTTTATTTTCTTAAAACACAATAGTAATACGCTTTCTTTCTTTTAACAAAGTCTCTTTCCAATCTGATACTGTCTTTCCTTCTTTTAATGAATGCAAAAAAAGTCCGGAGGGAAATATTTCTCTCGATTTTACTTCCACTTTTTTCCATTCCTCCCCCCACTGATTGGTATATTGTTCAATCAATTGCCGATATGCGTCCAATGCGTCCAATGCATGATACATCGCAATCACTAAATCTTCAAATTCCAAGGATTGATGTATCATCAACTTTATATTGGCCATGGCAAACTCGAAAGAAGTGAAATCCACGAATTGATATTGATCAAGAATCATAAAACGTTTCTCAGGAAACTGAATCTGCACAATTCTTTGACAATCTTCAAGTCGTTTCTTAATCAGTTTGGGTAAATAAATTTGTTCCAAAACAATCTTTTTCAAATCAAACAACTTTTGATTATGCAGTTCCAGCCATTCTTCTTCATTCAGTGAATCTGTAACACCCCAATATTTACACAAATCCAAATTCATAAAACAAAGTTAATGGCATGGTGTTGGATTAGGGAATGATTATTTTTGTTTTTATGGAAAAGAAACTTTTATTGACATTATCTGCCCTTTTGTTTGGATTTTCCGTGTTTGCGGCTAATCCGCAAAGAACCACTATTAGAGGAAACTATTCTCACAATAATTTTAAGACCATCATCATCTGGTCAACCATCGGTAAGGTTATGGAGGTGGTAGACTCCACCAAATTAATCAATGGTCAATTTGAATTCAAACCTAGATTTTACAAACAAGGAATGTATCTCATTGGTGTTAATGAAAGCAACCATGTCCCAATTCTATTGGACAATGAACCAATTATAGAACTTACAGCCAATGGTCCTAAAATGGAAACCAATTTAAAGTACATTCAATCCAAACAAAACATAGCATACATCGATTACATACCTAAAGAAATAAAAATCAACAATGCCATCCGTGCAGCTCATAAAAAAGAGGGGAATGACAGCACCATTATCCGTTTGAAAGAAGGTCGTTTGGCAGAAATGCGTGATTCATTGCGCAATGCTCATACTGGCACTTTCCTTTACAAACTCATTGGATGGAAAAGTGATATTCTACCATTGCGCAAATCTACATTTTGGAACAATTTTGATTTTAATGATACTGCCATTGTGCGCTGCACTGTGCTCAATGATCGCATTCAGCGTTATATGCGCAAATTCTCAAAGGGAGAAAACTCAGGCTACATACAATGCATTGAAGAAATTCTAACCAAAGCATCTATCAATGATGCCGTTTATGAATTTGCCGTTTATCAATTGATTACCGGCTTTTTTG
>CAZNVU010000179.1:0-3617 GCA_964576575.1 uncultured Chryseobacterium sp.
AATTCAAGTTTGATTATTGGAAGCGCAGACACAAAAAAATGTGGTCTTGTATTATTCCGTGAATTGCTTTTTAACGTTTAACCGCGGCAATCTTTTCATTCAACAATCCACTAAACCGATGACTGCTCATGTAGTTCATGTGATGACCATCATTAAATATCAACTGCTCATTCAACTCTTTAGGGCTCCAAAAAAACACTTCTTCATCTTTTGACAATTTGTCCATCTCTTGCTCAAATGTTGGCCAAAACTCATGCTCCAATTCAAAGAAATCTGGGTGTGTCGGGATGCGTACAAGCATTACTTTTCCAAGCTTAGACATTTCTCGTATCATCCCTCTCAAAACCGCTTTTCGATAGTCTGATGGATGATGATTAACAAAAACATCATTTCTATAGGACTGAATTTTAAGGGCGCGTCTTTGCGATGAGCGTGTATCATCATAAACGCGATTTATTTCCAGCCACCCATTTCGGTGCAAATGCATGCCAGAGGTTGGTCTATAGTGCTCCTTGATGATATTTCCCCAACCGTAAGGATACTGCTCAATGATAAACTCCCAATTGGGGTAAGCTATGGATCTGGTGGTAGCCACAAACTTATCACGCTCAACCCTAACATCATCACCACTTATGCTATCCACCGGACTAGACAACGACCAAGGATCAACACAAAAGACAAAAAATTGATTTTTATTCTCTTGGTTGATGTGCTTGATGAGAAAAGCTTGATAAATCTCTCCATAAGGCGATGTATTCAAAGAAAAACCAGCATTAAACAATCCTTCATGGCTTGTAATATCGTCCGGACAAATGGCCTGTGCCGCCCTTGAGTTTCCCAAAATCAATCCCGTATTCTTGTTAGGCGTGAACCTTAAATAATTGGTGTCCGTATCCCCGTTCATGTGATAGCCCGCAATTACATGCGTCAACAACGCAATTGCCCCAAATACCAAAAGCTTATACAAGAACCCTTTCATCAAAACTGAAAATAGATAAATTGATTGGCCGGATAAACAGCCATAAAAAACACCAACAAATAAACCAACAAATACACAACATACCGATAAGCAGGACGCCAATGCGGAATATCCAAACCATGCACCCTATTGCGTTGAACCCATTCCAAAACAAAGAAAAAAACAACCATCAACCACAACTTGCGATCAACTACTATGCTAGAGCCTCCTTTAAAATCAATCAGCATCCTCTGCAACTGCGCCCATGCTTGGGTCATGCTCTCCGCCCTAAAAAACACCCATATACAAGTGGTTGTTAAAAAGGTGAACGGTATTATTAACATGGATGGAGCCTTCTTGCCCCATGAAATAAATTTCTCAAGCAATACAAATCCAGCATTGACCAATCCCCAAATAATAAATGTCCATTGCGCTCCATGCCAAAAACCACTTAACACAAATACCACCAAAACATTGAAAGATTGGCGCCAAACACTAACCCTATTGCCCCCCAAAGGAATGTAAATATAATCCCTGAACCACGTGGATAAACTGGTGTGCCAACGACTCCAAAACTCTGTAATACTTCTTGAGAAATAAGGAAAGTTGAAATTGGTAATCAAACGAATGCCCAACAACTGAGAGCTTCCCCTTGCAATGTCAGAATAGCCAGAAAAATCGCCGTAAATCTGAATGGAAAACAATACTGCCGCATACCACAAATCCAATGTGGAAGCCGCCTCAATGTTCAAATAGGTAGCGTTGACAATCATCGCACAGGAATCTGCAATAACTACTTTTTTAAACAATCCCCACAAAATCATTCGTAGCCCATCACTCGCAAGGCCAGCATCAAAAGAAAAAGGCTTATTCAACTGTTGCAACAAATTCCCTGGACGCTCGATAGGGCCCGCTACCAATTGAGGAAAATACATGACGTACAATGAATAGGTCAAGAAATTACGTTCCGCTACTTGCCGCTTATAATAAACTTCAAATACATAGCTCAAACTTTGAAAAGTGTGAAACGATAATCCTATGGGCAGAGCCCATTTCAATATTCCAATGGACCATTCTCCGCCAAAAAAATGAGAAAGTGCTAAAATATTATCAGAGAAAAAATTGTAGTATTTAAAGACAAACAGTATCGCACAAGTGACCACAACACTAAAAATCAAAATGGCCTTTTGTCTCCTTGCATCTTGCTGTCGTTCAATCTCAATTCCCGCCCAATAATCCACCGCAATGGTTAAACCCAAAATGAGAATGTATTTTGGTATAAAAAACATGTAGAAATAACAACTCACCAACAACAGAAACAACTGCTGAAGCTTTGTCCGTTCTCTCAATAAAAACCAAAAAATCAACCATACCGAAACAAAGAAAATGAGGTATTGAAAACTGTTGAATAGCATGGGTTAGGCTTTGAAAACAAATATAAGCAAATAGAACCCTCTCCTATGGTCTGCAGACATGATAAGAAGAGGCTAAAAAGATGCCATCAGTTTTTCATTTCCTCCGCTCAGCTTTTCAAAAAAATAGTAGCGCCGATCCGCGTTCAAACAATCTGCTAAATGACAGAAGCACACAAAAGTGTGAAAAATCAGAACTCCTTTTTTGTAACTGACAAGTCAAAGAATTCTTTTATTGCGCTCACAACATTGTGAACGTCTTCATTAGACAATTCAAAAAACATGGGAAGACGCAGTAAACAATCTGTGTAATGATCAGCAAATGGTAAATTCACTTGCTCATTGTTTAATAAATGAAATTGACTTCTGTGTAAGCTTTGGTAATGAAATACCGCAATTATGCCATTCATCTTTAAATAAGATATCAAAGCCGTTCTTTGTTCTAGACCATTACACACTGCATAAAACATGTGTGCGTTATTGCTTGCGAATTTAGGTATGGACGGTAATTTCAGAAATCCACCCTCTTGTAATGGGAGTAGAAGACGGTAATACAAATTCCAGATCTCTTTACGCCGATTCTGAATTTGATTCATGCTCTCTAATTGGGCATATAAAAACGCAGCTATCATGTCAGATGGAAGAAATGAACTACCGATATCTACCCAGCCATATTTATCTACTTGCCCCCTGAAAAACTGAGATCTATTTGTGCCTTTTTCCCATATGATCTCTGCTCTTTCAATAAAAGAAACATCGTTGATGACCAACATTCCGCCTTCTCCGCTGATGATGTTTTTTGTTTCGTGAAAAGAAAAGGCCGATAAATGTCCCCAACTACCCAATGGTCTAGGCTTCCCTTCCGCGTCCAAACAATAACTATCGATGGCTTGAGCCGCATCCTCAACCACCATGATTTTATGTCGATGAGCTATTTCCATGATTTTGACCATATCACAAGCCACTCCTGCATAGTGAACAGGAACGATTGCCTTAGTTCTTGGGGTAATCAAATCCTCAATGGCTTCCTCATCTATTCCTGGATGATCGGGTCTGCTATCGACAAAAACAATCTTTGCGCCACGCAAGACAAACGCATTTGCCGTGCTAACAAAAGTGTAAGACGGCATAATTACCTCATCCCCCGGACCAATATTCAATAATATGGCAGCCATCTCCAATGCGTCTGTACACGAGCTGGTTAAAAGCACTTTTGCAAAACCATACTCCCGCTCAAAAAAAGCATG
>CAZNVU010000180.1:0-3586 GCA_964576575.1 uncultured Chryseobacterium sp.
GAAAATCTTGAAGTGGTTCGGCGTAATGCGACCAGTGGATTTGGATAATTTCTAATTGAATTTTGAAAGCGAAAACATGAAAAAGAATATAGCCACATTGATTATCGCTGTAGGCACGGTGTTTACAGCAGTAGCAGGTAATCCAGATCGAGCAGGTTCAGCTGGGGCAGGTCACCTTTTGGTGAATCCTTGGGCGCGTAGTGCCGGACTGGGTTATTCAGCGATGGCCTCCATTAATGGTATAGAAGCTTCCTTCAGCAATGTTGCAGGCTTGGCATTTACGAATAAAACGGAGTTGTTATTTTCCACTTCAAACTATTTGGTTGGATCAGGTATAAAGTTGAATGCTTTTGGTTTTGGACAGCGCGTAGGAGAATCAGGTGTTCTTGGATTGACGGTGAACAGTATGAACTTTGGTGATTTGGAAATTACAGAAGAAGATCTACCAGAGGGAGGCATAGGTTCATTTTCTCCAACCTATACCAATATCGGTATGTCATATGCCAAGGCGTTTTCCAATAGCATATACGGTGGTATCACTGTGAGATTGATTTCTGAGGCAATTTATAACGTCCGTTCACAGGGTGTTTCATTTGATGCAGGTATTCGTTATGTAACAGGAGAGAAAGACAATGTTCGTTTTGGTATTTCCTTGAGAAATGTTGGACCTCCTATGAGATACCGTGGTGATGGTATGACCGTTACAGCAACGATACCAACAAACGGAACTTCATTAACTGTTGAGCAGCGTTCAGAAAAGTATGAGTTGCCATCACTTGTCAACGTAGGTTTCGCTTATGATTTTATCTTTTCAGAAAATGCAAAGCTGACCAGTAATTTTCAATACACTTCCAACTCTTTTACCAAAGACCAATGGGGTGTTGGTGGTGAGTTCAATTTAAGAGATCGATTTATTTACCGAATGGGATATCAATGGGAGAATGGATTGAAGTCAGCTGAAGATAGAACTTCTGTCTTTACTGGTCCTACAGCTGGATTGACTGTGCAAATGCCCATGAACAACGGTGGTTTTATTGGTATTGATTACTCTTATAGAACTACTAACCCATTTAATGGTGTTCATAGCATGGGTTTGCATTTGACTTTGTAAACAAAAAAAACATATCTTCGCAAAAGAAACCTCTAGGGGTTTCTTTTTTTTCTTAAAACAGTTGAAATATGAGCATAGCCTACTACACAGCGGAAGGATTGAAAAAACTCAAGGATGAGTTACACAATTTGAAGACAGTGGAAAGACCCAAGATTAGTCAGCAAATAGCTGAGGCAAGGGATAAGGGTGACTTGTCAGAGAATGCAGAGTATGATGCTGCCAAAGAAGCTCAAGGTCTTTTAGAGGCACGTATTGCTAAGATGGAAGATTTGGTAGCCAATGCGAGATTAATAGATGAGTCGCAAGTGGACAATTCAAAAGTGTATATATTGTCTCGTGTGAAAATAAAGAATCTTAAGAGTAATGCAGTTGTAGAGTACACCTTGGTTGCTGAGAATGAAGCAAACTTGGCCGAGAAGAAAATTAGCGTTGATTCTCCAATAGGTAAAGGTTTACTCGGTAAGAAAGTTGGTGATGTTGCAAAGGTTCAAATACCTGCTGGATTGATAGATTTTGAGATTCTAGATATAAATAGATAATGGCTTCTGTCTTTTCAAAAATTGTTTCTGGTGAAATTCCTTGTTATAAGATTGCAGAGGATGAGAAGCATTTGGCTTTTTTTGATGTAAAGCCCATTGCAGAGGGACATGTTTTGGTTATTCCAAAATTAGAGATAGATTATTTCTGGGATTTAGATGATGCTGCACTGGGTGAATTAATGAGGTTTGCAAAAATTGTGGCTGTCAAATTGAAAGAGAATTTTCCTTGTAAGAAAGTCGGCGTAGCGATAATTGGACTTGAAGTTGCCCATGCACATATTCATTTGATTCCTATGAATCAAGTTGGAGATATGGATTTCAGTAAAGATCGGCTTAACATTCTTCCTGCTCAATATAGCGAATGGATAAAAAAAATGTCCTAGTTGTATGTTTTTTTGGCTTTTCAACTTTTTAGCTTACTTTTGTTGAAAACTTTTGAGTCTTTACGGTTTAGTTTATCATGAAAAAACAATTTATTCTTTTGCTCTTCGCATTTGGCGTATTGGGCATGTCTAGTCAAAACATTTTGACGTCACCTTTTACTCTTGGATTTTTAGGGGATGCAAGTGGAAATAATTCAGCTACGAACTGCGTTTTTATACAAAATGTTGGTGTATCCAAGGTTCAGTTCATTCAGAACTCTCCACAAACTATTTATATAAGCCAAGGTAATGATATTCCAGGTCAAGTTAAGTTAACTGATGTGACGGGTGTGGATTATATCATTCCGGGATTTATAAAGTGGCGTGCGCCAAGTGGGAATAATCCCTCAACTATGATTTTTAAACCCAATGAGGGGGTAAGCCAAGATATTGTGATTAATAACAACGGCCAAAATCTGGTGTACAATATTAATCCAACAAAATACATCGGGTTAACCTTCACGGGTCAAACTTTAAACATAGTGGGAGGTCAAGTGACGGGTAATTCTGCTTCTATGTTGAATATTTTGAACAACTATGTGAGCTCTTTGTCGAATTTAGTGATTTCTAACCTTATTGTGGTTGAGGAGGTAGGAAACGCAAATGTTATTGTTACAAGATCAGGAAACTTGTCTTCAATAATTTCAGTAGACTATACATTTAGTAATGGATCTGCTATTAACGGTATTGATTTCTCAGGGATTGCTGGTACTTTGACCATTCCTTCAGGTGTGACAAGTGGTATCGTAGCTGTGCCCATAATTGATAATTCGATTTTTGAATTGACAGAGGATTTTAATGTAAACCTCAATAATCCGAATAACGCGACTATAATAGGAGGAACAGCAGTTGTAACAATCACGGACGAAGACTCGATGGTCTATGGATGCATGGATACAACGGCATGTAATTTCAATCCATGTGTATTTCAAGACAATGGAACATGCGTGTATCCAGGCCAAGAGCAATGCAATGGAATAGATGATGATTGTGATGGAAATATTGATAATGGTTTTTCATTGAGCCTTTTTTATTTGGATCAAGATGGCGATGAGTACGGTGATAGTAGTTTGCCGATTGCTGCATGCAGTCCAAGCACTGGAATGGTATCAGTTGGTGGAGATTGTGACGATGCCAACTTTGAGTTGAATCCCGGTGTTGTTGAGGTATGCAACAATGTTGATGATGATTGTGATGGTGTAGTTGATAATGGATTTGACCTAGATGGTGATCAATGGACAGTTTGTGAAGGTGATTGTAACGAGCAAGATCCAACTATCAATCCGGGAGTTTTAGAAGGCCCTTTTCAAGATGGCACATGTGACTTTATTGATAACAACTGTGATGGAATAGTTGATGAATTTTGGGATCAAGATCAAGATGGTTACACTGTTTGTCAAGGTGATTGTGACGATTACAATGATCTAATTCATTCTGGAGTAGTAGAACAATGCAACAGCGTTGATGACAACTGTAACAACCAGATTGATGAGAACTTGACTCAGTATGCAGTT
>CAZNVU010000181.1:0-3417 GCA_964576575.1 uncultured Chryseobacterium sp.
CAAGCTATCAAGAAAGCCCGTCATTTGGCCTTGATGCCTTTCGTAGGTGATATGTTGAAATAATCAGGAGGAACAATCATGGAAGTTATTCTAAAATCAAACATTGAAAAATTGGGTGCCAAAGATGAGGTAGTCAATGTAAAGCCTGGTTATGCACGCAATTACTTAATCCCACGTGGATATGCAGTAGCGGCAACAGAGAGCGCCCGCAAGATGTTGGCAGAGAACTTGAAGCAACGTGCACACAAGGAAACCAAAATTTTGGCTGATGCCCAAGTATTGGCAGAAAAGTTGTCTGCATTGACTTTGAAGATTGCTACCAAAGCATCTGACACAGGTAAAATCTTTGGAAGCATCAACACCATTCAGTTGTCTGAGGCATTTGCCAAAGAAGGACACAACATTGATCGCAAGAGCATCAGTTTGGTAGAAGAGCACATTAAGATGTTGGGTGCTTACGAAGCCAAAGTAAAATTGCACAAAGAGGTAACCGCTTCAGTTAATTTTGAAGTAGTGAACGAAGGGTAATATCTTCGCACATCATATTGGAAAAGGGAGCTTCGGCTCTCTTTTTTTGTTTTGAGTGAAAAGGTGAATCAGTAAATCAGTGAATCGGTGGATTGACCCGTCCTAAAATAGGTTTACAAAAAAAAGACAAGCTAAATCAATCTTAGCTCCTCATCCTCTCGGGGCGAATGTCAATTCGCCCCTACATAGCGAATCGTTTCACAGCGAGTCATCGCTGTCGATACCACATCACTTGTTTCCTCATCCCTTTAATTATGGCGCCTGCCCGTTGGCTCCGCTTTGCTCCGCCACCGTTCACCGGGCTGTCCGCTGTATCTTTTGGTTCATTCCGTCGGTTCGAAGGTTCGAAGCATGCTTCGAACCAACTTCGAACCTTCTCCATTCCCCAAAAGGATGCCGCTCCCATCCCTGGCGCGGTTTGGCACCATCATTTAATTGGAGGGTTTGATCTTTACGCTGCTATCTTTTTCAAGCAATATGGTCATTTGTTGTATTGCAATTTGGTTGAGTGTAACCAAACGCTCTTGCTGGGGTTTACCTTGACCAATCATCCATGCATTCATACTCTCTAGGTTTGAAAGACAAATCAGTTCATGGGTACCAGCCATATCTCTGATATTGCCATCAGCATTTGGAAATTCCTCTCTCCATTGTTTGGCCGTTTTTCCAAACAAAGCAACATTTAGAACATCGGCCTCATTGGCATAAGTAATTTGAATTTGTTGTTTGCTCAAGAGGAGTGGAACCAAATGTTGTCGGATTGCATGAGTATGGATGTGATAATTGACTTTTGCCAGTTCTCTTTTGGCTGTCCATGCAAGTGATTTTTGCTCTTCAGATTTTAATTTTTGAAAGGCTGTAATAAGGTATAGTTTAAAACTTGCGCTTATCCATGTTGCAAATTCAAAGGCAATGTCCTTGTGAGCAAATGTGCCACCTGAACGTCCTCTTGCGCTTTGTATTCCAATTGCTGCAGTTTTTTCAATCCACCTTTCAGGTGAAAGGGTGAAAGAGTGAGTTCCGGATTCATTGTAAAAGGTGTCAAATTCGACCCCTTTAAAGTCGGGGTTGTTCAATTGTTCCCACAATCCCATGAATTCCAGTGTATTTTTATTACGCAACCAATTTTTGATTACATCTTTTGGCTCATTCGGATTTTTATATTTTGCAATGTCAGTTAAACTTAAAAAGTCTGATTGATGAATTGTTCTCATTCGAATGATTGATTCTCCGATTTGTAGGTCGAGTGGTTTCTTGTTCTTGATCATTTTTTTCTTGCAAATTTCTCTCATCTTGTATTTTGAAACAACCTATAAATTATGCGGGTTTATACTAGGTTAATTTTACCATTCATCCAGATCGGGAATCTGATTAATATGTCGCTCCTACGGAGCTGTTACTATTCGGACTCTCTGGTGCTATTATTATATCGCCCCTACGGGGCTCTCTTTCCATTTCCCTTTTTCCACTTTCCTTTTTCCTTTTTCCACTTTCCACTTTTCATTTTTCATTTTTATCTATATTTGAACTATAAACCAAGACCATGAAAATCTTCATTCCCGCTCTCATACTGTTTCTCGCTCTATTTGTTTCCTCATCCCTTCATTCCCAGTCTCCTCAGGGCATTCCCTACCAAGCGGTGATGCGCAATGCAGACGGAACGGTGATGGCCAGCAGTGCAGTGAACTTGACTTTCATGATCCATGATGGAACGGCCAATGGAACGGTGGTTTACCAGGAGAACCATGCATTAACGAGCAATGCCCAAGGATTGGTGAATTGTGTAGTGGGGAATGGTGTTGTATCAGAAGGCAACTTTAATAGCATAAACTGGGGCAGTGGTGGTAAGTTTTTGCACGTAATGATGAACGGAAACGACTTGGGAACCCAGCAGATGTTGAGTGTGCCGTATGCGTTGTATGCTGGAGCCTGTGACATTCAGGTTTCATTGACCGGAGATACGTTATACACTGGAGGAGGCAATTTTGTGATTATCCCCGGCATTAGCGCCGCCAATTTCCCTCCAGCCATTTTGGGTTGTACGGATAATGCCGCTTGCAATTACAACAGTGCAGCCACACAGAGTGACAATTCTTGTTTGTATACAGGAGCAACTTGTGACGATGGCAATGCCAACACCACCAATGATGTGATCAATGGGAGTTGTGTTTGCGCGGGAACGCCTGTGGGCAATGGAACGTATGTGCCCGGCAATGGTGCAACAGACATTGATGGCAATACTTACACCAGTATCATCATCAATGGACAAGAATGGATGCAGCAGAATTTGGCAGTAACCAAGTACAGAAATGGAGATCCTATTCCCACAGGATTGGGTAATACCACTTGGCAAAATACAACTAACGGGGCTTATGCCATTTATAACAATGATGCGGCCAATAATACCTTGTATGGCAAATTGTACAACTGGTATGCAGTGAATGATAGCCGAGGTGTTTGTCCCACAGGATGGCATGTACCCAGTGACGTGGAGTGGAGTACTTTCATCAATTATTTAGATCCGAATGCCAATGGTGGGGATTCATTCCCGAATTTAGCAGGAGGAAAAATGAAAGCCACCACGGGCTGGAATTCCCCCAATACTGGCGCCACCAATGAGAGCGGATTTACGGGCCTCCCAGGCGGTGACCGCGGCAGCATCGGTGGAGCATACAACTACGATGGCATCCTCGGCAACTGGTGGAGTAGTACAGAGAACGATTCTGTCAACGCATGGTACCGCGAACTGAACTACTACGAATCTATTGTAGGCCGCGTCAGCACCAATAAGCTCTACGGCTGTAGTGTTCGTTGCGTCCGGGATTAATCGCCAACGGCGATTCTCTTCCAACCGATAGGTTGGTAGCGAAGCATCGCTACAACCGCCGG
>CAZNVU010000182.1:0-3405 GCA_964576575.1 uncultured Chryseobacterium sp.
TGCGTATTCTCTTCATGTGAGTACGTAAAAACACCCAAACGGTCAAATTTGGTTTGCTCAACCCATAGGCTCAGCTCTTCAAAATCTTGTTTGGTCTCGCCGGGGAAGCCTGTGATAAGTGTGGTACGCAAAGCGATGTCTGGAACTTTGGCTCTGATGTCTTGCAACAAGGCGTCTGTTTTCTCTCTTGTGATTCCGCGACGCATGGCCTGTAACATTTTGGTTGTACCATGTTGCAACGGCATATCCAAATATTTGCAGATATTGGATCGCTCGTTCATCACATCCAACACATCCATTGGAAATCCGCTGGGATAAGCATACTGCAAACGAATCCAATCAATTCCTTCTACATCCGATAAGTTTCTGAGCAGGTCGGCCAACTTTCTATCCTTATACAAGTCCAAACCATAGAAAGTTAAATCTTGGGCAATTAAAATCAATTCTTTGACTCCATTCTTAGCCAATCCTTTGGCTTGCGTTACCAAGTCCTCCATTGGAGTAGACAAATGCTTTCCGCGCATCAATGGAATGGCACAAAAGGAACATGGTCGATCACATCCCTCTGCAATTTTAAAATAAGCATAATGGCTTGGAGTGGTCAATAAGCGTTCTCCTACCAATTCATGTTTATAATCCGCCTTTAACGTTTTCAGCAAACGAGGCAATTCTCGTGTACCAAAAATTCCATCCACCTCTGGAATGTCTTTTTCCAAAACATCACGGTAGCGTTCACCCAAACATCCCGTCACCAAAACCTTATCTACATTTCCTTTCTCTTTCTCCTTGGCCCAAGCCAAGATGGTATTGATAGACTCCTCTTTAGCGTTATCAATAAAACCACAAGTGTTGATGATAACAATGGACGAGTCTTGATCCTCAGATTCATGGTGAACATCGTAGTCATTGGCCTTTAATTGAGCCATCATAACCTCACTGTCAAAAATATTTTTGGCACAACCCAATGTAACGACATTGACCTTGTTTTTCTTCAGCGTTTTGGTCTTCATGCTTGATTTTCTTCGGTGAATAATGAATCCACGAATTCGAAACGATTAAAAATTTGCAATTGCTCTGGGCGTTCTCCTATTCCAATGTATTTGACTGGAATATTGAACTGATCTGAGATTCCAATTACAACGCCACCTTTAGCAGTTCCATCAATTTTAGTGATGGCCAATGCGTTGACATCTGTCGCTGCTGTAAATTGTTTGGCTTGTTCAAAGGCATTTTGGCCTGTTGACCCATCCAAAACCAATAAAACCTCATGGGGTGCATTGGGGACTATCTTGTCCATGACTCGTTTGATTTTTGAAAGCTCTTGCATCAATCCAACTTTGTTGTGCAAGCGACCCGCTGTGTCTATAATGACTACATCTGCCTTCTGCGCAACAGCATGTTGCAGCGTGTCAAAAGCTACTGATGCTGGATCAGAACCCATGTTCTGTGCAATAACAGAAGATTGAGAACGCTCGCCCCAAATCTTTAATTGGTCAATAGCTGCCGCTCTAAATGTATCTGCAGCACCCAAAACAACTTTCTTTCCTTGCTTCTGTAATTGATAAGCCAATTTGCCTATTGTAGTTGTTTTCCCTACTCCATTAACCCCGACCACCATGATAACATATGGGGTAGACAATGCAGGAATAAAAATATCTTCAGATTCCTCCCCCTCATACGAGGCAAGCAAACCTGCAATTTCTTCTTTCAAAATATTATTCAGTTCAGCTGTTCCCATGTACTTATCCTTGGAAACACGTTCCTGAATTCGGTCTATGATTTTCAAGGTTGTAGCCACTCCAACATCAGATCCAATCAACACCTCTTCGAGATTATCCAAAACCTCATCATCAATGGTTGATTTACCTACAACGATGCGCGCCAACATGGAGAACAAACCCGTTCTGGTTTTTTCCAGTCCTTGATTCAGGGTCTCTTTTTTCTCCGAGGAGAATAGGCGCTTAAAAAAATTCATTGCCATCTCTTTAGAATAAAAAAGGCCTTTTCTTTCGAAAAAGCCTTTGAACAATTATCAATGACTGATTAGGCTTTGGTAAACCACTCAGCAATTTTGTCGTTGTGTACAATCTCTTCCTTAAAGGAATAAGATCCTGATTTTGGTGACTTCACCATTTTGATCACCTTGGTGTGGTTCTTACCACCACCAGTTTGCAATGTTGCAACTACCTTCTTTGCCATGGCTTAATTATTTAATCTCTTTATGAACGGTCATTCGCTTCAAGATGGGATTGTATTTCTTCATCTCCAAACGATCTGGGGTGTTCTTTCTGTTTTTGGTTGTGATGTATCTGCTTGTTCCTGGCATGCCCGACTCCTTGTGCTCGGTGCACTCCATAATCACTTGAACTCTGTTACCTTTTTTTGCCATTGTGTCTTAAAAACGGATTGCAAATATAGAATGAATTTTGGATTATACAATATTTTTTTTCAAGTCGTGTTTTTCACTTAGAAAAGATACACTTTTTAGTGTTGAAAACGGCCTTAATCCGCGGTGTTTTGAAAGTGGTGCATCCTTATTTTTGAACTTCAACCTAAACTATTCATGTCAAAAAGCAAATCAAATATCGATCAAGAGGATGAAATCCCATGGGTGGATGATAAAAAATCCTGGAAACAAAGTGTATTGGGACGTCGCTCTCAATTGATTGTTGGAACTGCCCTGTTACTATCCTCTATTTATCTGATTTTGGCATGCATCTCCTTTGCTATGAATGGGGATGCTGACTTGAGTTTGATTTTAGGTGGTGATCACGCCTCAAGCATCAGTGAGACACCCAACTATTCCAATTGGATGGGTAAATTGGGGGCCCTTGCAGCGTATTTCCTCATGTACAAAGGATTTGGCGTTGGTGCTTTTTTCATTTGCTACCTGCTTATTCTGCTGAGCAGTTACTTGATTGTTCAAGCAACACCCACTCCATTTTTTAAAAGCTTCCGATGGATGATGTATGGCATAATCTTCATCCCGCTGGCATTGGCGTTTGCCTTTCACCACCGTGAGGAAGATCCATTCCCCCATATTGTATTGGACATCAATGACCGTTTTGTTGGCGCATATGGTCTTTGGAGTGCTCAATGGTTAACATTCACTTTGGGTCGAATTGGAGGAACTGTTGCGCTTATTGGCGTTGCTGCAACATCTTTTCTCATTCATTTTGGCCAATGGGTTGAAAATGGCATCGAGAAATGGAAGTTGAGAAGACAGGAAAAACAAGATCGAGTAGATGAAGCAAAGGCAAACACAGAAGCATTAGAAAACAAAACTGAAACAGAGGTAGAATCAGAAGATATTCCAGAGCTGGTGCCTCCTGTATCCAACACTTTGGAAACCACAATCAGCAACAAATACAAGGCAGTCAACGAAGAATTGGATGAGACCGAGGA
>CAZNVU010000183.1:0-3398 GCA_964576575.1 uncultured Chryseobacterium sp.
AGCCACAACGTGGAACCGTAGTTGCAGTTGGAAATGGTAAAAAAGACGAACCCATGACTGTAGCTGTTGGAGACTCCGTGCTTTATGGCAAGTACTCAGGAACTGAAATTTCATTGGATGGCAAGGATTACCTTATCATGCGTGAATCAGATATTTTAGCAATCATTTAAACCAATAAAAACATGGCAAAAGAAATCACATTTGATGTAGCTGCAAGAGAGAAGTTAAAAGCCGGTGTTGATGCATTGGCTAACGCAGTAAAAGTTACTTTAGGTCCAAAAGGACGTAATGTAGTTATCGATAAAAAATTTGGCGCTCCCCACATCACTAAGGATGGTGTATCAGTGGCCAAAGAAATTGAATTGAAAGATCCCATTGAAAACATGGGTGCCCAAATGTTGAAAGAGGTGGCCAGCAAAACTGCGGACATCGCCGGAGACGGAACCACAACAGCCACTGTGCTTGCGCAAGCAATAGTTGGAACAGGATTGAAAAATGTTGCCTCTGGAGCTAATCCTATGGACTTGAAGCGCGGTATTGACAAAGCCGTTAATGCGGTAGTTGGTGCGCTCAAAGTAAGCTCCAAAGAAGTTGGTTCAGACAACAACAAAATCAAACAAGTTGCTACTATTTCTGCCAACAACGACGAGAGCATTGGCACCTTGATTGCTGACGCAATGGCCAAGGTGGGTATTGAAGGTGTTATCACTGTTGAAGAAGCCAAAGGAACGGAGACCGATGTAAAGACTGTTGAAGGTATGCAATTCGATCGCGGATACTTGTCTCCTTACTTCGTTACCAATGCTGAAAACATGGAAGCAGAATTGGAGAACGCTTACATTTTAATCTACGACAAGAAGATTTCCAACATGAAGGAATTGCTTCCTGTATTGGAGAAAACCGTTCAAACTGGAAAACCATTGTTGATCATCGCGGAAGACGTGGATGGCGAGGCTTTGGCTACATTGGTTGTGAACAAAATGCGTGGTGCATTGCGCATCGCTGCAGTAAAAGCGCCTGGTTTCGGAGACCGCAGAAAGGCCATGTTGCAAGACATCGCTATCTTAACTGGCGGTACTGTCATCAGTGAAGAAATGGGATTGAAATTGGATGCTACTACCCTAGAAGATTTGGGAAGAGCAGAAAAAATCACCATAGACAAAGACAACACCACCATCGTGAATGGTTCAGGCAGCAAGGAAGGTATCCAAGCACGTGTGAGCGAAATCAAAGCACAAATTGAAAAGACAACCTCTGATTATGACCGTGAGAAATTGCAAGAGCGCTTGGCCAAATTGGCTGGCGGTGTAGCTGTATTGTATGTTGGTGCAGCCACTGAAGTGGAAATGAAAGAGAAGAAGGATCGTGTGGATGATGCATTGCATGCAACACGTGCTGCTGTAGCTGAAGGAATTGTTCCTGGAGGTGGTACAGCATTGATTCGTGCAAGCGCTGCATTGGAAGGATTAAAAGGAGACAACGATGATGAGACAACAGGTATCGCCATTATCAAGCGTGCCATTGAAGAGCCATTGCGTCAAATTGTTGCCAATGCCGGTGGAGAAGGAGCGGTAATCGTTCAGAAAGTAAGAGAAGGAAAAGATGACTTTGGATACAACGCGCGCACGGAGACTTTTGAGAATCTGTTGAGCAGCGGAGTAATTGATCCTACCAAAGTGGTACGTGTTGCATTGGAGAATGCCGCATCTATCGCAGGTATGTTGTTGACTACTGAGTGCGTTATTTCCGACATCAAGGAAGATGCTCCTGCCATGCCAGCCATGCCCGGAGGAGGAATGGGTGGAATGATGTAAGCCATCGCCGATTTGTTTTTAACTTGCAGCCGCTTTCCGTGAGGGAGGCGGCTTTTTTTATGGTGAAGATTGATCAAATAGAACTCCCCGATTTTCCATTGCTCTTGGCGCCAATGGAGGATGTCAGCGACCCACCATTTCGCTTGGTGTGCAAGGAGAATGGAGCGGACATGATGTATACGGAATTCATCAGCAGTGAAGGATTAATCAGAGATGCGGCCAAGAGTAAAATGAAGTTGGACATCTTTGAATATGAGCGCCCCATTGGGGTTCAAATATTTGGAAGTGAGATAGACACCATGGTGCAATGCGCCAAGATCATAGAACAAACCAATCCAGATTTATTGGACATCAATTATGGCTGTCCCGTGATGAAAGTGACCTGCAAAGGAGCGGGTGCTGGAATTTTGAAAGACATCGACAAGATGGTGCGCATGACAGAAGCCATAGTGAAAGCCACTACCCTGCCCGTTACAGTAAAAACAAGATTGGGATGGGACGACGGGTCAAAGAACATAGAGCAAGTGGCAGAGCGATTGCAGGACATCGGCATCAAGGCATTGACCATACATGGTCGCACGCGCGTGCAGATGTACAAAGGCGAAGCCGATTGGAGTTTGATCGCCAAGGTGAAAGAGAATCCACGTATTCAGATTCCCATTTTTGGAAATGGCGACATTGACAGTCCGGAAAAGGCCTTGGAATACAAAAACAAATATGGTGTTGATGGAATCATGATCGGTCGCGCCAGCATTGGCTATCCATGGATCTTCAGGGAAATCAAACACTATTTGGCCACCGGAGAAAAGTTGGCACCACCAACGATAGATGAGCGCGTAGAGACCTGCAAGAAACATTTGCAATTCAGCATACAATGGAAGGGAGAGGTGTTGGGCATCTTGGAAATGCGCAGGCACTACACCAATTATTTCAAAGGCTTCTCACACTTCAAGGAAGACCGTATGGCTTTGGTTACGTCCAATAATTTGGAAGAGATTTTAGAGCGGTTGGATAGAATCAAGATTGAGAGGCAATAAAATTACTTTGCTTTTCTAGAATTATATTTTAACGCTATGGGCGCAAGGGTTTCGCAGAGGGCGAGATGAATATTTAGATGTCCGCTACTGGCGAACTTTGCGCAATCCTAGTTTGCTTTGCGTTTGATGTATTTTTCTTAACGCCATGGCCGCAAAGGTTTTCGCAAGGGGCGCGAAATTATTTCATGACATTTTTTATACCTTTGATGTAACAATTTCCAAACCATGAAAAAAGCCCTTCTTTACCTGGTCAATTCATTCCTCATCACCACCTCCCTTTTATCCCAAGTCCCCGCCTACGTCCCCACCAACGGATTGGTTGGCTATTGGCCATTCAACGGCAATGCCAACGATGAAAGTGGGAATGGAAATCATGGAACGGTGAATGGTGCGACGTTAACGACAGATAGAAATGGGAACGCGAATGCTGCGTATAGTTTTGATGGGATGAATGATTTCATAATAACAGGCAACACAAATTTTGCGGGTTTTCAAAGTTACTCCATTGTTTTATGGGCTCAACTAAACTTAAGTTACGCTTCAGGTT
>CAZNVU010000184.1:0-3383 GCA_964576575.1 uncultured Chryseobacterium sp.
AGTGATTGTGGTCCCCTGGACTCAACCATGGTATAAAAAGCCAACCAAACCCCAAGCGCAATCAGTAACTGCAGAACAATGGGTGTGCCCAATTGCAAGATGGATTTTGAATAGGAAAATATTGGTTGGGTCAGTTGCTTAATCACAATGGGGTTTTTGAACCATGTGTATCCAAAAAGAAAAATAAATGCAAGGCATTCTGCACTAAAAGTGGCCCAGGCAGCTCCGCTTACACCCATCGGTGCAAAAGGACCTTTTCCAAAAATGAGCACATAAGCCAATATCATGTTGCCAATGGAGGTGATGAGCATTGTACTAAAAACCACTTTTGTTTTGGCTACGCCAGTCCAATAGGCCTGCAAAAGCATGGTAGGTGTGTAAATCCAAAATCCCCAAGAACGAATAGAGGAGAATTCAAGCATGTAGTTTTTAATGTCTGGATCAATGATAAAAGATTCAATGAATATTGGCCCAAAGAAGTATAGCGCAATAAATTGAATAAGCGCAATCAAAAGACCTAAAAAAATTCCATTGTTTACCACAGACGGAATGATGGCCCACTGTTGCTCACCCATTCTGCGCGCTACAATGATTTGAATGGCGCTGGCGATACCGGTTGTTATCATGGCCAGTGTGATATACGCAAGTCCTATGTAGGAAACGCCACTCATGGCTTTGCCGTCCAGTTGGGCTGCAAAATAGTTGTCTGTAAACACAACAAAGAATTGAACAAACGCACCCAAGCTCATGGGAAGTGAAACTTTGAGAAGGTCTTGATAGCGTATGGAAAGTCCTTTTTCTTGCATCCTGCAAAGTAAAGGCTTATCCATTGTGGATGCCAACAATAAGAATGGTATGCCTGAAAAGCCCTAAATTCAAGGGTTTTCAGCGTATACTCACCATGGTTATGAACAAAAACAGACATTTTTCAACAAAATCACCCCAAAAGGCTTGATATACTTGCGATTCAGGATTTTCTGCTTTTACATTTGTCTTGTTCAACATTATTAACCTAAAAAAACAAATTAAAATGAACAAAGCAGAATTGATCGACGCTATCGCTGGTTCAGCGAAGTTGTCAAAGGCTGATGCTAAGAAAGCATTGGAAGGTTTCATCGAAGTAACTACTAAAGCTTTGAAAAAAGGTGACCGTATCGGATTAGTAGGTTTCGGTTCTTTCAGCGTTACTAAGCGTGCTGCTCGTATCGGTCGTAACCCACAGACTGGTAAAGAAATCAAAATCAAAGCTAAGAACGTTGTACGTTTCAAAGCTGGTTCTGAATTGGCTGCAAAAGTTTAATTCTTTTAAAAGCCGAAAAGCCGTTCCGTCAGGAGCGGCTTTTTTTTTATACCGGAATCATGACATTGGATCATAAAAAATTATTGTATCAAAAGTTCTGTGCTGTTCTGACGGCTGAAAAGCAGGAGAAGTTTGAGCAAGTGTGGAATCAGCGCAACACTTGTCTGCACCTCGTTTTGGAGAATATCTATCAGTCATTAAATGCTAGCGCCATTGTTCGCACAGCAGATGCCCTAGGAGTTCATTATTTGCATGTTTTGGAGGATGAACATCCATGGGAGATAAATAGGAAGATTGCTAAGGGAGCGATGGATTGGATGGATATTCAAAGAGGAAAGAGTCCAAGAGAAATGATGATGTCTTTGAAGTCAAAAGGTTTTGAGTTGGTAGTGACTGACTTCTCGCTTGATGCCATTGATGTTCAAGATTACCACCCACAACGTCCAGTGGCTTTGGTGATGGGAACAGAACTTACAGGTATTTCTGATGTTGCCAGAGAATTGGCTGATGTAAAAGTGGTAATACCCATGTCAGGCTTTTCGCAAAGTTTAAATGTTTCCGTGGCTACGGGAATTGCCGTAGCTCAGTTGTCTCGAAAGACAAATTTTTTGAAAGAGAAATTCCCTCCTGATGAAGAAGAGCGAATAGATGCGTTAAATCTTTGGGCAAAAAACACCATCTATTGGAGTGACCAAATTATTAAGGATTTTGAACTGGAAAATCAGATCAATTCCATTTGAAATTGATTTGTTCATTCCACAATTGAAGCGATGTCCAATCATTTGTGCGGTTCAAAAATTCTTGGTAATCATTGTCATAAATTAGAATAATAACAGGACTCCCAATCTTTGATTTTAAAACGAAGAAACTACAATCTGTGCTCCTTCCTAATGTGACTTCAAACTGATGAATTTCTATTTTTTTTTCAGTAAATAGCTTTTGCAATTGAATGTAGTGTTCAACCAAGTAATGTTGGTCTTTATCGTCCAATGAATTCACTTCCTTGTATCCGTAAACTCCCTGGGGCGATGTTGAATATTGGGCATATAACTTTTCGAAAGTTTGAGCAGCATCTGGATAATGAATTAAAACAGGATGGGTTTCGATTTGCCGAATTCCGTTGGTATAAAATTGTTTGATCCATTTGTTGTCCTGCAATTCCCAATAATCCCCATTGATGCCTTGTTCATCTCTGTTGTATTTCCTAACCACTTTTCCAAATTCAAACTCTTTTATTTCTTTACTGTTATTTTTGGTAATTTCAGATTTGATGGTATCTCCATTTTCATTCCATGCACTATAAAGTGATTCTCGGTTATCTCGGTTTTGGATGATCTCCCATTTCTTATTGTGATTGAAATAGTACTCTGTTTGATAACTTATATTCTCTTTTTCCAAATGAATATACCATTCACTTCCGTTTGAATAGTATTTGGATTCTACAGTGTCTTTGGGATGATCAATATTCACATAACGCTGCATTAGTCCATTTTCGTAGTACCATTTTTCCCAACTTGTTTTATTGTCCCAATTGTAATTTCTTATTTTTCTTTCATAGGATAGCTTGCCATTGTCATTCCAGCGCTTTTCAACACCTCCTCCATTTCCGTCTAGGATGATTTCATGTGTTTTTATTTTGTTGTCATTGAATTCAATCATCCTTTCTATGAGGTAATAGGAATTGGGATATTCATAAGAAATGATTTTGGCCACTGTTCCGTTTACATGGTAACTATACCAATCATCAATAGGGTGGCCATATTCATCATATTGTCCGGTTATTTTCATGGACCCATCTGCATAGTTCTCGATGTATTTGCCTTTTCTTCTTTCTTCCTCTGGTACGTTGATGACGGTATCTCTGTATTCTTTTCGGAGAGTTAAAATACCTTTTTCATTCCATTCTTCATATACACCAATGGGCATCCAGGTGTTGGTATATCCGAGAGGGTCTATTTTTTCATCTTTTTCGGGTATGCCATGGTATAGTTGGTGCTCTGCTGCATTGAGAGGATAAAAATTTTGGTGAATCAACGGAAACCCATTTTCAAGGAAAACTGAAATTTCTATTCTTAAATGCTCA
>CAZNVU010000185.1:0-3356 GCA_964576575.1 uncultured Chryseobacterium sp.
TAAATCTACAAATGAGCTCAAAAACAAATGGACCAACCTTTCTAGTAATTTTTACCTGCAACACAAAATTGATAGCACAGGCAAAGAAATTACTGCAGACCTTGATTTCAGTAATTTCAGTGCAAAGGGAAGTAGTTTGTTGAACAACAACTCCTTTACACCTAATGAAGTTTTGAAAAACAGCAATACTTTGAGAGCAGACTTTCCAGTCGACATCACTATCTTAAGTGCAAAAACAGATTTCAGTCATCCATTGAAGAACAATGCAAAATTTGAAGCTGGATTAAAATCGAGTTATGTACAAACAAAAAATGAAGCAAATTTTTTCAATGTAATTAACGGTATTGATCAGGTCGATTTTGATAAAACAAATAGATTCGATTACAAGGAAAACATCAATGCAGCTTATATTAATTACAACAAGCAATTGAAGAAATGGGGATTACAATTGGGTCTTCGCGCAGAGCACACTGAAGTAAAAGGAGACCAGAGAGGAAATGCACAAAGAAATGATTCAAGCTTTACACGTTCTTATACCAATCTTTTCCCTACTTCATATTTAACATATCAAGCAAACGATAAGCATCAATTCTCATTGAGCTATGGGAGAAGAATCGATCGTCCAAATTACCAATCTTTAAACCCATTTGTTTTCTTTATCGACAACTACACTTACCAGGTAGGTAATCCTTTCTTGCAGCCACAAATAACCAACAATATTGAAATCACACACCTATTTAAAGGATTTTTAAATACTACTCTGAATTACAGTAAGACCAATAATATTTTTGCTGAGTCTTTCACCCAAAAAGACTTTGCAACCATTGTGAGTCAATCAAATATAGGCACGCGCACCAATATGGGGATTGCAATTAACGCGCAACTAGAAGCCAAAAAAATCTACTCAGCTAACATTTTTGTAAACTATAGTTATGACAGCTATCAAGGTACTGTGAATGGTGATCCTCTCAATAACCAAATCAATATGCTTTTCCTGAACCTCAATAACCAATTCAAATTCAAGAAAGGTTGGAGTGCTGAAATCAGCGGTTGGTATAGAACAAAAGGTATAGAGGGACAGATTATTATCAGCCCGCTTAGTCAGGTGACTGTAGCAGGACAAAAACAAATTCTGAAAAACAAGGGTACACTTAAGTTCAGCATCAGAGATTTATTTTATACCAATATCCCGACAGGCGATATCAATTTCAGCAGAACAGAAGCAAGATTTACCAACAAGAGGGATAACAGAATCCTCAGCTTAAGCTTTATTTACAGATTTGGTAGAAACTTCAAGCCTGTCAACAAAAACAACAGTGGTAGCGATGATATCAAAAGCAGGATCAAAGGAAATGATAATTAATCTACTCCTACTGAGTTGATTCAATACGAATCTTTACATTTGCGAAAATCTCAAAAGCCCCATCATTGGGGCTTTTTAAATATATTCGATTATGAACCGCATTGTTTTTCTTTTCCTATTTATATTAGTTGGCATAGCAAGCCAATCACAAGAATTATATTCCATCACTGGTAAAATCATCAATGCATCCAACAAAGAACCTCTGGGTGGTGCAAGTGTACGAATCAAGGGGAAAACAGCTGGAGAATTATCTACATCGAATGGAAACTTTATTTTAAAGCATAATTATACTACAGATTCAATTATTCTATTTTTCACATGTATTGGATTTGATGATCGTGAAATAACAGTATCAAAAAATGCAAATGATTTAACTATTAATCTGGAACCACATTACTCAGAACTCAAACCCTTGGTTTTTACAGCATCAAGAACCAAAGAATCTATATTGAGATCTCCTGTTAGTATAGAACATTATAACAAAAGAAATGTTTTAGAAACACCATCAATTGATGCCTATGAGGGATTGAGAATGCTCAAAGGAATGGACCTCATTACTAATGGACTAAACTATAAACAAGTCAATACCCGTGGATTTGGAGGAAGTCAGAATACAAGATTTCTCCAATTGGTGGATGGCGTTGATCAACAGTCACCTGGATTGGGCTGGGTATTTGGAAATGAGTTTTCGATTACTGATTTAGATCTTGAAAGTGCAGAACTTATCCCTGGAGCCTCTTCAGCGCTATACGGACCAGTTGCGTTTAATGGCATTTTATACATGCACTCCAAAAATCCATTTAAACATGAGGGACTAACCATCCAGCTTAAAAATGGTATCAATCATGTCAACGAAACTGAAACCGGAATAAGAGGATACACAGACTACTCATTGCGCTATGCAAAAAAACTGACTGAAAAAATTGCCCTCAAACTTAATGCGGGTTATCTAAATGGACTCGACTGGTATGCAAATGACAGAACAGATGTGAGTGCATTAACACCACCTGATTTTCGTGGGCCAAACAATCCGGGAAAAGATGAACTCAATACTTATGGCGATGAAGTAGCTCGCACCATTCCTGGTATAGGACTCGTTTCAAGAACTGGGTACGAGGAGAAATATTTATCAGACATGAATGTGTACAGCCTAAAATTAAATGCTGCTATGCATTTTAAACTTACTCCTCGTACTGAACTGATAGTGCAACAAAATGTAGGTAGAGGAAACTCCAACTACAGCGGAAGCAGTCGCTACTCTACCCGCAACTTCACCATGAACACAAGTAAAATTGAATTACAGGGACATGACTTCTTTGTCCGCAACTATTTTGTCTGGGAAAATTTCAATGGCTATTACAATACCAGAACACTAGGACAAATCATCAATCGACAATGGGTGCGTAACCTAAATGGTGATATCGTTGCACCAGATATCGCAGATGCCACCTGGTTCAACCGATACGAACAGGCCTACAAAGGAAACATTGGTAATGTCTCTGCAAATAACCATGGCTCAGCTCGCGCCTTTGCAGATGAAGGAAGATTTATACCAGGATCTGATGCATTTGAAAACTTAAAAGAGAGTTACAGCAGAATCAATGGTCCAGTTGGCGCTCGCACCAATTCACGCAGTAATTTCTTTCACTCTGAAGGTCAATACCACTTTACCAATTTGAAACAATGGGTTGACCTAACCATTGGAGGTAACTACAGAACCTATAAGTTGTCATCTCAAGGATCTCTTTTCAATGATAAGGGACAAAGCATTTATTACCACGAATACGGAATGTTCTTGCAAGCCAACAGAGATTTATTAAACGATAAACTGAGATTAAGCAGCTCTATCCGATTTGATAAAAACAAAAACTTCAAAGGAAACTTTACTCCAAGATTATCTGCAACCTACCGTGTTCAAAAAGAAGGTTTCATTCGCGCTTCTTTCCAAACTGGCTTTAGAAACCCAACGCCAGTCGATCAATATGTATTGATA
>CAZNVU010000186.1:0-3356 GCA_964576575.1 uncultured Chryseobacterium sp.
ATCCCGCTGGGACTCGAACCCAGGGCCCATACATTAAAAGTGTATTGCTCTACCAGCTGAGCTACGAGATCGCCTGTGCAATTTTGCGGGTGCAAATATACACGGAATCATTTTAAATCAAAATCTATTTCAAAAAAAAATATTTAGGCAACCAAATTGGCCATTAGGAGGTCTCAAAATTAAGCCCTATATTTGAAAACTTGTGAAATCAAAAATTATGAAAAACGTATTTCTACTATTCTTTGGAGTGTTGACCATCTCATTGTCCGCTCAAGTCAGTGTTCCGGATGCTTTTGTACAAGAAAAAGCTTATGTAATGACTTATCATCCTGAGAAATCAGCTGGTCTTGAAGATATTTCCAATCTTTTTCCCAGTGGAGTAACTTGGTCTCAAGAGAATATGGGTCAAGTGGAATTGAGTCACTTGTTTGAGACCATTAAACCTTCGGACAAATTCCAAAACTTCAGAATTGGTGACAGCGGCTATGTGGTGATGGTCAACAATCGCCAGCGCATTGAACGCATGTACCAAGGTTCAATTAACAAGAAGAAGTAAACATTTCATTGCCCCTATTGGGGCATTTTTTATTTTAAGCATGATAAAAAAAATAGCTTTTCGCCTATTTCTGGTCTCTTTAACAGTACTCTGGGGCTCAACCATTTCCGCACAATTGGTATTGAATGAAATCTTAATTAATGCCACATCAGCCAACAATGATGGGCAAAATGCCCCCAATACTGGTGAGTGGACAGAGTTGCTCAACAATGGACCTAATGCGCTGGATATATCGTGTTATGTCATGACAGATGGAGATTGGTCAATAACATTTCCACCAGGCACAGTTTTACCTCCTTACGGAATCGTAACCATAGGGTCTCCATTTTCTCAAATTCCAGGACTAGATTTTAATATTGCCAATTGCAATTGCACAAGTGGTCCAACCAACCTTGTGGGTGTTTTTCAAAATAGCAATGAGCAATTGATTCTTGCAAACAACGCAGGACAAGTTATTGATGCTGTTTATTGGGGCTCTGGAGATTTTGGCGGGAGTTTCACTTCAAGTAGTATACTTGGATGCCCGTCCTTAACCATTCCTATTCTGCAGTCCAATCCAAATATGCAACAAATTGTTGGAAGCATTGCAGAGGGGGTAACTGCTTATCTTCCCTGCAATGGGTCAACCGTAATTGGAGGAAATGCGAATCCATCTCCCGATTTACCAAATATAGGATCGATACAAGACATTAACCCTGGTTCTGTGGTAGTCAATGAAATATGCCCCAATACAGGTTCCATTTCACTGAATCCCTCTGGAGTAGGTCCCTTCACTTTTGAATGGCAAAACGATCTTGCAGGTAATACATCGAGCCAAGTGAATAACTTGGCTGCAGGTACATGGGCTGTTCAAATTACCGACCTCGGTCAATGCAATTTGACAGAAACTTTTTCTTTTCCTATTTTAGATCAAACATCAAGCTGTATTCCACCAGATTCCTCTGTCTTGGATGGTAATTCAAGTGTGTTGCTTCTTTGTAGTGAAGGCGGCTCTGCTTATATCACCGATAATGGCGGTGTCAACGGAAATATGACTGCGCAACCTGGACAGTCTTATCAGAGTTTGGAAATTTGCAGTGATTCATGGCAGGTAAACACGCAATTGACTTTGAACAATTGGGTCTTTAATTCCAACGGATTGTCAGGTGATTTGTTTTTGGTTTATGCCGGTCCATTTAGCGAGATAGAGCAGTACATGGGGAACAATCCTCAAACTTTGCTGAATTCACCTGCAGTGCAGAATGTCGTTTTCAGCAGTTTGACAACTCCTACAGGATCCGATTCAACGTTGGTTGTTTCAGATACTTGCTACACGTTGATCACCTATCACGTTCCTGGTTTTGTTCCTTCTCCAGGATTCGAGGCAACTGTGACTTGCGTTGAGCCTCCTTCATGCATCTTGGATCTCACCCCAATTATCGTTAATGATTGTGATACCGCCAACCAGGTTTACAGTATTGATTTTGATATTATTCTGAATAACACAGTTAACAACACATATGACGTTGCGTTGAGTTTGGATGGAGTTGCTGTTGATACAGTGAATGTTGTTTCTGGTGAAGTTTTTTCATACAATATGTCAGGTATTGCAGCTGACGCTGGAGCCAATCACGTTGTATCCGCGGAAGTGATTGGAACTTCAGGATGCAATGCCGAGGAGTTGTTCACCAGCATTGATTGTTTGATTGAGTGCAATACTTTGGCAGGTACCGGAATCACTGGTCCTACCACGCGCCTATTGTGTTTTGGGCAAAATCAAAACTGGTCAGCCACAGGTGATGTCGTGTCTTCTGCCAATGTAAATGATCCAAATATCAATTATAACCCAGGTATGGCATGGGCGATCTTTACGGACATGCCCACCATTTTTAGTGGAAACGTAACAGCGGATCCAGCCTATGCAGGTATTTGGCCAGCTTCCATTTCAGCGATTGATGGAACCTATCCTTTCAACTTCATGAACAACACAGCCAACGGTGGTGCCATGAACAATATTCTTTCAGGCAACGCTGGTTACTCATCGCCATTGCATTTCTATGTCGCTCCTGTTACTTTGTATGATCAAGTTACAGGGACAATTTATGTTCCCGGGGCTTGCTCATCTATTGGAGATGTTGTAGAGATTACCATCGTGCCTTCAATCAATTATGTGTTGCCAACATCCAGTTGCTTGGATGGAACGGTAACATACAATCCAACACAAGGGGATCCAGCAGTGAATGAGAATTTTTTCCAACTTTCAGGTTTGACTCCCAATACTGTTTTTGCAACTCCTGTTGGTAATTTGGCCAATGGCGCAGATTTGACAATCGGAGGATTGGTGAATGGGGATATTTTTAGCTTCACATTAACAGACACCTTGGGTTGTGCCATCACCGTGAATGGAGGTCCATTTGTGGGAGATCAAACGCCAAGTTCACCAGGAGTTCCAGAGATTTGTCAATCATCGGACCCTGTTCAACTTCAGGCAACCCCAGAAGGAGGTGTTTGGAGTGGACTTGGTGTAGATGCCAACGGAATTTTTGATCCAGATTTGGTTGGAACTTCTGGCAGCTTTACCGTTACGTATACAACATCAGGAGATTGCGGTGGATCTATAGATATCGTTGTACCTGTATTGACCAATGATAACTGTGTTGAGGGTGAGGTAATAGGTATCGGCGAACCTATGATTATTGCCTGCGGTGGATTTTTAACCGATGATGGTCTGCAACCTTCCGATTACTCTCCCAACTCCAATGACACCTCGGTGGTTTGTCCTGACCCTGCCTATCCATTGCCTCAAATCACCGCTTTGGAT
>CAZNVU010000187.1:0-3325 GCA_964576575.1 uncultured Chryseobacterium sp.
AAGGATTCAAATAGTAAACGAAACTAACTTTTCTTGTTGAACCATTTTTATGTTTATCGCGGTGTCGCCTGTAAAAGGTACCGGATGGGTAACATGCCAGATGGGCTTCATAAAAATTCAAACCCATATAGAAATGCCTATTCAAAGTAGTTTGAATTTGGCTCATCAACCTCCAGTATGAATCTAAAACTGGATTTGAATTTTCTTCATCAAGCCAATGAATATAATCGCCGCGTTGTTCCAAATCGACAGCAACCTCATGACCTTTTCCAATTTGAGCCTTTGACCATTTACCTTCCCGATGCATGTTGCGAATAAAGTTGGATAATGTAATATTCTCATCATCGCTCAGAGGATTCTTGAGCAACATATATCCATCTTGCTCAAATTGAAGGAGTTGTTCTTGGGATATGCTTTGCATCATTCTTTCCAATCGGCAATAAAGATGTTGGTGTCTCTTGTCCTCCCATTGTTTCGATTTGAGCACCAAACCAACTTTGTTCCATCTGGAGAGAACATTGGGAATGAGTCAAATTCTTCATCAAAAGTGATTTGCTTTACTTTTAAACTTTCAATGTTGACCAAAAACAAATTGAAGGGAAAACCGATGTTGCTCTTGTAATTACTGCAAAAAAGAATTCCTTTTCCATCGGGTGTAAATGTGGGCGACCAATTGGCATTGCCCAATTGCGTCAATTGTTTAACATCACTTCCGTCCGCATTGGCTATGAAAATTTCTAAATTGGAGGGTTCAACCAAATCTTGGTTGAGTAGATCTCGGTATTTCGTAATCTCATCCAATGTGCTTGGTCGAGAGGCTCTCCAAACGATTTTTGTCCCATCCGGTGAAAAAGTAGCACCCCCATCATAACCCAAGGTGCTGGTCACTTGTTTCACATCGGTTCCATCAATGTTCATGGTGTAAAGATCCAAGTCACCATTGCGTAAACTCGTGAAAACTATTTTGTCTCCTTTTGGGCTGATGGTTGCTTCTGCATCGTATCTTGGACTATTGGTCAATTGCTGAATTATATTCCCATTTTCCAAATGTGCTACATAAATTTCAAAAGCATCGTATAACGGCCAAACATAGTGACCAGGTTTCTTTTCAGGAACTGGAGGGCAATTCAAATCTCCCTCGTGCGTTGAGGCATAAATAAAGTCTTTTCCATTGGGCATGAACCATGAACATGTTGTTCTTCCATTTCCAGTTGAAATCATCTTCTTTCTTGTTGAATCACCAGGAGCGTCAACTTTCAAAGTAAAGATTTGATCACAACCGACTCCCCATTTTGCATTGTCACTTTGAAAAATGAGTTGATCTCCAAGGGGTGACCAATATGCTTCGGCATTGTTACCTCCAAATGTTAATTGACGGATGTTTGCTAATTTTTTCTCTTTCTTGTAATGAATGGGTTCTTTATCCAGCTTTTGGGATTTTCCTTCAAATGTTGTTAAGACCATCAAGCACAAAACCAAATATTTCTTCATAGAGCGCAAAGTTAAACCGATACCAATCAAGACACAATGCGTTTCAGTGTCAAAAAAATGATTTTTAAATCTTCCAAAACGTTTGCGTTAGGAATGTATTTCAAGTTAATCTGAATTTTGGCAGGCATTATTTCATCAATGTAGGTTTTTTCAGGATCAATGCTTTGGGCCAATAGGTCACTTTCCTCAAAGTATTCCAAAGAAGCATAGTCTGTAATACCGGGTTTGACTTGTAACACAATTTTTTGTTCTTCTGTGTATAGATTGACATATTTTACAACCTCTGGTCGTGGCCCTACTAGACTCATTTCTCCTTTCAATACGTTGATCAGTTGAGGCAATTCATCTATTTTGTACTTTCTAATGAAGTGACCAACCTTTGTAATGCGGGGGTCCTTTCCAACAGTTAACTGAACCTTTTGAGATGAGTGAACGCGCATTGATCTGAACTTAAGCAACCAAAAAACTTTCCCATCCTTCCCTACTCTTTCTTGTCGATAAAATGGCGAATGATAATCATCCAAAAAAATCCAGACTCCAATAATCAGGAAAAAAGGTAAGAGGATTATTAACCCAAATAATGAACAAATCAAATCGAGCAGTCGTTTCATCGACTCATGTATTGAATGATACTATTGGCAATAAAATCTACCTGCTCATCTGTTAAATCAAAATAGATGGGCAGCGAAATTTCATTTTGAAATTGATTCATGGCATTTGGGTAATCGGATTCTTTCCAACCTAAGTTTTTATAATAGGATAACCGTGGCAAAGGCTGAAAATGCACATTGGTTGAAATCCCCAATTCAGCCAAGTAAGCAACCAATTCGTTGCGTTGTTCTTCTGAAAATCCTTTGATGCGCAGCGCATAAAGATGATAGCTTGATTCCGCTGATCCGTATTGAAACATGGGTTTTAGGGCCCACTCCATTCTATCAAAATGTTGATTGTACTTTAATGCAATGGATTTTCTTCTGGGCAGGTGATCTAATTCATAGCGATCCATTTCAACCCATCCGATTGCGGCTTGCAAATCCGTCATGTTGCATTTGTAACCGGCCTCAACTATGTCATACTGCCATTGCCCCGCCTGGGTTTTTGACAATGCGTCTTTGGTTTGACCATGAAGAGCAAGGCGGTTGATACTTTTCCAAATGGCTTCATTGTCAAAAGGCATGGGCAAATTGAAAACCAATGCGCCACCTTCTGCAGTTGTGAAATTTTTAACAGCATGGAAACTAAAAGCTGCAACATCAACTTCTCTTCCAACTGGGTTGCCGTTGTATTTTGCGCCAAAAGAATGAGCGGCATCTGATATAACCAATATTCTTCCCAAAATTTCTTGGTTATCATTTCTGGGAGAAAAGGCATTTCTATGTTTCTCTGCCAGATTCATCATTGCATTGTAATCAACAGGTAAACCTGAGAAATCAACAGGCATAATGACTTTTGTATTGCTGTTTATTGCATTCTCAAGTAATTTAAGATCTATTAAAAAACCTCCATCTTCGCAATCAATCATAACTGGCGTTGCACCAACGTGCATAACAATATTAGCTGTAGCAGCGTATGTATAAGCTGGAATGATAACTTCATCTCCTGGGCCAACTCCCCACCATCTTAAAACCAATTCAACGGCGTTGGTCCAAGCATTGAGACAAAGAACTGGTCCACCACCAATGTAGTTCTGAATTTTAGACTCAAGACTTCTTGTTTTTGGGCCGGTAGTAATCCAACCAGAACGTAGCACTTCAACTACGGCATCAATGGTTTTTTCATCAATTCTTGGGGGAGAAAAATGAATAGGTTTCATTGGTTCAAAAATAAGTGTTGG
>CAZNVU010000188.1:0-3189 GCA_964576575.1 uncultured Chryseobacterium sp.
TTCAATTTTATTGCTTAATCTTTTATTTTGAATAGCAATTTTTTTTGCATTGTCCAATGCTGTTTGATCGATATCTGTTGCTATGAAATTCCATTCATAGCAATGCGAGCCAATAATGGGATAAATGCAATTGGCACCTGTTCCAATATCCATGACGGTGATAGCGGAAGGGACTTTTCTTGAATCCAAGAGATCTGCAACAAGATGAATGTACTCGGCTCTGCCAGGTATAGGTGGACATAAATATCCTTCTGGAATACTCCAGTCCCCGATGCCGTAATCTTTTTTCAGAATTGCTTTATTTAAGGCAATTACCGCCATTGGATTAGCGAAGTCAATGCTGAATTGTTTAAATGTATTCTCGAAAACAAATTGCTTCAATGTAGGTTCGACGCTACTTAGCGCATTGAAATCGTAATTTCCTTGGTGAATATTTCTGGGATGAAAACTAGACATGGGATGATGTAAAAAGTGATTTGCCTTCAATGATGTGCCATCCCAAAGCTGTGCTTTTGGAAAGTTCCACCATTTTTTGCGCAACTTGAATACCGGCAATAGGTCTATATCGATAGGGTAGTATCCAGGAGAAAATAGGCATTATCCATTGACCCAATTGCTCTGCGATGCGGATTTCATCTCGCTTTCCCAAAAGCAAAGAAGGTCTAATCACACTGACGCGCGGCAGTTGCACTTGTTCTACTGCGATTTCAATTTCTCCCTTTAGTTGAAGATAGAGATTATCGCTTTTGGGATTGGCGCCAACAGCAGAAACAAAGAGGAAATGGGTAGCATGTTTTTGCTTCGCAATCTTGGCAGCATCGACAGTTATGTCAAAATCAATCTGTCGATAAGCTTGTTGATCTCCATTGACCTTCTTTTGGGTGGTTCCGATGCACGAGAATATGATGCTAAATTCTGGGACAAGAGCGCTATAGGCAGCGTGGTCACGAAAATTGATTATTTGTTCATGAAGTTTTTTATGGTTTATGTTCAGAGGCTTTCGCACCAGGATATGAACCTCGGTGAAGAAGGGGTCATTTAAAAGTAGCTGTAACAGTTCGTTGCCAATGAGACCTGATGCACCGATAAGTGTGGCTTTCATGAAACAAATGTAAGCATCTTCATCTACTCAAATCTCGGTGAAGAACAAATCAGCTTCTGCCTTTCTTCTTCTGACCAGTCCATTGAGAACTATTTTGTTGCCAGTAATATGAGAGGTTTCCATCCAATTTCTGATAATCTCACTTGGAGAACCTGCATTAATCAATGCAAACAATGTTTCTGAACCTCCCGTGTTGTAGGTATGAGAAATCAATGCATCAAATTGGTGTTGTTTTAGTGGTATTTTAATATTGTCTAGTACTTTAATTTCGAATTGGATCAGATCCTGGCGCAACAAATGTTCTGCGTCATCTTGGGATATGATCATACCAGACGAAACATCAACCTCATTGATTTTAGTCGTGCCGTATCCTATGGTCCATTTACCTGCGGGGCATTGATAAGATTGTAGTCGAAGTCCTTCAAATGCTTTGATGAGGCTGATTCCTTCTTTCGATGTTTTCATGTGAATAGTTGTCCCGCAGATGATTTTATTTACTTTGATATTGTCTAAACTCCATTTGATTTATTCTGTAAATTAATAAAATGGAAATGAAGATGAGTATCGAGTAGATGACAGTAGGGGAGTGGTATTGGTGGTAAGGTGGATAGTATTGGATTAGCAGCCACATCAATGTCGAAAGTAACCCAGCAAAAGCAAGACAAGGTGGGAGTATTCTTCCCATGTATTGATGAAGTCGCCACCTTTCTCTTGGCATTTGATACAACATAGCGGACCAATGTTTTCTCTCTCCAAGATAGAGGTAAGCTGCAAATTGCCTAAAGTTATATCCACCGTCTAGGGGATGTAAACTTCTTGTGTTGAAAGTAGACTGATAAAATGCATAAATGATGTATGCGCTGAGCAGACCAATAGTTGTCAAAAGTGGAATCCAATCCATGCCCAGGGCACTCACCATAGGATTTGCTTCTTTACTTAAATCTGGTGTATGATGGTAGGTACTCCATGCGTCGTAAGTCCTAGAGAGTAAAATCCAAATTGTTACGAGAATGAATTTTTGTGCTTTGTTCAAAATAATGAATGTTAGAATTTCTAAATTAAGAAGATTCTTATTTATTTCAAGACTTATGCTGAAAAAGCATGAATTGTTGCCCAAACAATCAGGAAGAAAATACCAAAATAGAGTTCATTTTTGATTCTCTTGACGGACTTGTTTTTCCACAACAGAAAGATACACCATCCGAAGTAAAGTGCCAGAAAAAAGATAGGTAAGTAGAGTCTATACATGTTTGTTTTTTCAGGTGGGACAATGAAAAAAGGTTGTCATTGTTGACAACCTTTTGTAATAGTTTTAAAATTTTATCCCAGATAGGATTTTAACATTCTGCTGCGACTTGTATGTTTCAATCGGCGAATTGCTTTTTCCTTTATCTGACGAACGCGCTCGCGTGTTAAATCAAAACGTTCACCAATTTCTTCCAATGTTAATGGATGCTCGCCATTTAAACCGAAATACAATCTCACCACATCAGCTTCTCTTGAAGTCAATGTTTTCAATGAACGCTCAATTTCTTTTCTCAAAGACTCGTGAAGCAAATCATTGTCTGGTGAAGGTGTGTCATTCGTTTGCAATACATCATACATCGTTGAGCTGCTCTCATCTCCATCTTTCAATGGAGCGTCCATGGATACGTGACGACCGCTGTTGCGCAAACTTTGCTTGACTTCATCCAAGGTCATTTCTAAAACCTCTGCCAACTCTGCTGGCGTTGGAGGTCTTTCAAATTCCTGTTCTAGTTTCGCAAACGCCTTGTTGATTTTGTTGATAGAGCCAATCTTGTTCAATGGTAAGCGCACGATGCGCGATTGCTCTGCTAACGCTTGTAGGATGGACTGGCGAATCCACCATACGGCATAAGAAATAAATTTGAAACCTCTCGTTTCATCAAAACGCTGGGCTGCCTTGATCAATCCTAGATTGCCTTCATTGATTAAGTCAGGCAAGGACAAGCCTTGGTTTTGATACTGCTTGGATACGGATACCACGAATCGGAGGTTGGCTTTGGTTAATTTTTCAAGGGCCACTTGGTCGCCTTGCTTGATCCTACGTGCCAACTCTACTTCCT
>CAZNVU010000189.1:0-3178 GCA_964576575.1 uncultured Chryseobacterium sp.
CAAAGCTTGAGTCTTGCCGGTGTTCAAATCATGGATGAAGTAGGTGGCATAATAGCTGTATCTGTACAATGCTTCTTCTTTGGTTTCAATCAGTATTTTCTTTTCATCGGCGCTGAAGCTATAACCACCAAATCCGGTTTCGGCATTCTTAAAAATACTCACTGAAGAGGCAATCATTCCCACGGAATCTCCTGTCGCATAGCTGTATTTGACAATGTAGTCACCCAATTTCTTGCTGCTCTTTTGCAAGGTGTAGTGCAGTCCATCGTTCATGCTGGGCCCTTGCTCAAAGCGCTCGCTGGCAAAGGTGCTGCCTGTCCAAATCAACTCGTTGGTTAGTTTTTTCTGTCCCATGACCCATACAGATTGGATCAAAATCAATGTCGTTAAAATTAAATATCTCATGTTCATAGCTTCTCTTGCGAATATAAGGTCAATTGCCCCATTGCGGTATTTTTGGGCTATGTCAAAAGACTATAAAAGAATTGATTCTGCAGACGTTGACTTTTTTCGTTCCTGCCTAGGTGATTCATTCGTTCATGTTGATGAGGAGGTGCTCAAGCGTTATGGCTCGGACGAAACCGAAGACCTCTGCTTTCCACCCCATATTGTTTTGCAACCTTCTTCTACAGATCAAGTGTCGGCCATCATGAGACACTGCAACCAAAACAACATTTGTGTGACGCCCATCGGTGCGCGCACCGGTTTGAGTGGAGGTGCATTGTCTATCCATGGTGGGGTAGGACTGAGCATGGAGCGCATGAATAGGATTCTGTATATCGATGAAAAGAATGGACAGGTCACCACTGAGCCGGGAGTTATTACCCAAGTATTGCAAAATGCATGTGCTGAAAAAGGTTGGTATTACGCTCCCGATCCCTCCAGCAAAGGTTCCTGTTTCATTGGTGGGAATATCGCCGAGAATGCCGGTGGTGCGCATGCAGTGAAGTATGGGGTGACCAAAGATTTTGTTTTGAATCTGGAGGTGGTCTTGCCCAATGGTGATGTCATTTGGACTGGAGCCAATACGCTGAAGAATTCTACGGGTTATCATTTAACACAACTCATGGTGGGCAGTGAAGGCACCTTGGGTGTGATTACCAAAGCGGTTTTAAAATTGTTACCCCTGCCCAAACATCAATTGCTGATGTTGGTTCCGTTTTATCAAGCTGAGCAGGCATGTCAATCGGTGAGCGCTATTTTTCAGGCGGGCATCATGCCCAGTGCATTGGAATTCATGGAGCGGGATGCCATTGATTTTGTCTTACAATTCTTGGACGATGTGGTTGTTCCCATTGAAGAAAAAGTACAAGCGCATTTGTTGATTGAAGTGGATGGAAATTACCCTGAGGTACTCATGCAAGATTGTGAACGCATCATGGAAGTGCTTTCTGCGTTTGATTGCGGCGATCCATTGTTGGCTGAAGATGATGCTCAGAAAAATCAATTGTGGAAGATGCGCCGAAAAGTGGCAGAGGCTGTTAAGTCGCATTCAGTGTACAAAGAAGAAGACACTGTTGTTCCCCGTTATCAATTGCCTGCTTTGCTCAAAGGAGTGAAAGAAATTGGTACTAAATATGGTTTTCGCTCCATCTGTTATGGTCACGCGGGAGATGGAAACTTGCACGTTAATATTGTAAAGGACACGCTGACAGACGAGCAATGGAACGATATGCTGCCCAAGGCCATCACGGAAATTTTCACCATCACTCGATCATTGGGAGGAACTTTGAGCGGAGAGCATGGAATAGGTTATGTTCAGCGACCTTACATGCCTTTGGCATTTAGTGCAACAGAATTGGCCGTTATGAAAGGAATCAAATCGGTTTTTGATCCTAATGGAATATTGAATCCCTCCAAGATTTTACCATGAGGATAGCCATAGTTGGAGCGGGAGCAGCGGGATATTTTACAGCCTTACAATTGCAAGAGTGTTTGCCAGAGGCGGAAGTGAAGTTGTATGAAAAAGCAACACCATTGGCCAAGGTGAAAGTAAGTGGAGGAGGTCGATGCAATGTGACACATGCTTGTTTTGAACCAGAAGAGTTGATCAAGTATTACCCACGTGGGGGAAAAGAATTGTTGGGACCTTTTCATCATTTCCAGCCTGGCGACACCATTGCATGGTTTGCGGATCGGGGAGTGGAATTGAAAGTAGAAGAGGATGGAAGAATGTTTCCCATTACAGACAAGTCGCAAACCATTATTGATTGTTTTATAGAACAATTGCATCCTGGAGTATTGGTCAACATCGGCGTTGCGAAATTTGAACCCATCGATCAGCAATGGAGATTAACGTTGGACAATGGGCAAGAGGAAATTTTTGATCGATTGGTGGTCACTGCAGGCAGCAGTCCCAAAATGGCGCAAGCATTAAAGGGCTTGGGCATCAGCATGGTGGATGCGGTTCCTTCATTGTTTACATTTCACATACCAGATGAGACATTGCAAGCCCTGTCGGGTTTAGCCTTTCAAGCAGAAGTTGAATTGGATGGAGCGCCTTGGACAACGGACGGTCCTTTGCTCATCACACATTGGGGAGCCAGTGGACCAGCGGTATTAAAGATGAGTGCATGGGCAGCAAGGTGGATGGCAGAAAGGAAGTATCAGGCGGAGATGGTCTTGAATAGCCTGCCGCAATGGAATAGGGATTCAGTCAAGCAACAGTTGATGGAAGTCCGCAAGGCCAGTGCCAAGAAGCAGGTCATCAATGCGCATCCTCCAGGGGTGACCAATCGATGGTGGAATTTTGTTGTGCAAAAGCACAACAAGGAAAAAGACAAATTGTGGGCTGATGTGACCAATGATGCCATTGAAAGCTGGACAGATCTATTAACCCAGATGCGCCTACCCGTCAATGGCAAGTCGACATTCAAGGAGGAGTTTGTTACTGCGGGGGGAGTTGATTTGCGCAGTATCAATTTCAAGACGATGGAAAGCAAAGAGCAGAAGCATTTGTATTTCGCGGGAGAGGTGTTGGACATTGATGCGGTAACGGGAGGATTTAATTTTCAAGCGGCTTGGACAACAGCTGTAATTGCAGCGCGCGGCATAGCAAAATCATTTTCTTGAAAATAATTTGCGTAATAACAGATTAACAATGTATATTTGCAGCCACAACATTGCGGGGTGGAGCAGTTGGTAGCTCGTTGGGCTCATAACCCAAAGGCCACAGGTT
>CAZNVU010000190.1:0-3174 GCA_964576575.1 uncultured Chryseobacterium sp.
GAAAAACTGAAAGGACTTGCAGTAAAATTGGTTGCTCCAATTATGGATATGGTTGATGGATTTTTGAGCGGGAAAGATGCAGCTGGTGGGCTTTTCGATACAATTGGTACTATATTTTCAATTGGTGGGGCACTGGTAAAAATAGTGTTCTCCCCACTAATGGCAATTTTTGAGGTATTGGGTGGATTGTTGAAGCCAGTGACAGACACTTTGACGGAAGTATTCGGTAAGGCAGAAGATGGGAAAGAGACTTTCAAGGGTATAGGAGATGTTGTTGGAGTAATATCGGATGCAATTAAGGTGTTGGGAAAAGTGGTATTGCGGTTTTTTATCGGGCCCTTTGAGTGGATAATTCCGTTGATAACAGGTATAATAAAGCTATTCAGTGGAGATTTTACTGGTGCTATCACCGACTTTGGTGTTGCTATCTTTGATGCATTTACTGGGCCATTCAAGTGGATAGAAGAAGCAATAGCTGGATTGATTGGACTTGTTCCCGGTCTTGGTGATAAGATAAAAGCTGGACTAAAAGATATTCTGCCGGATTGGATGAAATGGGCTGTAAAAAAATTATTCGATGTTGATATTGATGGGGCACCATCTGGAAAAGAATCTGAACAGGCAGCTACAGAAACACAATCGGTTGGAACAACGACCATGCCGACTGGCGAAATGCCTGTTGCAGCGACTGGCGGGCAAATTGATGCCGGTGGTCTTGTTCTTGTTGGTGAAAAGGGGCCGGAACTCGTTCAATTACCGACTGGTGCAACTGTTGCATCAACTGGTGCGGGGGAACAGACGGGAGAAATTCTTAAGGCACTCGGTCTAGGTGGTACAGTCAGTGAGCCCAACCAAGAATCAACTGAAAAAGAAAAAAGTCCTATGCAACAATTGGTTGAGTTTGCACAAAAAACTGCGGAAGCAATTACAGAGTTCGTTTATGGAAAACAAACGGATACTGAGGGCGGTAAAGAAGGAGAAGCACGGGAAAAGCAGATATCCTTATTCGATCAGCTTTTAGATGAAGCCATTCGGACTACTGACGCTGTGGAAAAATTGGTAGCGATAACAGAAGCTGTTTATGGTGTAAAGGCGGTTGAGAAAGAGACTAAATCCGAAAATTCTCCTATGGATTCTATCCGAAACTTTTTCGGAATGGAAAATGAAGAAAACGTAGAAACCGAGGGCATGTATTCAGTAGAACCTGTTTATCAGACAGCTAATTCCTCCGATAGTACATTTGGTGCATTAGCTGGTGAATTTGGTGGAATCTCAACCGGAATTATAGGGGGAGATATGGCTTCATCCACTGGAACAAATAACATGTCTAATGTAGAAAAGAAATTAGATACTCTCATATCTGTTCTAACCCAAGTAACATCGGTTCCAACTATAATCAAGTTTGGGGAAAAAACTGTTGAGGAAATAAAAGGACAATTAGACTTGAAAAAATCAGTAAATATTGGTCTTGATAACACTTATGGTAAGGGACTTTGATAATATGACTTGATTCATATTTATAGTAAACAATGGGTAACAAATGGCATTAGTAGATCTATCATCTGACTTATCAAGATTTCGTTCGGAAGTTTCGAGAGAACCGAAAAATACTCCAGAGGCATCTAAAGCAACGAATAATAAGAATTTCGCAACGGTTCAACCGATAACAGCGAAGCTTTCTCAGTTTGGTAGAAACATAAAAAAACAAGAACCAAAACAGTTGGAATCTAAACTTAGTTCAACTAAATTAGATGACGTTCGAAAATTCGTACAAGAAAATCTGTTGATAAACTCTGTTTCTCGTTTTTCAAAGATAGATGACGAATATTCTCTTCAAACGATGAATATTCCAACAGAAATGGTTTCTAAGACACATGGCGCTGTCCGTATGTCTGAGTTCACCAGTCGTCTAACTACATCAGATGTGTTTCCAATAAAACAGCAACAGGGAGCTTACAACAACGTTTCTCCTACGGATATTCGAATAAATCCCAACGAGCAATCAAACAATATTGTAAATCCGGATGTACAAATCAATCGTGCAGATCAAACAGACAATATTGTGAATCCTGATGTGCAAATCAATAAACCAACACAAACATTTGACAGAGAAGGTACAAGTCCGGATGTAACACCATTGCCAAATGAGCAATCGAACAATATTGTAAATCCTGACATTGAAATTCTAAGAAGACCATTGACATTTGATAGAAATTCACAGTCTGTTGAAATATCAAAAGACTTGGTTTCACAAACAGGAAATGTAACAGATCCAAAAACTGTTCTTGACATAAACACTCTTACATACGAGAGAGCAGATCAAAGTCCATTCATACTGACGGACACAAAGCAAGATGGATTTGTTCAAAACCCGAACATTCGTGTCTTTAGATTCGACGGAACTACCGTTCAGACTGAAGATAATAGTAGACTTAACTTAGACGGATTACCACTTAGATTTGTCCCTATTTCTAGATTAGAAGGTTTTGAATTACCAAGAGAAGTTGATGTAGAACGTTATGCTGGTGAATCTCAACAATTGGAAGACAATAGTAGTCTGAATGTAGATGCCGTAATAAAAACAATACCTTTTGGTAGACATGAAAATCCAGATGGATCCAAATTCTCTGTGATAGGTACACAATCAGTAAATTTCTTTACTGACACAAATGCTAAGGGATTTGTTGTAAGACAACAAAAGGGTGACAGTCTTTATCTGAACAACTCTAGTTTTGGATGGAACGGCACAGGAAATTCGGCACCAACAACAAACTTCTTCACGGATGTAAATGGTAGTGGGTTTACTAAGTTTGCTCCACAGGGACAAACCGAATACGAAACCAATTCATCTACATTTGGATTCCTAACAGTACAATCAACAAATTTCTTTGATGTAACAAAAACACATACATCTGAGGGATTCAAAACGTTTTCAACGTTATTTGCTTCGGATTACAAGGCAGACTCTTCTGCCTTCACATTTACAGGAAAAGCTGAAAACGCTCCATCGGTAAATTACTTCGATGTGAATGGTAATGTTACTACCGACGGATTTACAAAGTTTGCACAATTGTTCGATACCAAGTATGTTCCAGATTCATCTGCATTTACTTGGGGTGGTGCACGAGATGAATCTCCTGAAACAAATTACTTTGATATAACTGGTACATCAAC
>CAZNVU010000191.1:0-379 GCA_964576575.1 uncultured Chryseobacterium sp.
TGACACGATTGATGATAGCAACCAATTCCAACATGATATCCGCACCTAGAATTTCACCTGTTCTTGGATCAACAAAAGAAGGTCCATAACCACCAAAAGGTGGCGCTGGTGTCGATGTCCATCTCAGTACGTTGTATCTTACGTCACCGGCATCCCATGTTGCATCATCTGGTTGTTCCAAACAAACCACAGCATTTTTAAACCCAGCCTTCTCAAATGCCGCATTCCAGCGCTCACAGGCTTCTTTGATAATGGGTCTCCACTCAATTGGAGTTGTATTTTCTATCCAATAAGTGATTGGTTTAACCGGTTCTGAAATTGCCAAACTTGGATCTTTCTTTTCCAATCGCCATTTATGAATCACATCTCGATAATTGAT
>CAZNVU010000191.1:389-3140 GCA_964576575.1 uncultured Chryseobacterium sp.
GTTTCATAAGAAGTCATGTCATCCACCTGAGTAGAAAAGTATCCAATACGTGGATCGTCCATTCTTGGTTGAAATCCAGGACTTGGAAGGCTTAGCAGACTGTGTTGATAATGAATGGACACATTGCGCGAATCGGCTAGGGCCTCAGAATTGATTTTTGGACTGCTATTCTCATATACATACTCAACTTTAATCTCCGTATTTTCCGGATAAGAATTGATGTGTGTTATATGGGTTTTAGAAGAAGATAAATTCCCTAAAACCGCTGGAGATCCTGGATCGGAAGGAAACTTCACCAATTGCATTTTTTCTGATAAGAAAAGAGCATCACCGTCTATCAAATACTTGCTTTTGTCTTTGCTGGTGGCTTCAATTTTCTCAGCGCATAAAACAGGATCATTGATATTGGCTTTATTGGCCTTGCTCAATGGACTTTCAGGATCATAATAATAATTGGTATTCTGCTGAACGATAGCCATTTTATCAAACCACTTCTCTATTTTAACCACCTTACTATCTCCATAGGAACCTCGAAAATACCCAGCTTCCGCAGGAGCATCCACGATGTGACTGAAATAGATAAATTCTTGATTGACTTGACTTTGATTGATTTCAAGATAAATCTTACCGGTTGTTGTGTCTCTATACAACGTAAATAGACCGTCTATCCTGCTGCACTTCTTGGTTATGTCTGCGAACTTATCTTCTTCCTTTTTGGGAGGGGCCTGTTCAGCAGGTTTCTTTTTATCCTTCCCTCTTTTCTTCTCTTCCTTTGCTTGAGAGAATCCATCAATGGAAAGCAAAGCAATCAAACTAAAAACACAAAACTTCAATTTCATAACTTCTAATTTCTATTTTTAAATATGTAATAAAAAACAACGCCAACGGGAATAACCAAAAGACCAAAATAAGCTGCTGGATCATCTGACAATGCATTTTTACTGATAAACCAAATGACAACAGCTGAAAACAAAAGCGCCAGTGCACTAAATGCAATCATACGCCCAGAGCCTAACATCTTTTGACGATAGACCAAGAGAACAAAACCAATGCAGGTTAACAACAAGAAAAACCATTCCGTTATGGTTACATACGTATATAAAGATTCAAACTTACCCCAATAAAACACCAAGACAATAGCCCAAATAGACTGCAGTAAAATAGCATTGAGAGGAACGCCAAATTTGGGGTGAGCTTTAGCAAAAACACCGATAAAGACACCTTCCTTAGCCATTTGCTGAATGATTCTGGGAGTGGCCAGAATATACAATCCAGCGCAACCAAATACCGAAAGTGCAATCAATAAAGACACCGCAATTCCACTACCAGCGACAACTTTCTCGGCAGCATCTGCAGCAAGGGTTTTGGTATTGGTGATTTCGGAAAGTGTAAGTACATGGGTGTATCCCAAATTGCACAAAACATAAATTAAAGTAACCACCAAGGTTCCGATGATCATGGCCCAAGGCACATCTCTCTTAGGATTCTGCGCGTCACCACTCACAAAGCTTGCATAGTGCCATCCTGTATAGGACCACAAAACACCCACAAAAGCTTTGGCCCAATCCCACTCACCTGACTCCGTCGTAACAATTGGTCCGCTATCCACGGGGCTTGTACCAAAGAACAACAACAGGATAATCAAACCAAAAATACCAATCATCTTCAAAATGGTGGCTATGTTGGCAAACCACTCAGAACTCTTCAGTGAAAACGTGTTGAACAATGTCAGAACAACTATACTCACCGCCGCTACCAGGGGAATCATATCATCCGAATAACCCAAAAACTTTTGACCGTAATCTGCAAAGACAACTATGAGTGCGGCTATTGTTCCTGAACTAACCACTGTCAATAGACACCAGCCGTATAGAAATGCAGGAAGCTTTCCCATGGTTGACTGAAGATAAGTGTAGACTCCTCCAGCATGAGCAAAACGTGACCCCAATTCAGCAAAAACCAGTGCGCCGATCATACTCACGATACCGCCAGCAATCCACAACAAATTCATAGAAGCAATGTCCGGCACTGCTGCAGCTATGCTTGTGGGAGTTTTAAAGACACCTGAACCGATGGTACTGCCAATGGCAATCATGATTAAGGCAAAGAGTGATAAACCTTTATTTTTATGCTCCATAAGGATCGTTTTCGAGATTTGTAAAAGTAAAAAAACGAATTGTAGTTTTATTGGTTATTTTTGTCTTCGATGAAAATTGTTGATCAAGTCAAGCACAAAGCGGGATTGCAAATGTTGAAAAAGCAGCCGGAACCTGCGCGAGTGAAAAAGGCTTTTCACTTTGACAACGCAACTTCAATCGGAGTGCTTTATTTGGATGATGACGAACGTTATTTCAACAAAATTCGGGCTTTTTGCAAAGAATTGAAAGATAAGCCCAACGTAAAATCCATCAAGGCTTTGGGCTTTGTCAATACCAAAGAAAAAATGTTGCCCATATGGCAATCTCAAAAATTAGAATTTGGCTATTTCACACAAGACGATTTAAACTGGCATCTAAGGCCCATTAATCGGGTTACTGCATTTAGAAATGAAGATTTTGACATCCTCATTGATCTTACTGGAGGTAACAATGTTCCAACCCTTTACATTTTTAAAGAGAGCAAATCAAAAATGAAGGTTAGCTTACAATCCACCAAGGCAGAACCCTTTGCAGACTTCATGTTGATCATGAAAAACACTCCTACCTTGGAGGAGCTGATTTTACAATTAAAAAAATACTTTAACGTATCTGT
>CAZNVU010000192.1:0-3115 GCA_964576575.1 uncultured Chryseobacterium sp.
AATACTTTGACTTATCAGACATCTCGTTGGAAATGAAGATGGCTTCAATGGGTTTGATATCACTTGCAGTAAGTATATCTGCAACAGCATCGTTTTTGCTCATGTCAACCGGTTGACGTTTAATCCAAGCTTCAGGGTTATGTTTTCTTGCATCAACCAACAAAGTCATGGCATCTTCTCTGCTCTTGGCAGAACCGTAAATAACATAATTGAGACCGTTGTGAATTCCGCCTCGTTTTGCTTGAGAATAACCTAGGCCCTGAAGCTCTGCTATGAACTGATCTACCTTATTTGTTTTACGGAATGCACCCGCAACAACAAGGTATTCTTCATCTACCAAACGGATGTTCATGAACTTATCATCCACTTTTTCTTCAAGGGTCCCATTATCCTTGATGATAATATTCCCCTTGGTATTTTTGCCGTTCTTACCATTGTTATCGCCACCTTTCCCAGATTCTCCATTCCCTCCAACACCGCCTGAATTGCCGTTTAATCCATTGCTTGCGACAGCAGTTGAGTCCTGAGGACCTTTGCCTTGAGGCCATAGGTTCCTTTTCAATTCAATCTCAACATTACCAACCATGAATGGAAGAGGTAACTTCTCAAACTGTGCCATATTGGCAACCTCAAAACTATCCAGACTAAAATTCAATGTTGAATCAACGTTGATGAAAATTTCACCATCTCTATTCAAATCATATTTCTTTCCCCGATCATCTTTTATTACACTCGATTTAACGGTTGCCTTACGATAGGCCAAATTGGTTTTGTCTGTTGTATCTGCGTCACTGAATTTTACTTTAGCGAAAGTTCCCGGAAGAAACTCCAACTTAAGCACATTGTCCTTACCGTCTGAAGTCAAACGATTAGAAGATACATACCACATACTATTGGAGAAACCCGCTTTTACCAAGCCAAAATCATCCCTTCTAGAATTGATGGGAGCTGCAGGCCAGAAGATTTTGTTTGTTTTCAAATTGTAACCATAAACATCCAGCCCACCCATTCCTGCTCTCGCATCAGATGAAAAATACAAGACATCGTCAACCAAGGTTGGGAACACTTCATTACCAGCGGTATTCACTCCATCTGGAACAGGCACAGGCTCTGACCAATTGCCTGAGGAATCCAAACTTGATACAAAAATATCATATCCATTTCCTGCTGACTTGTTTGATGAGAAATACAACTTTGTAGCATCCGCGTTAAAAGTGGGATGCATATACGCTGCTTTTTCAGTACAGAAAGAGAGTTTCTTGGCCTTGCTCCAACGGTTCTTTAAAATTTTACCTTGAACACGCTGCATTATATACAACTGCGGATACCCAGCACCAGCCTCTTTTTTAATAACAGATTGTGTACTATTTCTGGTGAAAATTATTTTGGTTGCATCAGCGTTAACCGTGAAAGGACCTTCATGCTGACCAGAGTTGATCCAATGTAAGGGTAATGGTGTTTTCTTTGACAAATCTGGATTGATGGATCGGATATCCAAATAGGATGAGTGATCACCCTCATAAATATCCTGATAGTGTTTCACTTTTCTATCATTTCCAATGAAATAAGTTCTATCTCCTACCACAGTTGGTGAGAAAGCATAACCATTGGGATTCCATGCCATATCAGTCACCGTTGCTGAAGCAACATTGGGAAATGTGCGATTCACAGCAGTCTTTAAACTGTCATTATTGACACCAGATTGTAACATCATTGCCTCAACTTCAGCTCCACGACCTATCTGATTCAAAGCATCCATAAAATTTTTCCAATCCTCTGGCTCAAAATTGGTTTTATCTGCATTTTGATACAACAAGACAGCGCCTTGAAGGTCTCGCATCTTGTATTTGCATTTCGCTCTTTTTCGAATGGCGTCTGGCACTTTCTTATCTGACTCTGCATACAATTTATCGGCTACGGCATACTCACCTTGAGCGTAATAACGATCAGCTTCTTGCATGCTCACACTGGTAATACAGGCATTAAGTATTATCGTAAAAAGTATGAATATTGAAATATTTTTCATCATGGTCTTCAATAATTTAGAACAAACGTGGAGAGGTTACCGCTTTACCACCATTGTTAAAGTGATAGCGCAGCATGATTTCATGGGTACCGTTATTGAAGGCCTGCAAATTGCTCACAGTACGTTCAAATCCGTAGGCCAATCGCATGTTATCATCGATTTGGAACTCACCAATAAACTGTAAGGCATCATTTAACCTATAGTTGGCTCCTAATCCAAATTTTGAAAAAGCATACACGGTACAACCCGCCTCTATGGAATAAGGCGATTGATAGGACTTCTTAACCAACATAGATGGCTTGAATTGGAATGCTCCTGCTCTAAGAATTCCACCACCTGAAATGAACATGTGATTGGCTAAATAAGGATCCACTGATTCAACTCCATTGTTCCACTTTGACTTTAAAAAATAAGGAATAGAAAAACCAAACCAGAATTTGTCGCTGTAGGCATACACACCAGAACCAAAATTAAGAATAGACTTGCTAACATTGGCTGCAAAGGCCTGATCACCGGCTTCAACAGGTTTAGTTGATGTTAGATTTCCAGAGAACTGTTGAAAGCTCGCCTGCAAACCAAATGATACCGTTACTTCATCTAACCTAACATGATATGCCTGAGCTACATTGACAGCATTTCTTGAGAACACACCAATTTGATCATTGAAAAAGACAAGTCCTGTTCCCAGTTGATCTTTGAAATAACGCATTTGGGCATTGGCCGAGATGGTTTTTGGAGCACCTGCCAAACCTGTCCATTGATTGCGGTAAAGCACATTGGCAGAAACTCCTCCTAGGCTTCCAGCGTAGCCAGGGTGTATGGACATCCCATTCAGGAAGTGCATGCTGTACTGGGGATCCTGTTGGGCATAACCAACCAATGATGCCAATGAAATAACCATGAATAATACTATGGTTCTCATATTGAAATTGCGTATGATTTTCATTTTCTTATTTCCAAATGGTTATTGTTTGAACTCTTTGCTTTCCATCCTCGGTGAATACTGCGAAGTAGGTACCTACTGGGACTACATCTGATTGATCAGGCCCCTCGTTAGGTATACCATTCCAGCGCACCTCAGCTTCACTT
>CAZNVU010000193.1:0-3107 GCA_964576575.1 uncultured Chryseobacterium sp.
TGGAAGAAGATATGATTGGTATGGTGATGACCAATGCAAGTGCCTTGGTGGCACCCACACACTCAAATGAAAGAATGCTCGGGACTAATCCTATTTGTGTGGCAGTTCCTGGAGGTGAAGAGCCTGCATTTGTTGCAGATATGGCAACTACAACTGCTGCTAATGGCAAACTGGAGATCTTGCAGCGCAAAGGACTTGAGGCCCCATTGGGTTGGATCCAGGATAAGGAAGGAAAAACTGTAACTGATGCACATGCACTAAAAAATGGAGGTGCATTGTTGCCACTTGGAAGTGATAGGGAGCATGGTAGCCACAAGGGTTATGCATTGGGTGCAATTGTCGATATTTTTTCTGCAGTACTCAGTGGAGCTAACTATGGTCCATGGGTTCCTCCTTTTCCTGCTTATGTCCCCATGCCTGAAAACCAGCCTGGAAAGGGAATTGGACATTTTTTGGGAGCAATGCGTATTGATGCGTTTAGGAAGAAAGAAGATTTCAAAAAAGATATGGATCAATGGATCAGAAGATTCAGGCAAGCGAAACCAATTGATGAAAACCATCCAGTGATCATACCTGGAGATCCTGAAAGAGCAATGGAGAACATACGCCGTAATGAGGGAGTACCCTTGTTGGAAGTTGTTTGGGAAGATATCGTTGCTGTTGCTGAAAAATTAGATATCAAGATTTAACTTCGCGTCAAATACAGACAGCATATGAAGATCATGAAGTTTGGAGGAACCTCTGTGGGAAAGCCAGAGAGAATGTTTCAGGTTAGAGATTTGATTACAAGGGATAATGAACAGAAGATAGTCGTGTTGAGTGCCTTAAGTGGAACAACAAATACGTTGGTGGCTATTGGTGATGCTATGTCTTCTGGTGAAAAGGATAAAGCGACAGGTTTGATAGAGCAGCTGCACACACATTATAAAAATTTCATCAATGAATTGCTTTCAGATGAACAGGTTAAATCAAAAGCTGAAAAGCTAATCAACGAGCATTTTGATTTTCTATATATCATTACTAAAATTTCGTTTAACGATGCTTTGAATAAAGATATTCTTGCACAAGGTGAATTGATGAGTACCAAGCTTTTCTCATGTTACCTTGATCAGGTTGGACAAGCGCATGTTTTACTTCCTGCGCTCGATTTCATGGCAATTGATACAAATGATGAGCCTCAGGTATTAGAAATAAGAGCTAAGCTCACAAAAATATTGGAAATACATCAAGGTGTTCAACTTTTCATTACACAAGGGTATATCTGCAAAAATGCAAGGGGGGAAGTGGACAATTTAAAACGTGGAGGAAGCGACTATTCTGCATCATTGATCGCAGCTGCAGTTAACGCAAGTGTATGTGAAATATGGACAGATATCGATGGCATGCACAACAATGATCCGAGGGTTGTGGCGTCAACAAGACCCGTAGAACACCTTAGTTTTGATGAAGCGGCAGAGCTTGCTTATTTTGGTGCAAAGATTTTACATCCTGCTTCCATCTGGCCTGCGCAACAGTTTAACATCCCTGTAAAATTGTTGAATACGATGCAGCCAGAGGCAAAAGGGACAGTCATTTTGGAGGAGGCAGATGAAGATGGAGTTAAAGCTGTTGCTGCCAAGGATGGTATCGTAATGGTGAAAATTAAGAGTAGCCGCATGTTACTTGCCTATGGATTTCTGAGAAAGATTTTTGAGGTGTTTGAAAAATACAAAACTTCAATTGATATGATCACAACTTCTGAAGTTGCTGTATCAGTGACAATTGATAATACAACACACCTTGATCAAATCGCAAAAGAACTGGCCCCATTAGGTGAATTAGAAGTCTTGCAAGGACAAACCATTATTGCTGTTGTGGGTAATAAATTGACCAGCGAGAAAAAACTCTTGTCAAATCTTTTCAACTCGCTGAGCCATCTTTCTATCAACATGGTAAGTTATGGAGGTAGTTTGCACAACGTTTCTATCCTCATTCCTACTGAAGAAAAGAATGAATGTCTTAAGTCGCTGAATAAGGGATTATTCGGACTAGATTAAAGGACCCAGCCCGAATAATTAATTAGATGATCAGCATTGCATCGCCATAGCTGAAGAAGCGGTATTTGTCTTTGATTGCTTTCTTGTAAGCTTCCATCGTCAACTCATATCCTGCAAATGCGCAAGCCATGATCAACAAAGAAGTTTTGGGAAGATGAAAGTTTGTAATCAAAGAATCGCAGATCGCAAACTCATGTGGTGGGTGAATAAAGATGTTTGTCCAGCCTTCAGAAGGTTTCAAAAGCTTGTCTGCAGTGAATGTACTTTCCAAGCCGCGTAATGTTGTTGTACCAACAGAACATATCCTATGTCCCTCAGACTTGGCTTTGTTTACAATTCTGCAAGCAGTTTCATCGACCTTATAGTATTCTGCCTCCATTTTGTGCTTGCTCAAGTCCTCTACTTCAATTGTTCTAAAAGTACCGAGACCAGTATGTAAAGTCATTTCTGCAAAACGAATACCTTGAATTTCTAATCTTTTGATCAGCTCAACAGAGAAATGGAGTCCAGCTGTTGGTGCTGCTACCGCACCTTCATGCTTTGCGTAAACAGTTTGATAACGCTCTCTATCCATTTCATCTGGCTTGCGCTTGATGTACTTGGGTAGGGGCGTTTCGCCAAGGGTGTTTAAAATTTGTTTGAACTCCTCGTCTGAGCCATCGAATAAAAATCTGATTGTTCTTCCTCTTGAAGTAGTGTTATCAATTACTTCTGCAACCAATTCGTCCGCATCGCCAAAGTACAATTTGTTTCCCACACGAATTTTTCTAGCGGGATCAACAATTACATCCCAAAGGCGATTTTGCTTGTTCAATTCTCTCAAAAGAAAAACCTCAATCTTGGCTCCGGTTTTTTCCTTCCTACCATACATTCTGGCTGGGAAAACTTTGGTGTTGTTTACAACGAAAACATCCTTTTCTTCAAAATAATCAAGAATGTCTTTGAATGTTTTGTTCTCAATCAAACCGGTATCCTTATGGACAACCATTAATCTTGCATCTTCTCTGCGCTTTGTTGGTGTCTGTGCAATAAGATTAAGAGGGAAATCAAACCTGAACTGGGATAGTTTCA
>CAZNVU010000194.1:0-3066 GCA_964576575.1 uncultured Chryseobacterium sp.
TTCTTTGAAGTAATTAAAAACACCCTGAGAAGTATTCTCTTTTACCAAAGCCAACAATTTCTCAACCAAGATGCGCTTCAAATCAGCAACTTCTTTCTCATGCTCGCGATCCAATTGATCTACTTGAGCTTTTTCAGTTGTTTTAAGTGCTTTCTTTTCCTTGATTTGACGTTGGAACAACTTCTTATCAATGACAACACCTGCTGCTGCTGGTGGAACTTTCAAAGAAGCATCTTTGACATCACCCGCTTTGTCACCAAAGATGGCACGCAATAACTTCTCCTCTGGAGTTGGATCAGTCTCTCCTTTAGGAGTAATCTTACCAATCAAGATATCACCTTCTTTCACCTCTGCACCAACTCGGATAATTCCATTTTCATCCAAATCCTTTGTGGCTTCTTCTGAAACGTTTGGAATATCAGCAGTCAATTCCTCTACCCCACGCTTGGTATCTCTCACCTCAGTGATATATTCATCAACGTGAATAGAAGTAAAGATATCGTCACGTACAACGCGCTCAGAGATAACAATAGCATCCTCGAAGTTGTAACCTTTCCATGGCATGAAAGCCACTTTCAAGTTTCTACCCAAGGCCAATTCTCCTTGACGTGTTCCATAACCTTCAACCATGATTTGGCCTTCTGTTACACGATCACCTTTCATCACAATTGGACGAAGGTTAACACACATGCTTTGGTTGGTCTTGGAGAACTTGCGAATGTTGTAGGATTTAACTGCTGAGTCAAAGCTCACCAACTCATCTTCTTCATTGCGCTTGTAACGAATTCTAATTTCATTTGCATCAACAAATTCAACTACCCCATCACCTTCTGCGGTCAACAATACACGTGAATCTTTAGCAACTCTACCCTCTAAACCTGTTCCAACAATTGGAGCTTCAGGTCTCATCAAAGGCACAGCTTGACGCATCATGTTAGATCCCATCAAAGCGCGGTTGGCATCATCATGCTCCAAAAACGGAATCAAAGAAGCCGCTATGGATGCAATCTGATTGGGAGCAACGTCCATCAAACTCAAATCAGTTGGAGGAATAATTGGGAAGTCTCCTTCCAAACGAGCCTTAACTTGTGGGGTAAGGAAGTTACCTTTCTCGTCCACATCTGCATTGGCCTGTGCAATTACTTTTGCATCCTCATCTTCAGCTGTTAAATAAATAACTCCTTCGTTATTCATATTGGCTTTACCATTATCCACCTTACGATAAGGTGTCTCGATAAATCCAAGACGATTAATTTTTGCATAAACACACAAAGAAGAAATCAAACCGATGTTGGGTCCTTCAGGTGTTTCAATGGTACACAAACGACCATAGTGCGTGTAGTGAACGTCACGAACCTCAAAGCCCGCGCGCTCGCGAGAAAGACCGCCGGGTCCCAAGGCTGACATACGACGCTTGTGGGTCACTTCAGACAAAGGATTGGTTTGGTCCATAAACTGAGACAGCTGATTGGTACCAAAGAAAGAGTTAATGACAGAACTCAATGTTTTGGCATTGATCAAGTCAATGGGTGTAAATACCTCATTGTCACGGACATTCATACGCTCACGGATGGTGCGCGCCATACGGGCCAAACCAACAGCAAACTGATTGTACAATTGCTCTCCAACTGTACGAACACGACGGTTAGACAAGTGATCGATATCATCCACATCAGCCTTTGAATTCACCAACTCAATCAAATAGGTGATGATAGACATGATGTCTTCTTTGGTCAATGTTCTTTGGTTAGGATCGATATTCAATCCCAATTTGCGATTGATGCGGAAACGACCAACCTCTCCCAAATCATAACGCTGCTCTGAAAAGAACAACTTGTCGATTACGCTGCGAGCAGTTTCCAAATCTGGTGGCTCTGCATTACGCAACTGGCGATAAATATACTCTACTGCTTCTTTCTCAGAATTGGTAGTATCCTTTTGCAACGTATTGTGAATGATGGTAAAGTCAGCGGCATTGCTTTCTTCTTTATGAAGAATAACCACTTTAGCACCACTGTCTACAATCAAATCAATACTTGATTCTTCCAAAACAACTTCACGGTCAAGTACCACCTCATTTCTTTCGATGGAAACAACTTCACCGGTATCCTCATCAACAAAATCCTCAATCCAAGTGCGTAAAACACGCGCAGCCAATCTTCTTCCTAAAACGCGAGAAAGACCGGCCTTAGAAACCTTTACCTCTTCAGCTAGGTTAAAAATCTCAAGGATTTGACGATCACTTTCATAACCAATCGCACGCAACAAAGTTGTTACAGGTAACTTCTTTTTACGGTCGATGTAGGCATACATTACGTTGTTAATGTCCGTTGCAAACTCAATCCAAGAACCCTTGAAAGGAATGATACGGGCGCTGTACAACTTGGTACCATTGGCGTGACGGCTTTGGCCAAAGAACACACCAGGTGAACGGTGCAATTGAGAAACAATTACACGCTCTGCTCCATTGATCACGAATGATCCTTGGGGCGTCATATATGGGATTGTACCCAAATAAACATCCTGCACGATGGTTTCAAAATCCTCGTGCTCTGGATCGGTACAATACAATTTCAATTTTGCTTTTAGCGGGACGCTATAGGTTAATCCACGCTCGATACACTCATCAATGGTGTAACGGGGTGGATCGATAAAATAGTCTAAGAATTCCAAGACAAACTGATTGCGCGTGTCTGTAATGGGGAAATTCTCAGCAAATACTTTAAATAGACCTTCATTGCTGCGGTTCTCTGGATTGGTTTCCAACTGGAAGAACTCACGGAATGAGGCCAACTGAATTTCTAGAAAATCTGGGTAATCGTAGAAACTTTTGGTGGATGAGAAATTAACTCTATCCTCTGTTTTTTTTAGCGTTGCCAAGGGTCGTTCTATTAATGGTTCACGAAATACTCTAAACAATTTGACAGACTTACTGTCATGAAAACAAGTTTAGGCCACCCCGATTTACGGGAGGCCTAAACTTAGAAGTGAGGTTGTAAATTACTTGATCTCAACTTTTGCTCCTGCTTCTTCAAGTTGTGTTTTCAAGCCGTTTGCTTCGTCTTT
>CAZNVU010000195.1:0-3014 GCA_964576575.1 uncultured Chryseobacterium sp.
TCTTCATTCCCACATAATCCATCCGGTTTAGGCGTGTACAAAGTTTCTATGATCTGCTTTAAAAATGTTCTTCCAGCTTTCTCAAAATTCTCCCCGGCATATGTGAACAAATAAGCATAATGGTGAGATGGTTCGTTACCATGAGCGTATTGTCCTATCAAACCGGTAATGTCAGCTTGGTCTCTTCCTGTTGTTTGTGGTTTCGCAGTGAAAATACCCATTAAAAATTTTCCAAAAGCTTCCTTTCCACCATGGTACTGAATCAATGTTTCCATATCATGTGGAACAAATAGGGCGTATTGATAGGCATTTGCTTCAGTGAAATTGAAATCAACTTGATACGGGTCAAAAGAAGAAATAAAACCACCATTTCTGCGTGGCCTCATGAAATGCGTTTCTGGATCAAAGATATTCTTCCAATTCTGCGCATAAGTCATATACTCCTTGTAAATAGCACTTTCAGGATTCTTATTGAGCAAAAAATCAAACTGCGCAATGCAATAAGCATTGAAACAATATTCCAATGTCTTTGAAACCGATTCACTGAACTCGTCAGCCGGAACAAATCCCATTTCCTTAAATCTTTTCTTTTCCAATTCAGGTCCATTGAGCGCATCAATCATGGCCTTTAATGCCAATTCAGTATTGAAATTTTGAATGCCATTGGCATATGCATCTAGAATAACAGAAATGGAGTGAGCACCTATCATACAATACGTCTCATTACCCGCCAATTCCCACATGGGCAATTCACCTCGTTCTTCATAAATGGCCAAGAATGTTTTTATCCAATCCAAAGTCACTTCAGGCTCGAGCACAGTCATCAAAGGATGATAAGCCCTAAATGTGTCCCAAAGTGAAAACACAGTGTAGCGATTATACAACTGTGATTGATGTATCTGTTTGTCTTCTCCTCTAAATCTCCCATCTACATCACTCCAAATATTGGGAACAGTGTAACAATGATAAAGTGCAGTATAGTAATTGGTCAGCATTTCATTGGTTGCGCCATTCGGGCCATTAGGAAATGGAGCTTTCTCCATTTTTTCACTCCACAATAATTTGGTCTTTAGTGCAACTGTCTCAAAACTCAATTCTCTGGATTCAGCATATAGATTTTTCTTGGCACCTTCTATGTCAGTTCCACTGATGCCCACGCGAACTTCAAGTTGTTCTATATTGCCAAAATCCAGCCTAAAAGTTTGAATCATTTCAATGATATCCTTTCGATCATTCCCAACCATTTCGGTAGTCATCTCGCTCAATTGATCCAAACCTTTGATGGGTTGACTAAAGACAGCATAGAAATAAGTATGTTGTTCGTCCGCCCATCCCTTGGATACTCTGTATCCACACAATACAGTATCTCCGATAGCCTGCAAATCATAATACTTCAAATCATCCCGGTAGGCCATATTCACAAATAGCTGAGCGTTTTTTCCTTTGGGAAAAGTGTAACGGTGCACACCTGTGCGTTGCGTTGCCGTTAACTCTACTTTGATTTGACTTTCATTGAGGACAACACTGTAATAACCTGGTATAGCCAATTCATTTTGATGATTGAACCCTTGTGCCAAGGCGTCCAACCATTTTGAACTCTTGCGGTGCTCTCCAATACTAGGGGTGAATAATATATCACCATAATCACTGATTCCGGTTCCCTGCAAATGGGTGTGCGAGAACCCATAAACAACGGAATCCGTGTAATGGTATCCACCACATCCATCCCAACCATCTATTCGGGTATCAGGACTCAATTGTACCAAGCCAAAAGGAGCTGTAGCACCAGGATAGGTGTGACCATGACCACCAGTTCCAATAAAAGGATTCACCCATTTACATTTACCAAAGGGTTGTGAGACACGCAGTAGGCGTTCAGTTTCTTCAATCCTTCGTTGAATGTCAAAATTTGCACCGGGTTGTGCAAAAAGACAATTGGCAATGGAAACAAAAATTAAGGTGTGGAGGGCTTTACGCATATTGTACAATTTATTTTATCATGTTTTAATCCCATGTGAAGCACTTGGGGTTTGTTGGGGGCTATTCGTTCCAAATAGACCTTTTGCTGATCAGAACTCAATTCCTGCAAGATCCGCTCTTCTCTTTCTTTACTCATGGATTTTCTTCTCATTCGCAAAGAATTGTCTTTGATTTCCCATTCAATAGGATCCATTGGTTCCGTTTGCAACTGAGCTAACGACAATTCAATGGAACTTCTTTCTACCTCATAGAATAAATAAATGCCTTCCAATTTTATCTTCTGATCTTCAGTCAATGTGAGCAAACTATCCATTCTGCTTATCCATTGCTCTGCAGACTCAGGCAATGCATTCTGAGACATACAAATCAAATGTTGTGTAAGGAAAATAAGAGAAAGTAATAGTAATCGCATTTCGCTACTAAGATAAAGGAAAGGACTTTTTCATGGCCTGATCCTTCAAGTTTTTTGGCATTTTCTCAATTGCATAGCGAAGAGCGGTTCGGGGCATTCTTTCCTTATATCGCTCGACAAATTCAAAAACCAAAAGTGTTTGTTTTTGACTCAGGACCTTCAACATCCAACCATAACCCTTTTGAACCATGTCTTCATTGTCTTCTAAAAGAGCAAGTGCTATTTCCAATTGATCTTCAATATACAATTCCTTCTTTGCTGGATAAATAAATGAAACCGCACTTGCTCTCCTCATCCAAAGATTTTCTTTTATACTCCATTGTTTGACGTCCAAAACAAATTCAGGATGTGACATTATAAAAGTTCCTATTGTTTGATTGCAGAACGTATCACATACTGCCCAATTGGAAACGTATTTGGAAACCCAGTTCTCAAAAACTTTAAAATCTCTTGTCTCAAACTCCTTCTTCCGTGAAAATACCAATTGAGCAGCCATCAGCGCTTCTTCAATGAACCCAGTTTGAAAGAGGGAATCTGCCAACTCAAAAACAATTGATTTATCCTCATGTTTTAATCTTTGTATGATTTTTCGACCAATGGCTTGCGTCTGCGGATTTCCAAC
>CAZNVU010000196.1:0-2993 GCA_964576575.1 uncultured Chryseobacterium sp.
GAGTTTTTTGTGAAGAAGTTGTAATCCTTTAATCCCTATTTTAGCACCATGAAAAGAATCTTGTTTTTGGCTTTTGCCGCTCTTTTATCCATCACCACCGTTACTGCTCAAGATGGCTGTTTTTTTGGTGAAAAATTTGTCAATTCTAAAACAACCAATTTGATTGATCTGCATGGCGAAATGGAAAAAATGGACAGTGTCGATGTTGTATTATCTGCCAAAACAGTCACAACCTGTAAAAAGGCAGGATGTTGGATGGAGATATGCACAGAAGACAACCAATTGAATACGCGTGTATTCATGAAGGATCATGCTTTTGGTGTGCCCTTGGAAGGGTGTGAAGGAAAAGATGCCATCGTTTACGGACGTGCTTTCAGATACAAATTATCTGTCGAATACCTCAGACACTTGGCTGAGGATGCCGGAAAGTCAAAAGAAGAAATCGAGAAAATCACTGAGCCAGAAACGGCCATAGGGATTGATGCTTGGGGAGTTTGGATGGATGTAAAGTGCAATTGATTTTGGAAAATTTAGATCACCCTTTATCCGCTTATTTGTCCAACGGCATTCGGTTTGTTCATCAACCGATGAAACGTGCCGTGGGCCATTGTGGTTTAATGATTGGATGTGGAAGCCGAGATGAATTCCCGTTGGAGCATGGATTGGCGCACTATATTGAGCATGGCCTTTTTAAAGGGACCAAGAAGCGCAACAACACCCAAGTCCTATCCCGATTGGATGCTGTGGGTGGAGAAATCAATGCCTTCACAGCCAAAGAAGAAACGTGGATACACGCTTCATTTTTGAATGAACACACCGAGCGAGCCATTGAGTTGATTGCGGACATTGCGTTGAATTCGGTTTTTGATGATGAGGAAATGGCCAAGGAGAAGGACGTCATCATTGACGAGATCAATGGCTATAAGGACTCCCCTACTGACATGTTGTTTGAGGAATTGGATGACATGGTGTTTCCCAACCATCCCATCGGACGCAGCATACTGGGAACAGAAGAAAGTGTCAAAGGATTTAAGCAGAAGGATGTTGTCTCCTTTTACAAGAGATGTTTTGTCAACCAGAATATGGTTTTCAGTTACGCCGGACCGGTAGATTTTGAAAAAATGTTCCATTGGTTGGAAGAATACTTTGCCGGAGTTCCAACGCAAACTGCGCAATTCAATCGCCCTGATTATCCAAAATATGCCAAGCAGCACTTGAAGGTGAACAAAGAAATTCACCAAGCGCATTATGGCATGGCATGCAGAGCGCCACATTTGCATGACAAAGAAAGACATGCTTTTATCTTATTGAATAATTTGTTGGGAGGCCCTGCGATGAACAATATCCTGAATTTAAAAATCAGGGAAAAGCATGGCATCGCTTATCAAGTAGATTCGAATTATTCGCCCTTTACAGACACTGGTGTTTTTTCCATCTATCTGGGGACAGAGGTCCATCAATTGGAGAAGGCGCTATCCTTGATTGAAAAAGAATTGCAGCTCCTGCGCGAGAAGCCATTTACGGCGCGCACCTTAAATGGTTATAAAACACAACTCAAGGGCCAATTGGCATTGGCGCAAGATTCAGGATCATCGTTGATGTTCAACAATGGAAAGAGTTTGTGGGTTTACAACCGCATCAATACCATGCAAGAAGTATTTGAAGTGGTGGATCAGATAACACCAGAAGACATACAGGCTGTTGCGCAGAAGTATTTGGATCCCAAGAAGTTTACCTCGTTGACGTATTTGCCCGTTCACTAAAGGATTTCGGTATTCCATCATTGACAACAATAATGTAATAGCCCCTGTCCGGTGATGCATTGCTCATTGGATATGGAGAACGAGAGGCATCTCGACGCTGCTATTCCTCTTTCAGACCTTCCAACCTGAGCTCCGGAATAACCGCTGACATCGTTTGCGCGGGAATCTTACCGCATAATTTTCAAATAAGATTTAGGAGATATGGCATAGGACTTTCTTAAGGTGTGCCGATACCTTTGAATAAAAAATGGAATGGATCAATGATGTTCGTCGACAACTCATCATACGGCAATACAGTGTCAACACGCAAAAAGCCTATATCAATGCGCTACAATTGTTTGGTAGGCATTTTGAACAACGGTATCTGACACAACTGAGTCAATTGGACATTGAGGAGTACTTGCTCTATTTATCAGAGCAACGGAATTACAGTTTTTCGGGATTGAATTTGATGGTGAATGCCATCAAGTTTCTGTTTGAGAAAGTATGGAATTTGCCCAAGACCACCTATCATTTACCTCGACCACGCAAAACACATACACTGCCCAAGGTATTGGATGAGGAGGACATCAAGAACATATTTTCCCGGGTAGAAAACCCCAAACATCGGTTGATTCTTTACATGGCCTATAGTAGTGGATTGCGCGTGAGTGAGGTGGTTAGGATTAGGTTGACCGATATCCACCGCAAGAGCATGCAGATCAGGATTGAGCAGAGCAAGGGCCGTAAAGATCGCATGGTCGTTTTGAGTAAGAAAGTCTTGGCATTGATGGAAGAATATTATAGGCAATACAAACCCAGGGAGTATTTGTTTGAGGGACAATTTGGGGGGCCGTATAGTATACGCAGTGCCCAAATGATATTTAAGCGCTTCAAGCAAATGGCCAAGGTGAATATCAAAGGGGGCATTCATTTGTTGCGGCACAGCTTTGCAACGCATTTATTGGAGCAGGGGGCGGATATCCGCTTGGTGCAGCAGCAGTTGGGACATAACAGTGTAAAGACGACGCAGATCTACACACATGTCACCGAGAAGCGGAATCAAAATCTCCGCAGCCCCCTCGACAACCTAGACGATTAAACGCAATGCGCAATATAAATAGCGCAACACTGACACTTTGATTTCCAATGGTTTTGTGTTATACTTGCGTTATACAAGGTGCGTATACTATAGTGTTACCTGCAACCCTAAAAAGACAGACCATCAAAAAAATATCAGCCTTCACTTCA
>CAZNVU010000197.1:0-2840 GCA_964576575.1 uncultured Chryseobacterium sp.
GATGCGGTTTCCCGATTGGTTACCTGTTTGGTGGTTTTTAACTGTCTCATGCTGGATGAAAAGTTCCTTTAGCTTTATATAACGTAATTTATTTTTATTGGTTGCCTTCCGCAGGAGATTCTGTGGTTTTTTCTGGTTTAGGCAACAATACCTTTCTTGACAACTTCAATTTGTTGTTCTTAGGATCTCTACCCAAAACTTTAAACTTCACAATATCTCCCACCTTCAATACCTTGCTGACATCATCTACGCGGTTCCATTCCAATTCACTCACGTGAATCAATCCATCTGTTCCGGGTAAAATTTCAACAAAAGCACCAAAAGGTTGAATGGTCTTCACAGGTCCTTCATAGATTTCTCCAATCTCCACTTGTGGAGGCCATACGATGCTCTTAACACGGTTTACTGCTGCATCCAAGCTGGCTTTGTCAGATGAAGAAATTTCAACAACACCTTTACCATCTTTCTCATCGATAGAAATAGTAGCGCCTGTTGTTTTTTGAATTTCTTGAATCACCTTACCACCTGGGCCAATAACTGGTCCAATCATGTCTGAAGGAATTTCAAAGCTAACGATGCGTGGTGCATGTGGCTTGTAATCTTCTCTTGGTTTATCTAAAGTTTTAGTGATTTCACCTAGGATGTGCAAACGACCTTCTTTGGCTTGATCCAAAGCTTCTGTCAAAACCTGCATGGACAAGCCTTTGATTTTGATGTCCATTTGACAAGCCGTGATTCCTTTGGAAGTTCCTGTTACTTTGAAGTCCATATCTCCCAAGTGATCCTCGTCTCCCAAAATGTCACTCAATACTGCATATTTTCCAGAAGCTTCGTCGGTGATCAATCCCATGGCAATTCCAGATACTGGAGCTGTAATGGGAACACCTCCATCCATCATGGCCAATGTTCCAGCACAAACTGTCGCCATTGAAGACGAACCGTTGGATTCTAGAATGTCAGAAACGATGCGAATGGTATAAGGACAATCTTCTGTCTTGGGCAATATAGGCTTCAATGCACGCAACGCCAGGTTACCATGTCCAATTTCTCTTCTTCCTGTTCCTCTGATCGGACGAGCCTCACCAGTAGAGAAGGGTGGGAAGTTGTAGTGCAATAAAAATTTGTCATAACGAACAGCTGAAACGCCGTCGATCAATTGCTCATCCAACTTTGTACCCAAAGTCAATGTGGTCAATGATTGTGTTTCGCCACGTGTAAACACAGATGATCCGTGGGCACCGGGCAAATAATCTACCTCACACCAGATAGGACGAATGGTGCGGGTATCGCGACCGTCCAAACGAACTCCATCATTTAAGATCATGTTGCGCATGGCATCCTTTAAACAGTCATGGGTATATTTTTTCAAAAGAAATGCTTTCTCTTTTTTATCTTCGTCGGAGAATTGAGCGATGAAATCCACCTCAATTTGGTGGAACATATCACTGCGCTCATGTTTTTCTGATGGCTTCTTGGCTGCATCATAAAACTTTTGGTAACACTCGCTCCAAACACGGGCTTTTAATTCCTCGTCTTTGGGCTCATGGCAATACTCGCGCTTTGGACCATTTTTTCCAACTTTGGCTGCCAATTCCAATTGCGCTTGGCATTGAACTTTGATAGCAGCATGAGCTACTTCAATGGCAGCAACCATTTCAGCTTCACTTACTTCTTTCATTTCGCCTTCAACCATAACAATTGAATCGGCACTTCCAGCGATGATCAAATCAATATCAGCATGTTCAAGTGCAGAGCGGGTAGGGTTGACGATCAACTCACCGTTGATGCGGGCAACACGAACCTCAGAAATAGGTCCATTGAATGGAATATCAGAAACAGCTAGAGCTGCAGAAGCCGCCAAACCTGCTAGGCTGTCGGACATGTTTTCTTTGTCAGTTGAAATAAGGCTCACAATCACTTGCGTGTCGCTGTGATAATCCTCTGGGAACATAGGACGCAAGGCCCTGTCGATCAAACGAGAAACCAAAATTTCATCGTCGTATGGACGCGCTTCACGCTTGAAGTATCCTCCTGGGAATCTTCCCGCTGCAGCATATTTTTCACGGTATTCAACGGTTAATGGAAGAAAATCCATTCCTTCTTTGGCATCAATGTTTGATACCACTGTTGCAAGGAGCATCGTATCTCCTTGTCTCACAACCACAGACCCATGTGCCTGCTTGGCCAACTTACCTGTTTCAATGGTAATGGCACGTCCATCTCCATGGTCAATGGTCATGGTAATTGCTTCTACTTTCATCTTATTTTTCGTCTTACTTTAATTCTTCTAAAAAACGACAAAAGGCAATATAAAATTGCCCTTTGCCAAATGGTGTATGGAAAGGAGCCGACTTACCTGCGTAAATCCAATTCCTTAACAATGGCACGATAACGATTAATCTCGGTCTTGTGCAAATAGTCCAAAAGACTTCTGCGCTTACCAACCAACTTGATCAATGAACGTTGTGTGTTGTAATCTTTTTTGTTTCTTTTCAAGTGCTCAGTCAAGTGACTGATGCGGTATGAAAAAAGAGCAATTTGACCTTCTGAGCTACCAGTGTCAGTAGCTGACTTGCCATGCTTGGCGAAGATTTCTTGTTTTTTTTGTGTAGTTAAATACATGCTAATACTTTTTAGTGATTGTTATGTAGCCCTTTCGGGGTCGGCAAATATAATCAAAACAAATGGTTTTCAAAAGTTTATTCTGAAGTTTAGTTCAAAACAAACTTAATTGGAACGATGTATTTACTCCTGACCACCTTCCCATTGTGCTTGGCTGGTTTGAATTTGTAATCTAATCTTTTCAAAACATCAATCGCCTCTTTGTTAAAGTTTTTTGC
>CAZNVU010000198.1:0-2798 GCA_964576575.1 uncultured Chryseobacterium sp.
AGGGTGGAAACCAAAATATAATTTGGAAGAGGGATTGAATGAATATAAAAATTATCAAATATACAATTAGTAAAGTATTTATAAATAAACCAATATATTGATTGGAAAAATTAATGTTATTAAAAATATTAAGATATTATGTCTTGGGCTGGTTTAGCAAGTAATCAAACAGTATCATTTAACAATTTACAAAACGCTGTAAGTACAGGAGTATTTCCTTCTGTAACAACAATACCTACAAGTTCTGAACAAATAACTAAGGGAGATGTACCAATTTATGTGACAATCAATACTGGGTTTCCAACTTATGCTGCCAAGGCGTCGAATCAACTCGTTGTGAAGAGTGACTTGAATGCGGTTCCCGCTGGAACTTGGTCTACAGGTGGAGCTATGGTGACTGCTCAATTTTCTCATGCGGGTGCCGGAACACAGAATGCTGGCCTGTTATTTGGTGGTTCTGGTCCAGGTTGCACCTGTTGTTCTTGCACTCAAGAATATAACGGTACTTCATGGGGTGGGGGTGGATCCATGAGCAGCGGTAGAAGATCTTTAGGGGGAACAGGAACACAAAATGAGGCGCTTGCATTCGGAGGATATTGTGATGGAGCCTCCCGTAATTTTAGTGAAGAATATAACGGAACATCTTGGTCGGCAGGAGGTACATTATCAACCTCAAGATATGGTCTGTCAGGTGCTGGAACTCAAAATGCGGGTCTCGCCTTTGGTGGAGGATATCCAGGATGTCTTTTTACTCGTTGTACTGAAGAATATAATGGAACGTCCTGGTCATCTGGAGGAGCTTTAGCGGCTTCTGCTGGAACATATGGGGCTGGAGGAGTTGGATCACAAAATGCCGCACTTTCTGCTGGAGGGACTAATTACTATATTGATACTCAAGAATATAATGGTACATCTTGGGCATTAGTTGCAACTCTAAGTGTGCCAAGATATCTGATGGCGGGGGCGGGATGTCAAAATGCTGCGGTGGTTTTTGGTGGGTCTCGGTTTTTTCCTTCATTTTGTGCATTGTCTTGTACTGAAGAATATAACGGGACTTCGTGGTCAACTGGGGGAGTACTATCGGTTGCAAGGGAAAGATTAGGTGGTGCCGGATCACAAGGAGCTGGACTTGCTTTTGGAGGAGTAAACACATCAAGTGCTGGTGTGTCTTGTACTGAAGAATATACTAAATAATTTGATGATGGCGTATTACAAAGCAAATAACACTGGTAAAGGATTCATAACTCATTCTGAAAATGAGGTTAATCATATTGCTGGTTATCCAGGCAATATTTGGATTACTGAAAATACTTCATGGGCGAATAGAGTCGGGGCAATTCTCCTTACCAAGGAAGAAGCCCAATCTATAGTAGACGAAGCTGTTTCAGGGTTGGTGCATCATGAAAGACATGCAAACGCTGGACAAGCAATTGTTGTAACGTTACCATAACAAACATTGAATTTCAGTTTGGTTTTATTATATTAGATTATAACCCAAGAAACTGAATTTTATGACAGAGGTGAATGAAAAAATGTTGGCGGTAACGGAAGACCTCAAGCCAATCTTAAGTGTACTCAAAGAAGAAGATGCTCAAACAATTATCGTATTAAGAGATGAACTTATAGATAATTGGCAAAAAAAACAAATTTTTAGGACTGAAACCGAAATGAGAATATCGGTTTTGAACGATGCAAAACATCCCACACCCGCTTCAAAATATTGGCAATCAGTACGTGAAATGTCGGCACATTTCGAAGCAATGATGGGATTATCATTCGAACTTAGAAGAAACTCGGTACAAAGATTAAAACTCGAACGCAAACTTCAAAAGGCAATTGCAAAAGGGGACGATTTGAAAGTTATGGAGATTCAAATTGATTTGGACCAAAACCTTTTTGTTAGAGCTAACATGGAACAAGTTGCTCATGACCGAGTCCGTGAATTAAAATTGTGGTCGAAAATTAAAGATGAATTGAATGATGGTTCTTTCGATGACAAAGAAGTGAACACTCATCAAGCACAATCATTAAGATTAACTCTACAAAATAGAGTTCAGGCTTTGAACCAACAATCCTCACCTTCGGAAGTTATAAATGCTGTCGGTCCACTACGAACAGTAGAACGATTATCTAAAGATGGGAGGCTCATGGACTTCAAAGAGGTTAAATTACAATTAGGACAAGGAGAAGACCAATAATTTTTATGTTTGTTTATTCTAAAAAAAACGCACTAAGTGCTGAACTATGTGAATCATTTATACGAAAATTTGAATCTTCAAATGAAAAAAAACCAGGTGTTCTTTATGGACCCGATGGACAATCTTCCACAGATTCAAAAAAATCGACAGATATCACTTTTCACCCTGGATTTTTACAGCATGAAATTTGGGGAGGTCTGTTGTCACAATTAGTTCCTATAGTACAACAAGGAAAAGAAGATTATATTATTCGTCATCAATTGGCGATGAGTAAAATCGATCCGTTTGATATGTCTCCTCTTTTTAATATGCAAAGGTATGAACCTAGTGAGGGATTTCATGGTTATCACTGTGAAAGAGCCAGTCTGAAATATTCTAGTCGTGTTCTTGTTTGGATGATTTACCTCAATACAGTTACAGATAGGGGAGAAACAGAATTTTATTACCAACATCATTTTGAAAGACCGGAACAAGGTAAGTTACTAATTTGGCCATCCGATTGGACATATTTACATCGGGGAATTCCATCCCCAACACAAACAAAATACATTTTAACTGGATGGTTTAACCATTTTGAAAAACCTAAAAATTAATCCATAT
>CAZNVU010000199.1:0-2764 GCA_964576575.1 uncultured Chryseobacterium sp.
TACAAGGTTAGCTCGTCGTTTACTGCTGGAGTTTATACAATTTCTTGTGTTTCAAGCACGATTGCTACTGTTACATTTATTACTGCAACAGGCGCTGTTCGTGGAGTAACGTCTGGAGGAACAGTACAGGTAAATGTTCCTACAACACCAACAGCTATTTACGTTAATATAAATACTGGAACAGATGTTCAGGTTAATATAACAAGAGTATCCGAAGCGGTTCCTTTTGAAAATGTATCTGGAGGAACGCTAACCACTTTAACATCAAGTGGAACGTATAACCAGACTGGAAGAGTTTATGTTTTAGCTGTTGGAGCTGGCGGTGGCGGTGGCGGTGGTAGTGGTGTAAATGATGAAAGTTTTACACCAACCAGAGGTAACGGAGGGGCTGGTGGTTCAACCGCCTCTGGAATATTTTTTCTAAATAGTCCAACTGCATACATTATTGGTTCAGGAGGAGGTTCTGGATCAACAGGTGGCACAACGACTTTTGGAAATTTATTGTCAGCAACTGGTGGAGTAGGTGGAACATCTATAAAATCTAATGGAGTTGGACCAGCTGGAACAGTGTCAATCAATAACGCTCTTGATGTTGTTTCTAACGGAACGAATGGTGGCGGTGGCGCGGGTGCTGCTGAGATTCACAGCGGTAGATCTGGTGCTTTGGGTGCAGGCTCTGGAATTGGAACAGGTGGGCAAGGTGGAACTGTTATAAATGGCAGTACAACAAATGGGCCAGGTGCAGCTACTGGATATGGAGCTGGTGGTGGTGGTGGATCTGGTGCAGTAAATGCTGCAAATTCTGGAGGATCAGGATCTCAAGGTGTAGTTTATATACTTAGAGATTTTAGTTAGTGTTTAAGTGATATACTATAAAACTAATGAGGAAGTTATAGATGGCAACATATAGAGGATCAGGTTCAGGAACATACAACATTGGTGAAAGACCACCATATGTTAATTGGACAGTTGTTCGTGGAGATACCGCTTCATTTCGGGTCTATGTAACAGATGACGATAGGCAACCATTGAATATTCCAGACTGGACAATATCAATGCAGATTAAAAGGCCAGTAACAAGCCCTGTTGTGCCTGGACAAATAACAGATATAGCATCTCTTCTTTATACGCTAACTCCAACTGCTGACCAGGATGATGGTCCAGGAGAATTTACAGTATTTTTGTCTGCTGCACAAACAATTACATTACAAACAAATGATATTTGGGACATTGAATTATCGCTTCCAGCAGATCAAATTGTTTGGACAGTTGCACAAGGAAAAATGACAATTCTTGAGGATGTTACTGCATAATGGCTAGCGTTTCTTTATACGAAAAGCGCAGTATTTTAACAAAAAAAATAGAAGAAAAAAATTTTTCTAGAACATCGTTTGATACTGGAAAAAGAATATCACTAATTCAAGAAACTCTTCCTTTTAGAATCAAGTTTACTGCAATACAGGTTCCAGGAGTAAGTCCAGCAAATGTTCCACCAATACCGCTTCAGGTAATTGGATTTAGTAACTACATTCTATAAAAACAAAGTGGGGTAAAAAATGAAAAACATTACAATTGCAACACCAATGTACGGTGGAATATGTCATGGGGCATACCTAAAAAGCATGTTTAATCTAACATCTTTACTAGGTCAAAAAGGATATAAGATTAACTATTCCGAGCTATCAAACGAATCCCTGATTACTCGTGCAAGAAATACATTGACAGAAATGTTTTTAAGAGCGGGTGACGATTATTTACTGTTCATTGATTCTGATCAAGGGTTTAACGCTGAACACATTGTAAGGATGATTGAAGAAAAAGTAGAGCTGATAGGTGCAGCTGTGCCTATGAAAGGTATTAATTGGGACAGAGTTAAGCAAGCTGCAAAACAGGATCACGTAGATTTATCAAACTTTACGTCAATATATAATGTTAATATTTCCAATGAACAAAAAGAAAATTTACGCAATAATCCTACAGAAAAAGTTGAGGTTGACTACATAGGTTCGGGTATGATGCTAATACATAGAAATGTATTTCAACGTCTAAAAGAAAGTACCCCATCATACAGATCTGATCAACATTCAACTGGTGGAATTGAGTATGGAGAAACTATTTACAATTTTTGGAGAACTGAGATAGACCCTGAGTCTAACAGATTATTGTCAGAAGATTATAACTTTTGTAAAATGTGGAAGTCTGTTGGTGGAAAAATTTATTTGGCTCCGTATGCAAAGGTGGTGCATGTTGGAACATACTGGTTTAAATAAATTAGATGGATTTGGTCCAGTCTATGTAATTAACATGGAAAGGTCTACAGATCGTAAAGAGTATATTGAAAATCATTTTGCACAATATGGGGTATTAGACTATCAGTTTATAAAAGCGGTAGACGGGTCTCAAGAAAATATTGATGATTTGGTTTATAATAAAATCAATAATTTAATTGTTTCAAAAGGTGAAACAGCATGTTCAATTTCACACTTAAAGGCCATTGAGCAATGGTTGTCAGAATCAGATTCAGAGTATGCAATTATCGTAGAAGATGATGTAAGTTTTGAGACAGTAGATTTTTGGAGCTTCTCCTGGAAAGATTTTTTGAGTTCAATAACAAAACAATATGATGTTCTTCAAATGGCTATAATTAATAATTTTATAGTAAATCCTAGATTGCACTTAAGAGAGTATTTAGATTGGAGCGCAGCGGCATATCTCATAAAAAGACCATATGCAGAAAAAATAATAAAAAAACATAAAATAGACA
>CAZNVU010000200.1:0-2754 GCA_964576575.1 uncultured Chryseobacterium sp.
AAAACTTCGCCCCAAGAATTGTGCTTCAATTGCTCTTCTTGGTGTTGCCTTGTTGCGCTGAGCATCCAAACTTTGCTATTGCCTCCACTCAATAAATGGGTGTGATCTGCACGATAGGTCTGTTCTCCATTGATACAAGAACTTCCTAACAGAAGTACTATGAAGACCTTAAAAAACCATCTGCTTATCATTGAGAATTTTTAATATTTCGATAGATACTTGTTCTTGTTTTTCGGGCTTGATATTCGCATCGTTGATTTGTTCGCAACGCACATATTGATAGCGGTTTTGCTTCCAGGTAAACAAACAATTGTAAAAATATTTTTGGCCTTCGTATCGTTCAAAAAAACGGATGACGACATCGTCATAATTTTGAGCTTGCGGCCTAAATTCTATTGGATATCCAATGAATCCGTTGGCTTGAATCATTTGTGCCCCCTCTTTTTCATAGACAACAAATCGACGCACTGGAAAATGATTCACACCTGCTTTTAAAAGCACCATGCATCCTTGAGATAGATCCAAACCTTTTTTAAGAGGGAAAACACGAAAAAAGTTGGGTGTACAGGAGGGTCTATTTAGGTCTTCACTCCAATTGATGGTACTGTCACAGAGTCCTAAGTTTTTGAGGATGCTCGCCTCATTTTTACTAGAAAAAGAATTGGTGTTGAAGTCTGTGCTGATTTGAATACCCTTTGTGACTTCCTCTTTCTTTTTTTTGTTTGGATTCGAGGGTTGATTGAAATAATTGAAGGAGACAAACAGAACAACCAGCATTACAAAAAGAGAGCCGATAACCCAGATAAGTTTTTTGTTTCGCATTTGTTAAAATATTGAGGTTGAAATTTGACGTGCAGTTTCAAAGGCTGCGTCATCAATGGTGTGTTGGATGAGCTCTTTATTCGCATATGCAAGTAAAGCCTCCGTTGATAGATTTCCGGTAAGTTCGTCTTTGGCCATTGGGCAACCACCAAAACCACCAATTGCGGTGTCAAAATGTTGGCATCCGCCCGCGATACATGCTTTGATCAGCGCTTCTTCTCGCCCCTTTACAACATGAAGATGAGCGGCAAAAAGAAGATGAGGGAATTGAAAACTCAACCTTTGAAATAATTGCTCAGCAAGTTCTGCAGAAGCACAAGCAATCGTATCAGAAAGCGCATATTCAGCGATGTCAAAACGACTACTCAATTGAGCAACCCACGCGGCAACCAAATCGACGGACCAAGGATCTCCGTATGGATTACCAAACCCCATCGATAGGTAGACCCGAAGCTTTTTACCATGTTCCTTGCAAAGGTTTGAAATCTGCTGTAAATCATTTATTGCTTGAGCAGTAGTTGAATTTGTATTTCTTAATTGAAATGTCTCTGAAACAGAGAATGGATAGCCAATGATCTCAATTCGCTCGTGTAAACAGGCCTCTTCTACACCGCGAATATTGGCAATAATAGCAAGTAGTTGGGTTGGGGAAGGTTCGAGTTGGGCAAGTACTGAAGCGCTATCTTTGAGCTGTGGAATTGCTTTAGGCGACACAAAACTCCCAAAATCGAGTACATCGAAGCCACACTTCAACAAAGCATTGAGGTAACTTACTTTTTGTTCGGTGGGAATCCAATTTTGGATGCCTTGCATGGCATCTCTCGGACATTCTGTTATTTGTATGGCCTTTAAAGAATTGGTCATTGAAGCGTTCTTTTTTGCAAGGCGCGGTTAATTGATTTGACGAGTGCCGGACCTTCATAAATAAAACCTGTATACAATTGAACCAAAGATGCACCAGCATCTAGTTTATCCATTGCATCTTGAGCAGAATGGATTCCGCCTACTGCAATCATTGGAATTTGTCCGGCCGATTTTTCATTGATGTACTTAATCATGGCCGTAGAACGAGCCGTGATTGGTTTTCCTGAGATACCACCCGCTCCCATCTGATCAACATCTGCTTTTGGAGTCAAAAGTAGGTCTCTTGAAATCGTTGTATTGGAGACAATAAGACCTGCTATTTTAGTGTGATTCACAATTTCAATGATTTCGTCTATTTGAGTATTGTTAAGATCTGGTGCAATTTTCAAGAGAACTGGTTTGGAGGTAGCTTGAGCAGCATTCTTTTCTTGAATTTGGAGCAAGAGGTCTTGGAGTGGTTCTTTCTCTTGCAAAGCACGTAAGTTGGGTGTGTTGGGCGAAGAAACATTGACAACGAAATAATCAACATATGGAAAAAGTGCTTCAAAGCACAACAGGTAATCTGCTACTGCCTGCTCATTTGGAGTCCATTTATTTTTACCGATGTTACCACCAATGATGATTTGCTTATTTCGACGTGACCTTAGTTGTTCAACAGCTGCTTCTACGCCATCATTATTAAAACCCATTCTATTTAAAATGGCGTGGTCGGCTTTGAGCCTAAAAAGACGCGGTTTGTCATTGCCTGGCTGGGCCTTGGGTGTAACGGTTCCTATTTCGATAAAGCCGAAGCCACAATCGGCCAGCGCGTCTATATGTTGGGCATTTTTATCAAAACCTGCGGCTAAACCGACCGGATTCGGGAAGTTCAAACCTAAAAAAGAGGTTTCTAGGTTCGGATGTTTGACTACAAATTGAGATCTAAAGAGCAAACGTGTAGGCAAAAAGTTGTGAATTTTATTCAAGAGGCCCACCACAAAATAGTGCACTTTCTCGGCGTCAAACTGAAAAAGTATGAAACGAAATAATTTGTACATATACAAATGTACAAACTATTTCAAGCAAGAG
>CAZNVU010000201.1:0-2737 GCA_964576575.1 uncultured Chryseobacterium sp.
GATATTTTTAAAACCTATTTTGCCCATAAAAGATGAATGGCTAAATTGTTTGCTGAGTATTTGTCTGACTTCCAATCGCCTTTTATTCCCTTCGCCCTAGAAAGGTAGGACTTGCGACGGCTTTCATCTTTGTGTTTTGTGAAGTCCTCCATCGTTGATCCAAAATGCGTTGTCTTACCATCATGAATTACTTTGTATTTTTTATCTTTTTTTTCTGATAGCATTAATTGGGCATCATCGTTTCCAACATACTTTTTAAACTTTTTTCTCACTTCTGTCGGATTACTCACAGAATTGATATTAACAACCATATTTATATCTTAGATATTATAATAATGGATAAAATTTTAAAAGCTTTAGGCATAGACGAACAGCATTCAAAGCCAATCAGAGTCAAGAAAACATTTAATAAGGTTAAAGACAATGTCCCACACATTGCGAACTATAACTTTATGGCAGACTTGTTGTTTTTACCAGAAACTAAAAAGGGGCACAAGTACTTATTGGTTGTTGTTGACATTGCAACAAATGCGTGTGATTTTGAACCAATCACAGAGAAATCAAGTGAGACCATCTTGCAAGCGTTTCAGAAAATCATCAAGCGGAAATATTTGAACAAGCCGTACGCAAGCTTGAGAACAGATGACGGAAAGGAGTTCAGAGGCGCTTTTGAAAAATGGCTTCATGGTGAAAATATCATTCACAAAATTGGGGAACCTGGAAGACACAAACAAGTCGGAAATGCGGAAATACTCAATCGAGATCTAGGAAGATTGCTCAATGGCTACATGAATTCGGTTGAAGAAAAAACAGGGAAACAATACAAAGAATGGACTGAAGTGTTGCCAACCATTCGAAAAATGTTGAATGAATACAGGACGATTCCAGAGGGTGATCCGTTTACCGATGTATACCCTAGTCCCGATGTTGTTGAGTCTAAATTCAAGGTTGGTGACATTGTGTACAGAATTTCTGATGAGCCTTTAGACGCCCTGGGACGAAAACAACCAACAAAAAATTTCAGAATGGGAGACTATAGGTGGGATCTAACACCCAGAAAAATTGTCAGGGTTCTCCGGTACTCTGGAAAGAATCCAATTAGATATCTTTTGGAAAATTTACCAAACGTTTCTTATGCTGAATGGGAAGTCAAGAAAGCGGATGAAACACAAGCCAAGTACCAGGTGATGTATGTTTCAGCAAAAAGGACCATTCGTGGCGTCAAAGAAATTTTGATCAAATTTAAAGGGATTAAAGAAAAGAAATGGCAAGAATACAACTATATTAAGAAGCAAATTCCAAATATTGATGATTATATGAAATGATAATCATTGACGCTGTTAAATTGAATATGACCAGTTGTTTTTTTCTCGGGGATAAAATTAGGCAGATCCGTTGTGATTGGTTTATCAAACACAATTCCGTCGGTGTGAATACGGACGACGTTATCTAAATTTTCCAGGGCAATGCGTGCGGTTCGAATTCGCCCGTAAGCTGTAATGAATGGTTTCAGTCTAATGTTGTATTTGTATGGCTTGTTGACATCAATTATTTTGTAGTTCAATCTGTCATCTTCGTGCATCACAACATCAATGATTTTGAATTTGAAATCATCTGTAAATCCCATTTCATCAGTCAAATCGCATTGATCTACAACTTTCTTATATCTCTTGGATAATTGACCCCATGCAGAAGATGAAAGCATTTTGACCAAAATGTTTTTAGGTAGTTGTTTCTTAAGACTGATGATATCAGCATACCAATATTTAAAAATTGATTTAGATTTGACAAATTTTTTCCATTCATATACATAAGCATTTGGTTCACCGTCGATTATTAATTCAAATTTCATGTTGAACCGTTCTTTCAATTCATTGTACGCAAATTTCAAGGATTGAGAATAGTAGACATGATGTTTACTAAAATTAAAAACTTTTTTTGCATCTGGGTTGTCGGAGGTGATTTTTACTCTGTAAAATCCTGGAGAGAACTGCAATTTATCAATCGTGATTTCTTTACCTCGCTTTGTTGGAATTTGAAAATCTGAATCTCCTAAAATGCTGGCGTAATAATTCGAAAAGTCATAACCGTGGCATTGATACGTTCCAGGTTTGCAATATTGTAAGCCGCCATTGTAGCACAATTTAAACCATTTATCCTCAATGATATCGATTTCATCATAATCATCCCATATTACTTTTCTCATGTTGATTATTGCTTCGACGTTTGTTCCGTGATTCTTGTAAAACATGGTGCCATCTTTTTTAACAAATGGTTTAATGTAATCAAATCCTTTGAGTTCTTTCGTTTTTTTCAGTTCATCTGACGCAATTTGCAAATCCTTGCAGTACTGTATCAGGCTTTTGTCGTTTGCATCATACGGTTTAGTTAAACGAAAATTACTCACATTTTCAGGAAGTCGAACACATCCAAAAACTTCCAGTGTTTTTGAATTGCATACTCTGTACCCACAACTCGGCAATTGATAATATACAATATATTCAGTCATTATTATATAATACTAGATATTTTTTTAAATCATTTTAAATATTTTTTTGATACTTAAAATAATATAAATTCTAACTCATTAATATGCAATACGATTTATTGATTGATGATCATTCTGATGAATCTGATACTGATTTCAACAATGTCTTTTCTCGCGAAGCATCTGATGATGAATCTGAGCGTCTCCAGGTTTTCGTGGAGCCTCGTGGCTCAGAGAGCCAGGAATTCG
>CAZNVU010000202.1:0-2690 GCA_964576575.1 uncultured Chryseobacterium sp.
AATTGGAGACACCAACATGTACAAGGATGTTTTCATTAGTGATGTTCAATGCAATAAGAATACATTTCTTGGTAACGAATTTCCAATTTTGGTAAACATTGAAACGAGATTGTCTCAAAAACAACCATTAGAAGTTGTGCTGAAGAACAAAGGTCAAATCATTGAAAAACAAAATATTATTCCTGATGGAAAACGTACTTTTCATTCCATCCAATTCAATACACAATCCAAACAACTTGGGGTTCAGCATTACACCATTGATGTTTCTGTTTTAGAAGGAGAAAAAAATACGGCTAATAATCATTTTGATTGTTTTATTGAAGTCTTGGATGATCGACAAAAAATATTGATTGTAGGTGCAGCGCCGCATCCAGACATTCAAGCCTTGATGCAATCCATCAACCATTCAGAATCATTCATGGCTGAATATATTCCAGTTGATGAATGGAAAGGAAAAGGATCTGGCGATGGGCTTACTATATTTCATGGTCTGCCCAATCAAGCTCAACAAGTAGCTTCAATCAACAATTTGTTGGCCAACAAAAACCCTTGTTTATTCATCTGGGGGCAAAGCACTCAGGCTAGCTTATTCAATTTGCTTCAAACCGGAATCAATCTTCAAGGCGCTAATGGCAATCGAGAGGAACGAACACCAACTGTAGATAGCAAATTCAATTATTTCCAAATACCACCAAGTATCCAATCTCAAAGCCATCAATGGCCTCCGTTGAGTATTCCTTTTGGAAAATTCTCTTTATCTCCTGGAATCACGCCATATTTTCAGCAACAAATGGGCAATTTGAATACGGGGGTTCCTTTGGTTGCTTTTCAATCCGCTGATGTTGCCAAAATAGGTTTTGTTTTGGGTGAAGGAATTTGGCGGTGGCGCATGACCAATTTTATTCAATCTAAGAATCACGAAGCTTTTGATGAGATGATTGGATCATGGGCGCAATACCTGGTGGACAAGAACAGAGATCATTTGTTTAAAGTAAACACCAAGAAAAACTGGTCGTACAACCAACCCGTTGTCTTTCAAGCCAACTTGTATGATGAAAGCATGAAGCCTTTGTTGGGTCAAAACATTCAATTGAGTTTATGGAATGAGAAAGGTGAAAAACGCGACTTTCCCTTTGTACCAGGCAGCAATGGCTATCAATTGGAGTTGGGTTTATTAGAACCTGGAAGTTACCGCTACCAGGCACAAGCCAACAATGGCGCTCAAAAGCTAACCCAAGCAGGAAGTTTCATTGTAGAAAATGTCCAATTGGAGATGATGAATACCTGGGCCAATCATGATGTTCTGAAAAGTTTGGCCAAAGAAACCAAAGGGACATTCTTCACAGCCAATGGACTAGACTCACTTGAAATCAAACTAAGACAACAGCAGAATTTTGTTTCGGTTGCTTTTGATGAGAGCAATAGAGAAGAATGGATAGATTGGTGGCCTATTCTTATCGTCATTGTGTTGTCTTTTGCCACGGAATGGTTTATCCGAAAATGGCAGGGAGGCTATTGATGAAAAACACCTCATTTCTAAAGATTGGCGGTGTTCCTGAGCATTTCAACCTGCCTTGGATACAAGCATTTCAAAAACAAAAATTTCAAAGTATTGGAATAGAGACCAACTGGATATTTTTCCCTGGAGGCACTGGAGCAATGACCCAAGCCTTACAAAGCGGGGATTTGGATGTCGCCATCCTATTAACAGAAGGTTTTTTAGCTGCTTTCCAAAGAGGATTAAAAGCCAAAATCATCCAATGTTATATTGAAACTCCTTTGCAATGGGGAATTTACTCTAATAAAAAGAATGAATTGACTTTTGACACAACTACTAAAGTTGCTGTTAGTCGCAAAGGTTCTGGATCACATTTGATGCCGCTGATACACAGTGAAATGTTGGGGAATACATTGCGGGATGACCAATTCAAGGTTATTCATCATTTGGAAGATGGCATTGAATCGTTAAATGAAGACTGTGATTATTTTTATTGGGAAAAATGGATGACGCTGCCTTTTGTAAAGCGTGGACAATGCAAAAAGATTGGTGAATTCCACGCCCCATGGTCCAGCTTCTTGGTAGTGGCCAGTGATCGTTGTATCCAAAAACATTCTGCACAACTGCTTTTGATGTTGGAAGCAATAGCAGTCCAAGTTCAAAGCTTTTTACATGATCACAATACTCCGGTTGAGATCAGCAAGCAATTCCAACTGTCCCCGGAAAATGCCAGCAAATGGCTATCTGAGCAAGAATGGCATCACAACAAAAACGTCATTCAACAAAATGAAATTATCAATGCCCTTAACGCATTGCAGCGCGTGGGAATTGATATGACCTCAGTTAAATTGAATGAATTATTTGCCCCATGGATAACATTGAAATAGCAAAGTCAAATAGAAAGTTCTACCAGAAGAAACGTTGGATCATTTCATCGGTGATATTCTTGATCGTGGCTTTAACCGTACTAAACAGATTCACCATACTCAAATCAATTGGTTACTATTTGGTTGCAGATGACGCTAATTACCACTCCCCTGTTTATGCCGTTTTAGGTGGAAACAGCGCAGAGCGAGGAAGAGCAGCCGCGTGGTTAGCGCGACAAAAATCCAATTCGAAATTTATTGTTACAGGGGGAAATAGACCTAGCCAATTGGCCGCAGTTGGCATTATTACCACGGAGGCTCAATTG
>CAZNVU010000203.1:0-2623 GCA_964576575.1 uncultured Chryseobacterium sp.
TTTCGTCTGCCCATCCATTCCAAAAGGAAAAAGAAGCCAATGGCCAAGAACATAATTAGGGGGCGTTGTGTGGGCATTGAGAATAGGGATGTGGAGAATATTTCACCGCAAATAGAAAGCGCTTGAGAGATATTTTCAGAGCGGAAAAATACCCAGGCAATCATCGTGATGAAAAAGGTCACTACCATTTGAAGGATTTCCTTGATATTGGGTAATGCTGAGTTTTCTGCAACGATTGAAATATTGTTTCTATTATTATTGGTGAGCAATAATGGGAGAAAATAAAGGGCGTTTAAAAATCCCCAAGCGATGAAGGTCCAATTGGCTCCATGCCAAAAACCCGAAACAATGAAAATGATAAACGTGTTCCGAACTTGCATCCATTTTCCACCTTTGCTACCTCCTAGAGGAATGTACAAGTAATCTTTGAACCAAGAAGACAATGAAATGTGCCATCTTCTCCAAAACTCAGCAATATCCCGAGAGAAATAAGGGTAATTGAAATTGCGCAATAACTCAATCCCAAATAGGCGAGCGGTGCCCAATGCAATATCGCTGTATCCAGAGAAATCTCCATAAATCTGAATGGTAAAGAAAAAAGCACCCACCAAAAGGGTACTTCCTGATTGATCACCAGACTCATTAAATATCATGTTAGCATAAAAAGCGCAATTGTCTGCAATGACAACTTTTTTAAATAACCCCCAGAGTATTTGACGTAGTCCATCCACCGCTTGTTGGTAGTTAAAAACACGTCTCTTTTCAATTTGTGGAAGCAAATGGGTCGCTCTTTCGATAGGCCCGGCTACGAGTAATGGAAAGAAACTCACAAATACTGCATAATTCACAAAATTTCTTGAAGGTTCAATTCTGTTGTAATAGATATCCACGACATAAGAGAGTCCATGAAAAGTGTAAAAGGAAATACCAACAGGAAGAATGACTTGCAACGTCCAAAAATCAACCTGCCATCCCATGGATTGCAATGAAAGCTGGAGATTTTCAGCAAAGAAATTGTAGTATTTAAATACACCGAGAAATCCGAGGTTAATAATGATACTGGCCCAAAACCATGTCTTTTTGCTTTTGTCGTTCGCCGCATCTTTCATTCGGATTCCTGTGTAGAAATCCAAAAGGGTAGAGAACATCAACAAGAACAAAAAGCGCCAATCCCAGCATGCATAGAAGTAATAGGATGCTCCCAAAAGTAGAATGTTTTGAATTTGAAGCGCCCTTTTTTGAAGCGCCCAATACAAAACAAATACAATGGGCAGGAATACAGCGAAACTCAGTGAATTAAACAGCATGGCTATTTTTTGATGAATCGATTGGTGACGTGAAAGTCATTGTTGTTAATCTCAATGAAGTATATCCCTGCATCGAATTTTCCCGTCGGAATGACGGCCATTCCATTGTGATTTTCAGATTGTAGCAACAACATCCCGGATGTGTTGTAAATGCGAATGACGTAGTTATTTAAACGAGTTCTGACGTGTAATTGATCGGCTACAGGATTGGGAAACAATTCCAATGAAGAGGTATTTATTTCTGTTATACCAGTAACGATAGGGTTGTACTCACAATTGAAATTATAGTCACAAATTTGCTGTGCTAAAAATTGTGTCATGATGGAAAGGGTAGTGTCGTAGTAGGCAGGTGATCCCAAATGTGGCACGTGATCTTGACCTTCATAGATTTCAAAACAATGCTGAAGGCCTAGTTCATTCATTTTCTCATTCAAGGAATAGCTGCCATCTACTTCCGTGACCGGAAAACCGAATAAATTCAAGGTGGTAGAACCATAGGGGACTGTTTGATCATTGGGACCATGAAATAAACAAGCGGGTTCGTCATTGGTTTGAATCCAAGCACTGTCTCCAAGTGCACCGCAAATATTCACGATGGCATTTACTTGAGAGGAGTAACCAGGGTTTCCACTGTTGCCTTCCAATCCGCCTTCCAATCCAATTCCATTCATGTCCAAAAAGGAAGGAATCTCACTTTCTTGATCCAGGTATGCATGGTGCAAAGTCATAAAACCTCCGGCACTGACGCCCGCCGCATAGATTTGATTGTCATCAATGAGGTAAGGATTGTTCTGTTCAGCAACACTTTTTCGAAAAAAACGAATAGCCGCTTTCAAATCTTGCGTGCCGCGCATCACTGCTTGGGTGGCATTTCCTTCAAGGTTGGCAATTCCAAACCCCAAACGGTAATTGATCGAAGCCACTACATATCCCATTTTGGCCATATCCTGACAGAAGGATACGACATCAGGACCATTCTTGCTTCCTGTGATGAAAGAACCTCCATGGCACATTACCACCAAAGGGCGTGCGGCTAGATTATCATCAACGGGTTGGTACACATCTAATGTGAGATCTTCAGCAGCTCCTGTGTAATCGAGATTGTTGCCATAAACAATATTACTCGTCACGGAAAATTCTGGAAAAATACGCTGGTAGTATCGACCGCTAATATCACATTGCGTTACACCGGCAAGCGTAACTAAACTCAAAAAGAGTGTAAAAATATTTTTCGATTTCATGATTAAGGTTGTTGGTGCAATTTAAGAAAACATCCAACAACCTTGTCGATGAATTTATCCTTTTCATTTGGGTTT
>CAZNVU010000204.1:0-2567 GCA_964576575.1 uncultured Chryseobacterium sp.
GCAAGCAATCCAGTAGGTGCACATCGGAAAATCTCACCAGTTTTGTAAAAGATGCATTCGAGGATCATCCCAACTTGATCGAGCGCAAATGATTTTCCAGCTCCAGCTATACCGACTGCCAGAATTCCAGAACCAAACTTCAAAATAGATTCGCACGCTTCTTTCTGCTCCGGTGAGCATGATTTGAGAAACTCGAGATACTTTTTGAGTTTTTGCAAATAATCACTTTCCCAGTCGGCAGCGGTAACCAATTTGTTTTCGGTCCAGTGCGTCGTAACACAAGATGGGTAGTTTGCATGATGAACTTCAAGGCTGTCTGCGTTTGCCGTCCCATAAAACAATTTGCTGCAAGTGCAACACTTCAATATACATGAAGATAATTCTTCAGATGATGAATTCTTGTTTTCTTCAATGCGTTTGTTCATGATGGGACCAAAAGAGGTGTCAGTAACGATGTCATGATCCGTAAAAATTTGAATGCGTTCATCATCACGACAAAAACGTTTGCCGGATGGAAGCATGCTATCTAAATGAGAGAGCAATGGTTCATATAGTTTGGGGAACGTAATGAGAGTTCTGTTGTTTTTAGGGCCGGTGGTTCCATCTCCTCTTCCAATTTTGAAAGAATGCCATCTTTTCAGTATTTCATCGGCAATATCCAAAAGTAATTGACGGTGCTTGAGAGCCACATTCACATCACAAGCCAGTCTCCAGGATTGCTGCGCAATAAGAAACATTGAAGCGGCATTGATGCTGGAATACGACAATATGTGGCCAAGTTTCCAATGTTGAGTTGAACAATCGATAATGTTGGCAGCTGCTTGCATCATAGAACTCAATTTCAGACTTCCTGTTGCATCGAGGATACATTTGACTTGAATCTCAGTGCGATTGCGCGGGCTTTTTTCCATAGCTTTCATCGCATTGTTGATTCTGACAAAATCGTCATTGAACCCCTCAAGCACCGCGGACACGTTGATCTCGCCACTTGCTATTTTTTGAAGAGCCGAAAATCCAATGTGAGTGTACAGGGATTTTCGTGATCCACACTGCCTGTCCGTGATGGAACTCATTGCTTCAATGTACGCCTGTACTCGCAGTATAAGTCCTTTTTGAAAATGCGTTGTATGAGGAGACATCAATGAGTGCAATGCCATTGTACAAAACGACTCGTAGCCATCAGTGGCCATCCACTCCTCTGACTTGCACACAGAGAACAGAGGTCGATGGCTGCTATCATGATAGGATGTTGAGAATCCAAAGCCGATGCTGGAATGGTCAGGTTTCATTTTGAAACATCCCGATTTAGTATTTGTCAGGTCGCTCATCATTTGCAATATGGACTTCTTCCATTCAACTGCAAACCCTGTGGCCACCTTGATGGCCCAATTTTCTGTGCCAAAGTGACCAAAATCAAGCTCAAGACCATTCAGTCTCATGCCATGAGATTTGTTGCTGAAGGTTTCTAAAAAAATGGTCACATTGTCGCCAAGGCGCGAAGCCATCACGCTCAATGCAAGAGGAAACAAAAATCCGCCAGGAACCTTCAATTCGTATTGAGTATTTGCCAAGTACAGCTTCGTTGACCGCTCATGACTACCTGGATCAAATTCCTCAAATAATGCATGAGCGACTTCCATTGATGCGGATTTCATGCTCACGACATCTACAAATTCAGGCGAATGAACCCAAACTTTCAAGGGTTCTTTTGTATGTTTCGGGCTGGGCAGTTGCCACCAGTGACCGCCATTGACTGGTCTTACAGTGGGTCCCGTCGTGCTCAATCGTTGCCATTCCCCGCTTGGAATGAGCATGGTATTTGATGCTTGCTCTGAAGATGAAATGACGTTCCTCAATATTTTGATGATGCTTGTGGCTGAAGTTGCTGTTCTTATCATGTTGGTGTCTGCTGACATGGCGAAAACGGCGTTGTCAACGTCCATCATTGCCTCGATCAATATGGCGTCGCCATGATGCGGAGTTGGTGGAAGTGAGCAGCCCAATGCTGGAAGTGCCTTGCAAATCTGAATGACAGACACTTTTGTGGGAACTGCTGGAATATTTGATAAAATGCCTTCTCCCATCCTGACTTGCTGATTTTTTGGATCAGCTAGCACTCTCTGATGGGGTTGTAACAAGTGAAAATTGTTTGGAATCAAAGTGACACCTTGTAGTAATGGGGTCTTTGAGCTTTTGTCAACCGCCAAAACGCACTTTCGAGATTTGGTCGCTCCTGCAGCGCGAGTTTTTTGTTCCATTATATCCTCCATTGTCGGAGACATTGACCAAAATCGCTTTGCGATATTGAAAAGCACTGTTCCGTCTGAATTGGTTTTTTTTTTCAACTCAAGCTTGCAACGCCTCAGCATTGATTCCCGCCAAGTCAAAATGGTGTTTGGAACGCACCCAACCAACCAAAATAGCGTTTGTGATGTACAACACAGCCACAAGAATTTTCGACCGAAGTCACAGTCAAACTTTGCAAGAAGAATGTTGTTATCATGATCGAAAGGCAACGAATCTGTAATTGGTGTATCATACGGAGGAGGATTCACCGGAAGAACCAT
>CAZNVU010000205.1:0-2566 GCA_964576575.1 uncultured Chryseobacterium sp.
CTGTTCCTGCTGAAACGGGAGTAATCACTCCTGTTGTTCCATTGATTGTAGCGATAGCTGCACTGCTTGATGTCCATGCACCTCCTGTATCTCCGTTGCTGGTGAAAGTTACTGTTGTATTGGAACACAACGCTTGATCACCGCTCAATGTTCCTGCATTAGGTAGCGTAGATATGGTAATATCAGCTCCATTATCACTTCCATTAACTGCAGGTGCATCGCTAATCACGCGTATTCTATATCCAGTTCCTGCCGAAACATTTGAAGTAGTAAAACTGTAAGATAATGATTGGCTCCCACTAGCATCCCCAACTACTGTTCCCAACGATGTTGGAGAGGCAAATGAGCCTGAAGCATCGGAGAGTTGAACTGTAAAAGTAGTGCTTGATCCAAAGCTTGCTGCATTAGTATATGTAAATGGAATAGAAGTGGCGCCGGCACCGGGACAGATAGAGGTAGCCACAGAATCTGTAGTAATGGTATTAGCAGCAGGCACCAATTCTCCTGTTGACAACAAAGTTGCATTATAGTAGTAGGTACCATCAAAAAAACGAATCTTTCCTATTTGAGAGGCTGTTAAAGCACTTGAGCTCGATCCGAAATAAATTTTACCCGTTGTGCCAGAAGTTCCATCATAAGCACCTTGCCATCCATTAATTGTCAATTGCGTTCCTGCCCATGAAACAGCGGAACTATTGGCAAATCGAATGATATGGTTGTTTACAGTTTCTAAATTAAAGGTTGCGGTAGTCACCAAGTTGAATGCTCCAAATGTGACATCGCGGTTCTCAATAATATTAACGGTAGATAGTACACCTGCATTTCCTCCAATTACGGAAGTGCAAGAAAAACTCGCAACATTTGAATTCAAATGCAAAACACCACCGTTCAGTTGAAACTCTCCTCCATTCTTTACAGCGGCACCGAGCAAAAGCGTATCTCCTGAAGGTATTTTAATCAATGGAGTGCCTGTCGCATTCATGAACAAAGTATCCACGACAATCACCTTTCCATCAATAGTAATACTTGTTGTATTGCTATTAAACAATCTATTAATTGCCTTATCTACATAGCGTGCACCATTGACAACTTGGTCCGCAGAGCCGCTCATTTTCATAGTACCATTAACAGCATTTATGGTAACACCGCTAATAGAACCTTTGGCCTCTGTTGTTGACAGATTAACATTAATTGAACCTGCACCACTGACATTGTCATTGGTATACAACAATCCTCCATTAACCACATGGATATTCTCTCCACTTCCAATATGGAATTGGGCTTTCGTTGTCATTCCCAACAACAACAAAAACGTGACTATAATTGTATTCTTCATTTTCATTTTTTTTACGACCTAATTACTTCTTACTTCCCTTTTCTAATTTATCCAAACGCTCCATCAAAGCATCGATTTGTGCTTGTTGACGCTCAATGGTTTGTTGCTGTGTTTGTACCATTTTCACAGTCATGCTGTGCAAAGCCTGATAGTTCATGGATTTAGTCTGCATTTCATCGGAGCTTGACAATACCATTTCAGGGAATAAAGTCTCAACCTCTTGCGCAATAAATCCATACTGTAATCCCTTATCTTCAGATTTCCCTTCGTTCCAATAATAGGTTACGGGGCGCAATTGCATGTACTTTGTTAAAGCTGATGCATCTAAATTTTGCACGTTATTCTTTAGACGCTTATCCGATTGAGCAAACAATGAATTGTAATACACACCCAAGCAACTCAAATCATAGGTGTTGATTCCACCACCCCAACCTGCAGGCCAACCTGAAGAAAATCCACCATTCTGATCTGTCACAATAAATCTTGATTGTCCTGTTCTGTTAATGGTAACAATCTTGTTGGCATTTCCTGCAATATTAAAATCCCAGTTATTGGCAATCACCAACTGATCAGTACCTGTGTTGTGCAATCCCATTGAAAAACCTGAAACCCCACTGATATCCCAAGAGTTGTAGGCGTTACCACCATTGGCTTGAACGCGCAATGCACTAACCGCATGGGCTGATGTACTGGCATTGTTGGTATTGTTGACATAGATGGATGGAACATTATTACTACTTGGATTATCCGTGCCCATGACTCCTGCGTTTTCTATATGAAGTGCAGTTGCTGGAGAAGCTATTCCTAAACCTACTTTTCCAGTGTTGGACAATATACCCGAGTTGGCCATATTACCGGTATTAGAAACGTTACCTGTGTTGGCAATATTACCAGTATTGGTTATGGCTCCAACGTTTGTAAAAGGACCATTATTGGTCAATGTACCTGTTCCTGTCAAAGTCAAATTGTTGGTTCCCTTGGCAATGGTTGTATTCTCAGATAATGTACCTCCCAATTTCACTTGAGAAGGAGAAGCCGTCAATCCATTGGCTGCTGTGGTGATACCATCAACGTTGTTTATCGTAATGTTACCAGCCGCTGCTGTTGGCTTTACTTTGATACACCAAACAATGGATGTATTGATAGGACGAGTTTCTGCATCACCACCAGAAATTGTGTGGGTGTGATCACCATTGGATGTTGAAGTAGTTGCTGGGATATCTACAGTAT
>CAZNVU010000206.1:0-2544 GCA_964576575.1 uncultured Chryseobacterium sp.
CAGAGCATAATTTTTAACACCTAAATTATGTTCTCTTTCAAATTAAAAACGCACAAACTAAACACCACCTATTCAGAGCCTCATTTCTTCATATTGAATAAAGGAAACCATAGCGGAAAGCCAATGAATGATCCCTGCCCGAATTGCTTTGTGTGTATATGCTCCTCAGAGAAAGAAAAAGAAATGCTTTATTGGTTAGTAATGGGATTGTGCCAGGGCAGAGTATTTGAACAATACCTGTGCGGTTCAGTTATTCCGTTTGTTAGAATTAATGATGTAAAAAAAACACTCAACTGGCTCTCATTCAATCATACTGCAAAATTAGTTCAGTACAAAAAAAAAGTAATCGCTATTCAGAAGGTGCAGCAGGCCAAAAATACAATTTTGCAACAGCTGCAAAGTTTGCAAAGTCTGCAAAAAGTTTTGGTTTCTGATTTGATGAGATAAAAAAAAGAGGGCCTTAGCCCCCTTCCTCATCATCATCCATTTACTTATTCAAAGCATCTTAAATCTCTTTTGTGCATTGTTGCTGTCCTAATGATATGCTGACAACTAACGTTTCAAATTTCTCATCCCTGTCCTCAAATACATCAACATCCATTTTATTCACGCTGGAGCTTAATTCAGCACCTGCCTTAAAACGAATTGATTTCTTACAGCTGACTTTCAAATCAAAATTTCCTTGTGTACAATTCTCAGCCATGGTTATAGTTTTATAGGTTCTTGAATGCATTTATCGGATGAAAGTGTAAGTTTCACTTCCAACAGTTCAAAACGCTCGTCTCTGTCCTCAAATACATCTACACTCATTCGGTTTACACTTGAACTCAATTCAGATCCTGCATGAAAGCGGATTGTATTTTTGCGCTTAACCTTTAATTCAAAGTTTCCTTCGTTGCAATTACTTGATGTCATAGTGCGTTTAGATTTTGAGGACATGATTCATTGCTAAGTCTAATTTGAACTTCCAACGTTTCAAACTTTTCGTCTTTATCTTCCGATACATTGACATCCATTTTGTTCACGCTTGAACTGACATCTGCTCCAGCCTTGAAGCGGATTGATTTCTTTCTTACATTCAGTATCAAATCTGAATTGGTGCATCCACCGTCTATTACTTCGCTCATTTTTTAGTTTTTTGATTGTTGTTAAAATAGTTTGCTACCTTGTTCCAAATGAGGCTCACTCCAAAACTAACAGAGGCGCCAATAGCTCCCAAAATGATTGTTTTCACAATATCAAAACTTGAAATACTTGCAGCTATGCCCAAAGCAGTTCCAGAGAGAGTTCCCCAAATGGTTGTATGGTCGTTACCATGGTTCATTATGCAGGCACAGATATAGGTTGCTCACATTGTTTATTTGTCAGTACAAGAGACACCTCAAGTATATCATGCGTATCAGTTGCATCCTCATTGACAGATACATCCATAATATTCACTTTACCGCTCAATTCTGCTCCTGCTTTAAATCTGCGTACATCCTTCTTTTTGATGTTCAAGATTAGGTCGTTTTTAATACAATTTTCCATAATGTTTATTCTTCGTTAATAGTTACTTGGCTTACCGCCGTTAATACCGTTCCACCCAATAATACATATCCTGCAATGGTGGTTAATGCAGCAGGAACAGCAATCGGAGCCATCATAATAGTTGTTCCAATTGTTACCGCTACCAATCCAATCAATCTCAATTTCTTGAAGAAAGGTGGAGTATCTGTTTGCGCTCGTTCCAGGATAGATGCCAATTTGTCGAAATACAATTTTCTTTTCATACCGCTTAGATTACCTCAATAATTTTCAACGCATTAAATGCTCCATTCTTCAAACTGTATTGAACAGAGTTTATCATTTGGAAAAACTCAATCTTCAACAGGAATAATTTTGCTCCTGTACCTGTCGGAACAGATATTGGAGTTAAAGTGATTGCAGAAGATGTTGAAGAAATTGGTAAGTTTTGAACGTTGGTCAATTTCACATCAGCGATACCAGTTGCATAATTGATGTTTGCATACGCACCCGAAAAACTTACATGTGTAGCTCCTTCAGGGAAAATAATATCCAAAGTTGGCACCAAGCCAGTAATTGAAATTACACCAGTTGAAGTGTTCACCGCCCAAGGCTTAAAAAGCATACTACTTAACATAGCATCATTGTTAAACTCAAAACCTTTCAATAAGGCTTTTGCCTGGGCTGTCGCCATGGCAACACCCACATTTCTTTGACCTCTTACTGAAGTAGTGTCCAAGTTTTTAATTTCAGTCATAATCTTAGTCATTCTCGCAACCACTCGTCCGTCAGTTGCATTCATTGAGATAGGTCTCAGATTATCACGAGTTAACTTACCAGCTTTGGCAGAGCTGCCAAATTCACTGTTGTTCTCACGAGTTCTTACAAAGGCAGGATCATTAGCAATTCGTTTTCCATCTACCGATGTTTTCATACGTGCCAAATCCCCATCTTTGGTTTTGTAAAAGGACACATTATCCAATGTTCCTTTAATTTTAATTAAGCCTGATTGTCTTGCCATTTTTTTATGTTTTTAGC
>CAZNVU010000207.1:0-2502 GCA_964576575.1 uncultured Chryseobacterium sp.
ACTCAAACAAGTTTAATGCTTTGTCGTAAATCTTGTATACACCTTTGAATGAGTATCCTTTGGAGATAGGCCAAGAGAGCGGTTGCACTTTGATGTCCAATTTCTTTTCCACCTCGTCCAACAAATCAAAAGGATCTTGTCCTTCCAAGTCCATTTTGTTAATAAAGACAATTACTGGTGTGTTGCGCATTCGGCAAACTTGCATGAGTCGCTCTGTTTGCGACTCAACACCTTTCACACTATCAATCACCAAGATAACACTGTCCACTGCAGTAAGCGTGCGGTAGGTGTCTTCTGCAAAGTCTTTGTGACCCGGAGTATCCAGCAAATTGATTTGCATTCCGTTGTATTCAAATACCATCACCGAGGTTGCAACAGAAATACCTCTTTGTCGTTCGATTTCCATGAAATCGGAGGCTGCTGTTTTGGTAATCTTATTGCTTTTAACAGCTCCTGCTGTTTGAATGGCACCTCCAAATAGTAACAATTTCTCAGTAAGGGTAGTCTTTCCCGCATCAGGGTGGGAAATAATGGCAAAGGTCCTTCTTCGACCAATCTCTTGCAATCTGTCCATTGGACAAAGATAAGGTGTGACAAATCCACTTCAACGTATATTTGAATATGAAGAAAAAATTGGAGGTGATAGCAACAGAGGTTGCTCATATTAAAGAAGCCAACCGTTTAGGAGTAGATCGGATTGAATTGTGCAGCGCTATTTCAGCGGATGGACTTTCGCCGAGTCATGGTCTAGTTGAATGGGCATCCAATAATTCTTCTGTTCCTATTATGGTGATGATTAGACCCCGAGAAGGCGGATTCATTTATTCTCCAGAAGAATTGGAATTGATGTTGAGTGAGATTTCTTGGGCCAAGCAATGCGGTGCAATGGGAATTGTTGTTGGAGCTCTGACTGAGAAAAATGAGGTCGATGTTGTATTGATGAAAACCATGGTTCAAGCGGCTTATCCCATGGAGGTAACTTTTCACCGTGCATTTGATGTGGTTGGAGATCCGATGAAAGCTTTGGAAGATATTATTGAATTGGGATGTACCAGAATCTTGACTTCAGGTCAGAAGAGGAATTGTATAGAAGGAAAGGAATTGATTTTTGAATTGCAGAAGGTTGCAGGAGATCGCATCACCATCATGGCAGGGGCGGGGATTAACGCGGAGAGTATTGATGTAATCTGTAGTGAAACAATCAATGAGTATCACATGAGTGGTTTAAGACGAGATAATCCGCAAAATGAGCAAGAAGAGATTTTTGGAGGACGCATTGTGTCCCGTTTGGAAGATATTGCAATGGTGTTGTCAAAATTGAGAGCATAAAAAAAGCCTCCACTAGGAGGCTTTTCAATATGATGCAAGTTCTTTAGTGTTGAACAGGTGCTTTTCTTTCTTTGATGCGGCTTGCCTTACCAGTCAAATCGCGCAAGTAGAAGATACGAGCTCTACGAACCTTACCGCGTTTGTTCACCTCAATGGTTTCAATGAAAGGTGTGTTGAAAGGGAAAATACGCTCTACACCAACACCGCCGCTCATTTTACGAATAGTGAAAGTTTCAGTTGATCCGGTACCGCGGCGTTGGATAACAACTCCCGTAAAGGTTTGTGGACGCTCTTTGTTACCTTCTTTAATTTTGTAAGTAACAGATATGGTGTCTCCTGCTTGAAATGCTGGGAATTCACGTACAGGATTTAATTGCTTTTCTAATTCTTTAATGCGGTTCATGACGTACTTTTTTTAACCTTTTAAGGGTTGCAAATATAAACTTAAACTCAGAATTTCCAAAACCTTTTTTACTTTAGTGAAAATTTTATTGGAACGGTCATTTTTACACTGACTGCTTTGCCATTTTGTTTACCGGGAGAAAATGGTTTTAAGGATCTAACGGCCTTGATGGCTTCTCTCTCCAAACCAGCACCATCCTTTACTCCACGGATTACTTTGACGTCTTCAATTTTCCCTTCTTTATTGACAACAAATTGCACATATACGGTGCCTTGAATGTTGTTTTCTTTCTCCATTTCAGGGTAGGTAACCAATCGAGCAATAGCCATAGTAACATCACCATCAGAATAAACAGGCATTTGCTCCACCATGGTCAAAGGTTCATCTTTTTGATCGTTATCGTCAGGAACAGCAACGTCATGGTTCAAACTGGGAACTGGAGCGATGGTGTCGCAAGGAATGTCCATTACTAGGCAGTTGGGACCTGATTTTTTAGGTTCTGGATTAGGTTTACTGGTCCATGAGCGAACAAAGTTTTTCTGATACTCTGCCCAAGCATCTTGGGTCTGGATATTTTTATAATCACCCGTTGCAAAAACTTTAGCAAAAATTTCAAAGTTCTCGACGCTTTGAAATCCAGTTATGGGGGCAATGGGATTTAGTGCTTCATCAAAGAAAATAAGTGTTGGGTAGGCGTTAACACCGAGATTCATGGTTAGTTCATGTACACCATTTCTGCCCGAAGTTCCTGGCTTGAAATCTGGATTTTT
>CAZNVU010000208.1:0-2458 GCA_964576575.1 uncultured Chryseobacterium sp.
GGTTCTTCAACCATTACTTTTTGGAATCGACGTTCCAATGCTTTGTCTTTTTCAAAGAACTTTTGGTATTCGTTCAATGTTGTTGCACCGATGCTGCGCAATTCTCCGCGCGCCAATGCGGGCTTTAAAATGTTGGCCGCATCCATGGCGCCCTCGCCGCCTCCTGCGCCTACTAGTGTGTGAATCTCATCAATGAATAGGATAATACTTCCATCGCTTTCTTGGACTTCTTTGACAACAGCTTTGAGTCGTTCTTCAAATTCTCCTTTGTACTTAGCACCTGCTACCAAGGCTCCCATGTCCAAGCTGAAAATGGTTTTATCCAAAAGGTTTTCTGGAACATCACCATTGATGATGCGGTGGGCAATACCTTCTGCGATGGCTGTTTTTCCGACACCTGGTTCTCCAATAAGAATAGGATTGTTTTTTGTTCTTCGAGACAATATTTGAACAACCCTTCTGATCTCTTCATCCCTTCCAATGACAGGATCTAACTTTCCTTCACGTGCCAGCGCATTGAGGTTTTTGGCAAACTTGCTCAAACTCTGGTAGCTTTCTTCAGCGCTGGAAGAAGTGACCTTGCTTCCTTTGCGCATCTCCACAATGGACTTTTCTACCAATGAGCTTTGCAAGCCTGCGTCTTGCAGGATTTGACTGATATGGTCATTGCCTTGAATGAAAGACAACAATAGGTGTTCAACCGTGACGTATTCATCACCCATCTTTTGCGCTTTGTTCACAGCATTGAGCAAAGTCTTGGAAGCTTGATTGGACAATTGCAATTGACCCCCGCTGACCTTGGGCAGGGCTTGAATGATTTTATCGATTTGCAATTGAACGTTGGTTAGCGAAGCGCTGCATTTGTTGAAAATATGCGGCGTGATGTTTTGGTCGATTTCCAAAAGCGCTTTAAGCAGGTGAGCATTTTCTATGCTACCGCTTTCTTTGTCCAATGAGATCTGCTGAGCGCGTTGGATGACCTCTTGGGTTTTTATGGTGAATTTGTTTAAGTCCATTTTTATTGTTTTTTCTTGACCCAACAAGCTTGATTCCAACAGAGATAATCGGTAATAATGGCATTGAAATTTTAAGCCGCCTGCAAAAAGGGCAGATGTGCCCAGAAAAATGAGGCATATTTGCAGACAATGCATCAGAAGATATTCATAGTAGGCTTCATGGCCAGTGGCAAGACAACTTGGGGAAGGCAGTTGGCGGAGGAGAAGGGAATACCCTTTGTGGATACAGATGCCTTGATAGAGGAGAAGATAGGCATGAGTGTGAAGGACTTTTTTGCGCAGTGGGGAGAGAAGTATTTTCGGCGCATGGAGCGCGATGTTTTGTATGCGCAGTTGTCCAAGCAGGAGTCGTTTGTCTGTGCAACAGGCGGAGGATCGGTTTGTCAGCCGGACATCATGGATTGGTTGAATCGGGCAGGAGAGACCATTTGGTTGGATACGCCCTGGGAGGTGATATTGGAGCGGTTGCATCAAGATACAACAAGACCCTTGGCTGCAACCATGAGTGATGATGCGTTAAAAGCTTTGTATGTTCTGCGGTGTGGGTATTATGGGAAGGCAGGGAAAAGGGTCAAAGGGTAGAGTGAGAGCGAGAGTGAGAGTGAGAGTGAGAGTGAGAGCGAAACTGAGAATGTGAGCTCTTTTGGAGAGACTTGCTAATAATGGAAGCGGCATTGGATGATGGTGCATTTTTGGTCTTTTCCTTTGTTGCCGTTGATGGAGTATACTAGGCGGTGTTCACCGGTGATTCTTCTGGACCAATAACCTTTGAGACCAAATTTTAGCGGTTCAGGTTTGCCAATACCTTTGAAAGGATCTTTTTTAATGGCTTTGAGAAGCTCGTTGATTTTTAAAACAACTTCGGGGTCGTTTTCAATCCAAAAGGAGAGATCTTCAAAGGCATGTGCAGTGAATTCGAAATTCATAACAATTCGTTACTTAGCGAACCATCGCTATCTCTATTTCACTTTATAAGGAATGGTTTTGCCTTTGGATGCTTGATCCAAGGATTCTTGCAAACGATTTCGGTTGCTTTGGGTTGAAAGCAAATGTTCGGTCTCCTTTAGGGAATTGTATTCTTGAATGGACATGATGACGATGGCATCATTGTCTTTATTGCGGGGAATAATGAGCACCTCCATGGATTTGGAAACATAATCAAAGTATTCTTTCATGCCTTTGCGCAGGGTTGAAATGGTGATGGCTTTCATGGATTGTTCTTTCCACAAATGTACAATATATTGTACGTAATTTTGTACATAATATTTTTTAGTAGTTGGGTTAGTGATTGGATTAAAAAGATCATTTGTTTTTTTTGCAAAGAACAAGCGCAATATTCAACCAAGCAAGGAACATATAAGGTGCATATAAACGGGTGAAATGGAAAGTAAGCTCTGATTATTTTAATATCAGATTTTTTGCATTTAAAGACCACCCCGTCT
>CAZNVU010000209.1:0-2413 GCA_964576575.1 uncultured Chryseobacterium sp.
GTAAGACTCATTAAAGATTAAATCTTGCAAATAAGCCTTGGTTCTAACAAATCGGAGAAAGTATCCAAAGTAAAGCACCATGCCTGGCAAGTATGGCAAGAAATAGGCTATGGGTTCCTTTTGTGACAGGCGGAACGCAGAGAATATGATAAACTTCAAAAAATAATTGACGGTATACAGGCAGAGGTTAGTTAGCAATATGAAAGGCAATAAAGACGTGAAATTCAACAATACGTCAACGATGTAGAAATACCATTTAAAATTCAAAATCAAATTGTAAAAGATATTCTCGACAAAGGAAATGAAATTGAGCACTCAGTGCAATAGATACTTTATCACCAATAATCTTCAACTCATCCTCCGCTCTTCTTTGTATAGCCTCCCCCCCTGATGTCTCATAAGACATAACGATAACCTCATCGCAATTATCCTTTAAAACATCAAGCATCGGGAGGAGGATCGATGCTTCTAATAACTGACCGTTTAAAACCACCGCAGCGCGGTCACTGACAATCAATACCTTTTTGAGCCGAAAACTGAAATCGAAATTGAACCCGTCAATGAGCCGATAAGCTGCAGTGTCTTTGGAAGATGTTCAATAATAGACCGCTCCCGTATAAAAATTACACATTTTAGCAAGAATCAGAGAGAAATTCCCTCATTTTCCCGCTTTATTTCAGGGTTTAAATACAGTTTTTTGATTCTTCGATCCGATTCTAACCGTTTTTCGAGGAAAACCTCATCGGCAGATACGCCCGTAATCAAGGACAATTTCTTCTTCAACTCCCGCATCTTTAAATCCTTTCTCTTTTTCAATGTTTCATAGTTGGGTTCGCCATAATCAAAGAATTGATTCAAATCAGAGGACTCAAATCCCATCTCACCCACCTCAAAAAAGTAAGCCATCATCCGCTTCTCTATTTCAGACAATGGTTCTGACACCTTCACATCCAACCGCTCGGGCACTTCCATTTTTTCACGCACTACCATAAACCTCCACCTATACCAACCTATCAAAACAATAACCATCAATGTCAATACAACAAAGATCAAAATCCAATTTGGAGATACCTTAAAGACAAAAACCTCTTGCGAAAGAGGTACTCCCAGATAATCCTTGCGATTTACCAACTCTACCAAAAAACTATTTTGATCATGATGCACACGAGATAAAAGCAACTGCTCACCTTCCTCTATTAACTCATACAAACTGGTAAACTTATCTGAAGCATATACAGTCACCCTATTTTGATCTACATCCACATGCAATAACTTATTACCCAAACGGGCCAAATTGCCATTGTTCTTCCAAAACTTCAACAAATACTCATTCTGAGGATTCCATGTCAATTCCAAAAATCCAAGATTGCGCCACTCCCAGGTCTTGGTATTCAAAACACGCACTTCATCCAAATCTTGAATACCATTAATCCCTTCCGACTTTCCCTTGAAAAAGAACTTTGCCTCTTTACCTCGAAAAGAAAAGCCTCCTGAAAAATCGGGTGGTTCAACTCCTCTGCAATTGTGGTGATACCAGCCATGTGTATCCCAATCAAAATAAGTAGTGATGTTGGTGGATTCAAAAAAACCATATCCACCTGTCATAAATATGGTATCGTTCTGGGTCCAAATTACACTGGAATGTTGATTCTTATGCCGAAAAGAATGATCAATCCGGAGAATAGAATCCCCTTTGAACTCGTAAACCAATCCACAACCTGACACTACAAAAAAATCGCCTTTGGTATTAGAAATAGGAATAAAATCTGAACGCAAAGTATTGTAGTCAATTCCCTCTTGGTAGTGAATTTTTTCTGTTCTCCAAGGATGCCCCAATTCATCAGTACTAAATAAAGTATCATTGCTGATGACATGGAAATGATTGGTCACCTTGCTAAAATAAACCACCGGTGTTTTTTTAAATACCAACGTCTGAGCTCCACCATCTGGGGTAAAACCAATAAATATCAAAAAAGTAAAGACCCAAAAACTGCGCATCCACCAATTCTTTGGCGGCAAAAGTACAGCTTTACAACTATTTTATGACAAATGGCTTTCGGATATTGTCACAAATCACAAAATAATATCCTGCATTTAACATGGAGCAATCCAACTGCACCTGAGCTGAAGTCGCATTGTTATTGACATGCATGACTTCTCTTCCACAAACATCCAAAACAATAACTTCATCTAATTTCAATATATTTCTATTGCAAACAATGTTTAGAATCCCATCTAACAATGGATTAGGATACAAGATGAAGTCCAATTGCTCTTCGCTATCAATGCTGTTAACAGCTTCAAACTCATCATAAACAATAAAATCGTCCATTGCCGCTTCCACCAAGGATCCACCACTCAAATTTACCTCAGGACGAAGGCTGTCAGAAGCAATAAATCTTATTTTCATTTG
>CAZNVU010000210.1:0-2338 GCA_964576575.1 uncultured Chryseobacterium sp.
ATCAATGATGCCGTTTATGAATTTGCCGTTTATCAATTGATTACCGGCTTTTTTGAAAGTGGTATGGATAATATAACTGCTTATTTGATTGATCAAAAACTAAATGGTGAAAGTTGCGGAGAAGATGATATTCACAAGTTGCTCACTAAAACCGCCAACTCCATACAGCAGTTGACTGTCGGTCACAATCCTCCTAATTTTCAGGCAAAGTTGAGAGATGGTAGTTCTTTTGAACTAAAAAATTCAATTGCCAAAAACAAATATATAGTTCTTATGTTTTGGAGTTCCTGGTGCGAACATTGCAAAGCTGCGGCGCCTGAAATAAAAGCATTTCATGAAAAATACAGCAAAGAAAAAATTATGCTCGTGGGTTATAGCCTGGATAACAACCAACAAATGTGGGAAAATGCACTTAATGAAAGGGGATTTGTATTTGCCAATATTTTTGGAGGTAAGCAATGGGATTCTCCAGTTTCAAAATTGTACAAGGTGAATAAAACCCCCATGTTTTTTGTTATGGATCAAAAAGGGACGCTTCAATTAAAGGCCAAGAGCATCCAAGAAGTAGAGAAATTTATTAGCGGTTCCAAGTAAGCCTTTTCTATCTTTGTTTCGTCAATCAGTTTTAACATTACTAATGGATCCTTCCCGATGTACATCAAAATTACAAAAGAGCTGCTGGCGGATATTCGCCGCTCCATCGCTGAAGGGAGGGATACTGCATTAGATAAACTCACCATAGATCTTCACCCCGCTGATTTAGCAGAACTCATCAATGAACTGCGTCCAGATGAAGCTGTTTATTTGTATCGCACTCTGGATGAGGTTCGCGCAGCAGATGTCATGTTAGAATTGGATGAAGATGTCCGCAATCAACTATTAAGCACACTTACATCCAGAGAAATTGCGGAAGATCTCATTGAAAACTTCAATAGTGACGACGCTGCTGACGTTATTGCCGAATTACCTGAAGAAAAACAAGAGGAAGTAATCGCCCTCCTTGAGGACAGTGAAGCCGCGAGCGACATCATTGACTTAATGAACTATGAAGAGGGCACGGCAGGTGCACTGATGGCAAAGGAACTGATTAAGGTGAATGCGCATTGGAGTGTTGCCATGGCGATAAGGGAAATGCGCAAACAAAGTGAAGACCTCGATAGCATTTACACCATTTATGTAGTAGATGATTTCAATAAAATCATAGGTACGCTCAGCATGAAAATGCTGATCTTCTCTTCTGCAAGCCTCAGAACTTCCATCAGCGAACTATATACCAATAAAAAAGTTTATACCGTCAACACGGCAACCCCCGTTGAAGAAGTTGCCAATGTGATGAAAAAATATGACCTCGTAGTTATTCCAGTATTGAATGACAGTCAAGAGCTTGTGGGACGTATTACAATTGATGATGTCGTTGATGTTATCCAAGAAGAAGCTGATAAAGATTACCAATTGGCTTCCGGTATATCTGAAGATGTAGAATCCAGCGATAGCATTTGGACATTGACACGCGCACGATTACCATGGTTGTTAATTGGTATGGGTGGTGGTATGAGCAGTGCATATATCATTGGCTTATATGACATCACAGAAAATCCACAAATGGCCATTTTCATGCCGCTTATTGCAGCTACTGGAGGAAATGTCGGAGTTCAATCAGCGGCACTCGTTGTAAAGGCCTTGGCCAATCAAAGCGAATTGGATGAAACCGTTTGGAGAAAAATATTAAAAGAATTTGGAGTTGGCGCATTCAACGGACTGATTTGCTCTATCATCATTTTCCTAACCACGCAGTTGTTTCACTTTGACATTGGAATGAGCCTTACTGCCAGCATTGCTCTATTTAGCGTCATCGTGTTTGCGAGTGTCTCGGGAACATATATCCCATTGACTCTGCACAGATTTGGGATTGATCCGGCCCTCGCAACTGGACCATTCATCACTACCACCAACGATATCATTGGACTGATTATTTACTTTGGTGTAGGTCATGTTTTACTGCAACAATTCCTGTCTGTTCCCTTTAATATGTTCCATTAATGACAACTGTTGTATTCTTAGACAGTGTTCATGCGGTGTTGTTTGAAGATTTGATCAAACTTGGTTACAACTGTGTCTGGGACGAGACGCATGACCTAAACTTCATAACTAAACATTACCAAAACATCCAAGGTTTGGTTATCCGAAGTCGGTTTGTTCTTAACGACGAAGCCATAGATCTTTTTCCCAATTTAAAATGGGTGGCCAGATCGGGTTCAGGACTAGAAAATATAGATATCAATTATTGCAATAAAAAACAAATCAAAGTTTTCAGTTCTCCAGAAGGAAATGCAGAGGC
>CAZNVU010000211.1:0-2330 GCA_964576575.1 uncultured Chryseobacterium sp.
AATTGCTCAAAGATGGTAGTGTATATGGTGTTGATTACAATAATACCACATACTATCGCAACCACTATCGCAACAGCAATGGTTGGGTGAAGTGGTGGCGACAGAATGAAGATGGCACACAACTAACTCGTGTGGATGATCCTGAAACATTCCGACTGCTTGAGCAGATGTTTGCTGCTGACATCTCTGCTAATCCACAAGGATCACTCAAATTTACCTTTGGTCCTACTCTTTATGATGTGATTGAAGATTGGTGGAGTGATGTATTCACCTCTACTGAAGAAATGGAAACATGTATTAAAGATCTTGTTGAAAGGATCTGGAAATGGATGCCTAGTTATCAATCTGCCGAAGGTTCTCAAACTGTTGGTGTTGAGGAATTGGTAGAAGGATGGAATAATTGTCTTGACAAAATTAGGAGGAAACTGGGATGACTGAAGAACAAATTCAAATTCTTCGTGGTCTCATTCAGGGTGAGATTGAAGCAGCAATGATGAATGAAAACGGATACAGATTTGCTTTTGAGCAGGAACAAGCAAACGATCAAGGATGGGAAACATTCATAGATAGTTTTAAATTTAACATTACTACAACATAACCATGGGCATGTTTGATTGGTTCAGATCATCATATGATCTCGGAGAACCATTTACTGAAACTGTATGTCAATCCAAGACATTCAATGAGAAATACAGAGGATTTTTAGATCTTTATTGGTTGGATCCATCTGGTAGGTTGTGGATGATTGAAGATGAAAACATTTATGATGTTGTGGATTCTGAAGAATCATTCCTTGGATTAGACTACATACTCAACGGCAGCCACGGTAGGGTCAAAGCTTGCCAGCTGTCCAAAACTGTGGTAGTATATCCACAGAAATACGATGGTCGGTGGGAGGACTGGCCAGAATGCTCTCTTACGTTCCTTAACGGCAAACTACAACATTATGAAACAAGACCAAGACCTATTCCCTCACACTGGATTTCCGGTTCGCCTGGAGTATCAGGACGGGAAGGAACATAAAATCTGTTGGTTTCAGTGTCAAAACCATCTTGATAAACATGTGACTCGGTATAACTTGAAGCCCAAAGATATTACCATTCATTATCAAGATCCTCGTCTTGCTGTACCACTTCACGCACTGGAATCCCCCGAAGAAACCATTCCTAAAAAGCGTGGTAGGAAACCTAAACAACAACTATTCTCTTCCCTTGAACAATTCTTTGAACCAAATGAAAAAACTGTGGCACCTGTGGGCACTAGCACTGGGCGAGAAAGCACACAAAAAAGACGACGTGGCAGACCGAGTAGCAATCGTTAGAACGATTATATTCGCTAGCTATCTTGTTACAAATTGTTTTATTATTGCTGGTGTCATTAGACATTGGCATGATAGAGAAATTAAAGTTGAGGTAGAAATTTATGAAACTCCAAACTATTCCGAAAAGTTATACTCAGAAAGATGGAACAATTTGGGAATGGGTAGAGACGCCCGAATTGAGGGCGTATATCGCTCAGGCACAATCAAAAATCGCACAGGAGAATTTGAATGAACAAGGAGTGGATTGATGACGCATTTCGTGTTGAAGAAACTCGTTGGAAAACTTGGCGAAGTTTTGATAAAGATGGGAAAGAACTCATCACCGCATTACACCGAGACGCTTGTATTAATGCAACCAGATTTTACCTTAAAGGATGCCAAGAAGGCTGGGCTGATACTAAAACATATGAAGGAACCGTAGGTGGAAAATTGTAAAGATTATCCATACCACGAGTTGGACCCTACCACTCCGTGGTATGATTGGTTATGTTACTGCGAAATCTGTCACCAGTTGCAAGTTGCAAATCAACCAAAACTTGGTAGATTTATGCGGTATCGTGAGTATCTTAAAGAGGTAGGTATTTTGTGAACATTTTTGTTACATCACCATGGCCAGCAGAATCTGCTGTTTGTCTCCCTGATAAACATATCGTAAAGATGCCATTAGAATGCTGTCAAATGCTTTCCATTGTGGCATCCTCATGGTATCACAATTATGGACCATTGCATAAAATAGATGGAGGACCATATGCAACGGAAAAAGGAGCATTTCGAAATCACCCATGTACACAATGGGCAGCAGCATCTAACAACAATGCCTATTGGTTAATCAAACATGGGATGAATTTGTGTGACGAATACCATCTTCGCTATGGCAAGCAACATTCATGTTATAATACACTGCTTCAAGCATATTATATGTTTCCGAAAGGAAAAATTAACAAAGTAACAGAATTTGCGAGGGCGATGCCTGATGAGTATAAACTTGACACAAGCATTGACACTTTTA
>CAZNVU010000212.1:0-2329 GCA_964576575.1 uncultured Chryseobacterium sp.
CCACCAACTGATCACCCGGCATTAATTTCTCGGTGCTGCTCATGTTGATATCAACTGGCAAATAGATAGTCTTCTTGGCATTGAATGGATCAGTCCGGTAGATATAACCACTCTTAGAGGCTTCTGGTTTCAAACCTCCTGCCAATTCTAATGCTTCTTTAATAGTGAGTCCTTTGTCGTAAGCAAATGCACGTTCAAATGGATTCCTTACCTCTCCCACCACAGTAATCTTGAACTGATCTACATACCTGGCTTGTTCATAGACCAATACTTCATCCTCTTGCTGAAGACTGATATCTTTTTCCTTACCACTTAAAACATTTTCGAGGTTAATTGAAATCACCTCGGTTGTTTGATCCAATTTCTTTCTCAACAAGAAAGCCTGTTCTTTTTTAGCTTCCGGCTTAAGTTTAGCTTTGGCAAAAAGTGATTTCAACGAATTCGTTGCAATTAAATCATACTCACCCGGATAGTCAACTGCACCAGTGATTTTTACATATTTTCTAAAGTCTGAATTCAATGTCTTGAAAAATACAGAGTCCCCATTCTTCAATTCCACATTTAGCTTTCCGCTTATAATATCAGCATAGGCATAGTCCCTCAAGACGATTGAATTGTTTTCAAAACGTTTTACCTGTACAATATCACTGTAAGCATCAGCTTTTAATCCTCCAGCAAATGCCACAAGCTCCTTTATACCTTCATTCCCCTTGAGTTCATATTTCATGGGGCGATTAACAGCTCCCTGAAGAACAACCAATTTCTCTGCAGCAGGAACATAAATGATGTCGTTGTTCTGGAGATAAAAATCAAACTGAAGAATAGGATTATTTAAGAATGCATACACATCCAGTACTTTTTTAGTATTCCCCCTTACAATCTGGATATTTCTTACTGTTCCAATGTCAGTAGGACCCCCAGACACCGCAAGAGCATTAAGCGCTGTATTCAATGCCGAAGTTGTGTAGGTTCCCACTTTTTCAACTTCACCAAAAATATTTATTGACAATGTCCTTGCTGTATTCAGTACAAGTGCAAACTGATCTCTGTTAAACACATAATATGAGCTGAACCTGCTAATCAAAAGATCCTTAGCTTGTTTCAAGGTCAATCCACTCAAGAAGATCTTTGGCATCAGATTAGGCTGTATGAAACCAGAGCTATTTACTTCATAACTCAAATCCGCCTGGGACTTTCCAAAGATTAAAATATTCAATTTGTCACCCGGAGCCAGGATGTAATTATCAGGCGGACTGGCATCCTTTGATACCCTGTAGACTTCTATGCTTTTTTCCCTAAAAATGTTGTGACCATAAATTTGCGAGGGAGCCAACTTTTCAGCAATTTTCTCTTGCGTTTTATCCGCAGCGGCTTCAACCTTAGATGAAGGAATTGAATCTGATGTAACAATGTTCAGTTTGTCTTTTGGTGCAATCCCCAAATCCTTTCCCTCCTTTACCCCCACATTGGTCTCTGAAGCCGTCTTACCCGAATTCTTCTCTGCTTCCATTTCAGAGATGGTCTTTTCAATCTCCGCCCTGTTCTTGATCAACTCCTCCTGGCTCATTTTCTCCACATCCAAACCTTTGGCCTTTAAACGTGCTTTTACATCGGTCTCATTGAGGCCTTTGCTGTTGAGCATGGCTTGAACTTGGGCAAGTACGGTTTGAGGAACATTTTGGGCAAAAGAATCGATACTACTAAATGAAAAAAACAACAGTACAAAACAGGCAATTGCCTTTTTGAAATTATACTTCATAAAATGTGATAAATCTTGATAAATGCGGTTTGGCAAAAATACTGAATTAGGGAATAGGGTACAGGCAATAGGGAATAGTAAACATCCTAACCCACAACCCAAAACTCACAACTGACTTCAAAGCTTCGCCACCTCGGTCACAGTGAATTTTCATGGCCGGTTAGTAGGTTATGCTAAAGCGTAAATTTAGAGAAAAAAAAGAGCCTGAATAAATAAGTTTATCCACTGAAATTCAATGTATTCAGTACATTTTATATGCAAAAGAAAATTTGGAAAATAACAATACCTATACTTACCTATATTAGTATAAGTGGTTTTTCTTATATGGGGTAAACCATGCAAAAAAAAGGATATAAATCAATGTTCCAACTGTGAAAAAAAGTGGTACAGCGATGTACCATTTGGTCTCGTCTTTTTTCAGTGGTAAATCTGGCGTATCAATGATTTCAATTGTCGGCGTCTCCTGAATTAAGGCAGTCCGAGTAAGGTCAATTGATTTATTCAAATCAGCATATATCAGATTCAACATACTCTTCTCTCTGGAAGAAATTTCTATATCCACCTCTGTGT
>CAZNVU010000213.1:0-2297 GCA_964576575.1 uncultured Chryseobacterium sp.
CCAGCCCACTTCGTCCAAGAGTTCTTGCGGGAATGGCAATATCAACTCACCATTCTCGTCCTCCTGCACAGTTTCAATCCAGTACTTTTTTACACTTCTACTGTCTTCAGTTGCCATGTGTCTGCCCTGTGTTCGTGGTTGATGTAGCCACGTGGGTTACATATTACTCTGGTGCTACCAATCATGTAGTCAAAGTCCTCGTGAGTGTGACCATGTGTCCATAGTCGAATCTGTGGATGGTCCATGATAAATTCGTCCAGGTTTGAACTGTATCCACCGTTCATGATGGTTTCATGGGCGTACCTAGGATGAGTGCTCATACGGCTGGGTGCATGATGCCCGCATACCACAAACTTCTGATCCCACTGGCCTTCGATTATTTGACGGATATAGCCCACAAACTTCTCGTGATCTTCCACAGCATCTTCGGGCGAAAACTTAGCAACTCGAGTTTTAAATACTTCACGAGTGCGTCCATTTTCGGGCTGTGCAATCCATTCTTCATCGGTCATGCCCACAGGCTTGTCCGTGGGCACACGAGCTCGAAAATTAACTACATTATTGGAATTATCCACGCACACAAAGTCGTTCATCATTTTACGCATGTGATACAAGGTCAGCGAATCACGCTGGTTCATGTCAGTCCACAGTGTGCCTCCAATGAATGTGACATCGTTGATTTGTTTGATTTCCTTTTCCAGCACGTACACATTTTTGAGATAGCCCAACACATCTTTGAGATGTGCATGAGTTTTGGCAAAATCGCCATTGTAGTGCTCGTGGTTACCCAAGATGAAGATCACGTGCGGAAACTGTGCCGAGCAGCGTTGCATGAAGTCATGGTAACGATTGCTACGATATTCTAGACCTAAAGTTTGATAAGGGTCGTGTTGAGTCATATCTCGAGCCACAAGGATATCGCCACTCAAGATCAGTACTTCAGCACCATCAGTGTTGACAATGTCAAGATCTCCAAATTCAAGATGCAGATCTGACGCTACGGCTATTTTCATTTGAATTTTTCCTTTAACCAGTGCCAATATTCTGCTAGATTTGGATCTGTGATATTAGTGGCAGTGCGTTCAAAATATTGAGTAAGGTAATTATACTGCTCAAATTGTTTTATGTCAATCATAGCAGGTTGAGATTCCAAGGAATCATTAGCTTCTCTGGGTAATGCGTATTCTAGTACTTTTTGTTTAAACTCTTGTGGCAAGTATCCTGGTTCAAGGCAATCTGGATTGTTAATCTTAAAAAATTGCGATTGAAAATTGTTGTGTGTTAACCATTGTTGGAATTTATGCAGACTGAAAATACTGAGAACACTGATCACTGAGTGAAACGAAAACTCCACATTGTGTAATCTCAAAAGATCAAGATTGAGTTGAAATTTATTTTGATCAAACCCTGCACGTGGGATAGCATTGTACTCTGGTACTGTATCTAGACTGATATAAAATCTTAACTTTTGTTTGGGGAAGGTTTCGAGTACCCAGTGTAAAAATTTAGCGTCAGGGGGGTTGAGATTTGTGTTGATTCTGAGTTGGCGAATTTTGTTGGGATTAGCAGTCAGCAATTTCTGTAAATTTCGAATTTGCATCAACGGTTCCCCACCCAACAACGACAATGTAATAGAATTATCGTCACTGCAATCAATATAACTGTGTATTTTTTCGATCCATGACTCTGAACTTACTGCAAGTTTTGACGGCTTGAGATTTTCTTGTGCAGATGCACTAATAAAACGAAACATACCATGTTGGTTGATTGATTTTTCCCATGTGCTAGAAAATTTTGGACTACAATAACTGCACATCTGATTACAGGTATTGTCAATGAAAAGCTCAATCTGGTGAGTGTCTTTCCATTTATTTGCCATTTGTAACCGATAAGACTCCATGCCTTGGTTTTCGTGCTGCCAGCAATGTTGACAACTAGTCAAGGCTTGGCCACGATCAAGTTCATTGCTTTCGTGCTTCCAATGTTGATCCAGCTGCTCAACAGTGTCAACCGTGTCTAGAGACATCGGATAAGAGCGGCAGCAACTTGCCGCTTGATTAAGGTGTAAAAAAAATACTTTTTGACTTCCTTTTAGGACACAAGATTTAGTCATGCAGTTGTGTTTTTCATAGAGCTTTCGTTGAACTGTTGTAGTTGTTCCTTCAAGCTTTCCATTGCTGTGGCATCTCCTTTGACAATGGTAATGGTGCGATCAGGAAAACGTTTATGGAGATTGTTTCGTAGGTCCAACAAATCGTTGCCTTGCGCCACAAACGATCCATCATCGCTGTTGTAGA
>CAZNVU010000214.1:0-2287 GCA_964576575.1 uncultured Chryseobacterium sp.
GGTTGGTGGACGGTACTGGCCATTGTGTTGATGAGCCTTGGCGGTGCGTTGATGGCGTCCGGTCAGGTGTTGCGACAGCGTCAATAGATGCATGAGCATTTCAGTTATCTAACTACTTATTAAGACAGTAAAGATGAACATCGGAAATAGGCGAGCCAGATTGCGCAACGCCCCAAAATCCATCGAGTGTTGGCTTTTGAAAAGATGGGAACGTATGTGCTGTTCCAACCAACACGTGGTCGCTGACGAGCACCAGTGAGCCGTTGTTACAGGTATTTCGCTTGATGGATCCTGTCACAAGGTGGCGGTATTGCTTGTCAACGGGAGAAGGCTCATCGCGATGTCTATCAACGACGATGCTTGCATTCTTGATCGCAGATATTGACTTAACCAATGATTTTGATGGGTATCCCATCAACAGGGCGGCAGAACCCAATGCGTATGGATACATGTGATTCTCAACTTGCCCAAAACTACCACCGTCAGAGATCCAGCGCGATGGGTTTGGAAAATCCAAATTTTGTGGATTGCCGTCTACTGTTTGAATTATTGAATTCTCAGCAAGCGATGGCGCAATATTGGCCGGAGCCTCAATCTCGAATTCGTCAAGTACAGAATGAAGAATTTGTGTGGTACTGCGCATCTCCGTCACTGTCAACGGCTGTTTTTGACTTGGGTACTTGACAAGTAGCGGTACTTTTACCAGATCTTGCCAGTACGTATCGTTTGGGGCAATTCGTCGACCATCTTTATTTGTTGCGAATGCGAATCCGTGATCCGCAGTAACAATAATCATGGTTGAGTCAAACTTGCCGCTCTCCTCGAGTATTGAAACCACCTCGCCAATCATCTGATCTGCTGCTTTGATATTTACTCCATACATTCTTTTGCTCAATTGCATAATTTCATCGGTGCAGAGAAAATTCTTAAAGTCTTTCCCATCATCGCAAGTTGCTGGGATGAAGTGATGCGGTGAATAACTCACCTGTGGATTTATAAATGAACTACTGAAACCGTCATAAGTCCACGGGTGATGAGAAAGAAGCGTGTGCGCGAATGTCATGAAGGGAGCATTGGTTGATGCTGCTTTTCGTAGGTCTTCTATCCACCATTTCGCGGTTTGTGATCGATGCCTGGCCTCTCCAAAACGCGCCCACGATGTACCAATTGATGGCAAAAAATGTGAAATGACAATTTGGCAAGAACTTATGACCAATCACTATTGCTAGGTCTTTGAAGAAAATCTTTAAACCTGTGGCATTCATTCGGTCAGCTGATTGGCAGGTGACTTGAGTACAGAGAGGAAGTCCAATGTCGCTATAGCCAAACTGTTCAACACCTGCTGGGACTTTTTTAAGCCAATCCATTGGAAGGCTTGCGCCAGTGGACTTTGGGTCTCCGGTGAGCATGGACGGGACGGCATTAATTGTCCATGTATGCGGAGTAACGGTATTTGAGTACCACGTTGAGCGATTCTTCAGTCGAGAGATAGCCGGATAACTGCGAGCATCAATGTCTCCTTGTGCATCTAATAGGGAATTAATTCCAAGTTCGTCTAAAACTATCCAAATCACATTTGGGACTTGGAGTGAGGAATCTTCCAGAAATGATGAATGAGATGACCAACTGACCGAAGGAATAGTTGTTCCCGCCAGAATTGCAGTTACGAGTACTGCCACTCCAATTCCAATCGGGGCTAGTTGATTGACAAATGAAACAATTGACACACTAAAACGGTTAATCCGCCACATTGTGAGAAGTAGAAGTGCTGTAACTACAAATGGAGCCAATTCAAAATTAAGAGCCCATTTGCACATGATGAGAGCAAAATAAGTAACTACGGGAGCAAGTAGCACAGCCCGCACGAAACGCGGACGCTTTATTCCGTTTCTGAAGCGAAGAAAAACCCATGACGGGATAAACACCGTGGTTAGTAATAGCTGAACCACCAAATATCCGATCAACAACTTCAAGACTGTGGTCTCATGAATTACAAGAAACGCTGTTTTCTGTACACGCTCTAAGGTGAATGGTAGAAGTACAAAAAACCAAAAATGCGCGCTGACAACCCAATAAGTCTTCTGAAACAGCTTCTTGTCGTAGCTTTGTGTATCCATATTGAATGTGGTTCCCACAGTGACCATATCTACGGCGTGTGTCGTGTCGCGGAACTTGTGAGGCAACCCATGATGAGAGTTGGTCAGATGGAACCGTTTCGCTAGCGTCTAGGCTCTACCTACTCGCGCGAGTGGCGGAATGGCAGACGCGCTGGCTTCAGGTGCCAGTG
>CAZNVU010000215.1:0-2285 GCA_964576575.1 uncultured Chryseobacterium sp.
ATCAAAGGAAACTCGACTCCTGTTGGAGATATCAGCGAAATGGCGACTCCATCCACTCTGGAAAAATTTTCCAACAATAGGTTCATTTGAAAATCAACTACTCTGCAATTCTTGGAAAAATTTGATGCCATCAAAACCGTAATTTCAGATGGAACTTTGCCTTGCAAGTGATGCATTGAGTGATATGACACAATCCTTTTTGGCTCATACACGCCCATGGACATTCCTTGTACTGAGAGCACACGATTTTCTGTTACAGTTATCGAAAATATGTCTGGGATGGTATGCACCACGAGATCTTGAAGCTGATGCTGACGAGTTTTGCCACCCGATGAAACCTTTAATACTTCTACGGAACCTACACCCGCTGATACCTTTGTGGCAATTGAGCTGTCGGATATCCATTTGTTGGTTGGGACTGCAGTATTTCCAAGATTACAACTCAGACTGGCATCATGATTGCCAAATATTGGTCCCAAAACATGGATTTCCGCGCTTCCACTTGTTGGAAAGAAGCCAATTAAAACCTCCGAACTCCACAGCAATGATATTGTCGCATGCGTATTAGCCAAAGCAGAATGAAGTATGGCATTACCATCAGGAAAACTGACAATACCCTCAATGCCATACCAATTTGCGCCGCAAAGTTTACACTTTACAGCGCTGTCTGACGTCCAACGAGACAATTCGCTTGCAGTTGCCCTGTTTGTCATTTTACAACTGCTGTCTGTCGAGAACATGCTACTTCCATAAGCTACAATAAACTGCGACGAAGTTGCTGCTTGAAAACTGCTGGTGTAATTCATAGGCACGGTCAATGTTATGGACACTGTTTCTTGGTTGCCATATTCAACAAAAATGGCGTTTCTGTCGGAGCTGATGACAACATGAGTTACTTCATTCAACATTTGTGAGCTACATTTTGAATTTATGCTTGTTCCAGACAACCAAAGGGTTGATTCATGGGCAGATTTTCCAAATCTTATCCTGCTGCTATGATCCCTTGATATCGCAATGTAGTTGATTTTTGAGCTTCCTGTAAGCACAGTTACTGTCGGAATTACATTTCGAATTGCCATGGGTTCTTGAAAATTCAGAGGTGACAAATCGATTGATGCAGTAATAAGAGTTACAACAATGCTTTGATTTTGGACACGATGCATTGCGGGTATTTTGCACCAACTTGATGAATACGAAACCCAGCTTGTGGCTGACATACCCGTATTCTCCCAGCGAAAACTAGTCGATTTGTCGCCTTTTGAAAAAATGTTGCCCACAATATACAACAAATTAGACCCAGTATAAGCAATGTTACCCATCGAAATTGCAATTGCAATCGGAGGATAGAACGAAAATGATTTTGATCGGATTTCAGATAAAATTGTTAGCGTTAATGCTTTCAACTTGTTCTCGCAAAGTTTTGAAGGCTTGTTGGCAAGAGAAGAATCAGAATTCCAACTCGATGACTCCGAGTTTGTGCTACCTAAGGTCATAGCGGTGGACGCTGTCATTGTGCTAAATGAACACCCCATCAAATTTAATTGAAAAGATCCCGTCTTTGGAAAGCCAAGGTTAATCACCAAAATGTTGCGATTAATGACCAATTTGAATAAAGGAATCGCCGCAACTCTTTCATTGCCAGACGTAACAACAGTTTTAATCTCGTTCAGATGTGCATATATTCCTGATTTTGCTGAAACCGCAGTATGTGAATACCAAACTGTAGAAGTCAGAGCTGTTGCACCTATTTTTGCACATGCGCTTGCTGGCATACCAGCACCGAAAATAAGCAACGAAAAAGAACCCGAAGTTGGCAGATAAACATGTTGCAATTTGGAAATAAGCATAGAAAAATTGCTTGAAATGTTTTCAAATATTCGAATTGTTTTGTCAGAGATCGACAAAGTCACTCCAACTTCCCTTCCGAGCTCTACAGAGCCACATTTGCATGAGACACTGCTAGAAGAGAACCACAAAGAATTACTGCATGCACTTGGTCCCAGTCTTGTTTGAATTGACAAACTGCTCATCGAAAATCCTGATCCCAGTACCACCGACAAAGATTCTGTCGCTGGATAATTCAAAACGGCTGAATGCAGGATTCTGGTTACTTCAATGGATATGTCAGCCAGTTTGTTTCGATAAAAACAGAATGATCTCGATGAATTCTTGCAATCAATTGAAACTCTGAACTCTAATGATGGTTGACTCAGTGATGCTATCTTACACGCGACTACGGAATCCGAAATCCACAACAAAGCCTGGCATGAAGATACACCATTACG
>CAZNVU010000216.1:0-2281 GCA_964576575.1 uncultured Chryseobacterium sp.
GTCTTCGGTGCGACTTGATTTTTTGTTTCACTTTTTGATCAAGCAAAAAGTGAAGAGATTTTCATGTGTACTACTTTCCATCCAATCCATTTTAGCTGAATACCTTTTGTGGTATCGATACACTTTCCCAACCTCATTACCTCTAACCTGATTTCCCCTATCTTTGCCCCCGTTAAAAGAATTGGTCCCGTAGTATAATGGATATTACATGGGTCTCCGGAACCCAGGATTTGCGTTCGATTCGCGACGGGATCACTTTTTCTGCGCTATACCATCAATAGCAACAGGGCTATGACAGACATGGCCAATCCCAACACATTGACCTTGCTCAAACGCTCCTTGAAAAAGGCTACAGCAATCAAGGTGCTCAACATCACAACCCCCAAGTTATTCAAACAAATGATGCTGGTCTTCAACATCCAACCACTGTCGATGGTCCGAACCAAAAAGAATATCGATCCGTAATTTACCACTCCAAGTACTGTTCCGTATATCCATTCTTTCTTGCCGAAATGAAAAGTCCTTTCTGTCCTTTTTACTTTGTTATACAATACAAAAAGCAATCCGGTAATCCCAGCGGTTAAAAAGGGTAAGCAGGCATACAGGGACAAGGCGGCTGGACTTTTGGCGGTCTCTGATAATTTGGGAATCATGTAATCAATCAATGTCGATCCAAAGAAAATGATGGCAGGATACACCAACATTGATTTTTCAAAACGACGTCCATCTGCTTTGATTGAACTGAATACAATTCCCATTATCGCCAGACCAATGGCCATCCATTTAGTGGTGGTCAATTGTTCTTCAGGATTGGTCAGCGTGAACAAAATAACCACCAGCACCAACGACATCTTACCCGCTATGGTGGTGTTGCTTACCCCAACCAATTGCGCTGATTTTCCGGTGACGTTGAAAATACTGATGAAGGATATCCCCAATAATAAAGCTCCCCAACTCCAAGTGGGAAATTGCAACGCCTCCACAATTCCCGCATTTAAGTCGGTGGCCATGCTGATTCCAAAAGTGAACGCTACAAGGTAATTCACCATTATCGCTTCAAAGACTTGAACGCCTTTGATCGCAAACCACTTGAATAAGAGATAGAGTACGGTGGTCGAGAGAATGGAAAGTATAAGGAAATTCATCGATAGTAAAAGTTTAATTGATCCACTCCAGACGCTTCTGTTGTTTTTGGTTTTTGGTTCATTACAGGTGCTGTCAATCCTGCATGCAAGGAATGAGGGGCAACAAAAACCCTTGCCTCATCCCATAGATTGTTTTCGATCAGATAATGCAAAGTATGGGCTCCACCTTCAACCAAAATAGATGTTACTTCATGCTGCCGTGAATAAGCAAATATGGCCTTAAAAGCATCATCGTGATAAGGCAAGGCAGTCATGCCAGAAGGAAGTTCAAGGATTTTATGGTTGTCTTGGTGTACAACAATGGTGTTGGGAGGACATTGTCCTATATGCCATTGTTCATAGGGTTGCAATTGACCTTTCGGATCCAAAACAATACGCAAGGGTGAAGCAATGATATCGTCATGAACCGTCAATCGTGGATTGTCCATGTGGATGGTGTTTCTTCCAACCAATATCGCCATTTCCTCTTTTCGCCATTGTTGAACTCTTGCTCTACTTTCTTCACTGCTGATGGCAATGCTTCCCTTTTGTCCTTGAACCCTGGAAGGATCCATGAACCCATCTGCGGACTGGGCCCATTTCAAAATGATGAAGGGGCGTTCTTTTTCAAAGAAGGTGTTGAACCTTCGATTCATCCACCGGCATGTTTCTTCTTGTATTCCAGTAGTAACATTTACGCGGTGTTCTTGTAAATATGCGATTCCCTTGCCATTTACCTTTGGATTGGGGTCGAGTTGTCCGATAACGACTTGGGGGATTTTTTCTTGTACAATGCGTGATGCACAGGGTGGCGTTTTTCCTTGGTGAGCGCAAGGTTCCAATGTGACATACAGTGTTGCGTATGGCAATAAACTTTTGTCAACAACACTTTCGATGGCATTGACTTCAGCGTGAGCCCCGCCATAACATTCATGGTAGCCTTGTCCTATGATGGTATTGTTGTAAACTACAACAGCCCCAACCAGAGGATTTGATTTTACCTTGCCCAAGCCTTTTTGTGCTTGAGCAATGGCCAAATCCATGTATGTGGTATGATTCGTCATCCGCCTATTTTGTGGTTTCCTCCTAATTTGAAAATCAATAAGAATAAAACCATGGTAATGGTAAAGATAGCCAGCATTGCGGCTATCAAGCCA
>CAZNVU010000217.1:0-2246 GCA_964576575.1 uncultured Chryseobacterium sp.
GAGGCACTGCGGCCGCTGGCAAGTGAACTCACGGCGATGAACGCTGCGGCAGCCGACGACCACACAGCTGAGCGGAGTGCGGCGCTCGTCCGCCTGCGGATGTACCGGCTCCTCTGCGGCCTGGCAGAAGACGATCTCATTCTCGATGATCGCCTGAACGACGAGGCCGGCGCGGCAGCCAAGGTTTGCCACCGCCTCGGCTACCTGTCGCACGAGCCGCCGAATCCTGGCTTGCCCGATGCTGAGTTTGCGCAGGCTCGTCGGGGCGCAGGGAGTGGCAACCTTGCTTCAGGTATGCGCGACCTCGTGGCGGCAGTCGATGGCTGGATGGACGACAGCGACGCCGACAACGTTGCGGCTTTGGGCCACCGCCGCTGGTGCCTCAACCCGCCGTTGAGACGCGTTGGCTTTGGCCGTTTTGATCGCTATTTCGCTATGTCGGCCCACGATTCAAGCGGCTCGGAGCAGCTCCGGCAACCTGCGATCTGCTTTCCGCCCCCGGGATGCGTGCCAATCGACATGTTTCGCCCGCACTACGCCTGGAGTGTGACGCTCGACCCCCGCGCGTTCCAAAAACCGAATGCAGGGCTTGTAAAGCTCCAGATAAGAAAACATGGCGATTCCCCCGGTCCGGCCGCGGCGATCGACCTCGACTTTCTGCACATCGACACCCACGGATACGGAATAGCCAATTGCATCATATTTCGGCCGACTCTTCCCTCGACAGCCGTCGGCAGTGGTTACGAGGTCAGCCTTGAGGGGATCCGGGATCATGATGGGCGGAACGTGCGCATCATGTTTGCCACTCAGTTCATCGATCCGATGACCATGCTGGGCCCAGACGCCAGGCATTGAATGCCGGCATCAGACCGGCCCGCACATCTGTTCCGGCAGAGTTTTTCACCACGAACCGAAGGCAGGTATCGCGCCGGTTGACAGAACAGGAGATTCCGGTCACAGTACCCCTGTCTGTGTATGCACCCCCCCTCGCACCATACGGGTTTTCCAATGGCTCGGCCGGACATCGGAAGTTGTGTGAGCTCAGGCTTTGAGATCTTCAAAAAGAATGCGCTGACATATGTGCTCGCGTGGCTCATCCTGACCATCGTCAACGCCGCCACATTTGGCATTCTCATCGGACCGTTGCTTGTCGGCTATTTTCGAATGGTGAAAATAGACGTTGCGGGCGGAAAAGCGTCAATCGGCGACCTCTTCAAGGGATTCGATCTCTCTCCCCTGGACTCGTAGCAGGCCTCGTGAGCCTTGTTGTCATCGGTGTCGGCTCCATGCTCTGCGTTCTGCCTGGACTGGTAGCCGCGCCTCTGCTGCCCTTGTCGTTGTACCTGGTGGCCGAAGGGGAAGAGGATGGCGTCAACGCGATTAAGCGGGCTTGGCACGCGATGTCACCCCACATTGTCGAGTCGGTGGTTTACATGCTGATCCTGAGTGTCATTGCCTTTGCTGGCATTCTGATGTGCTGCGTGGGACTGTTTGTAACCGTGCCGATCAGCTTCATCGGCCAATATTGGCTCGCCAGGCAGCTGACTAATGACGGCACCATCCAGTGAATCTATTTTCCTGAGCCAAGGTGACAAATCATGGCGATTGGCTATCGCTGCGGGATGGCCAATCGGCCTGGCAGTCGCTACCGTCGTGGCTGAAAACAAGCTTTCGGCATGTGGGTTTTCCTATTGGACTGGGCATCCCTGCCCCTTTTGCGGCGGCACGCGGGCGTATCTGGCTCTCGCCTCGCTGGATCTGGCAGCAGCGTGGCGGTATTCGGCGAGCGCCGTTCTTGCTATCAGCTTTGCTGCCGCGCACACCGCGTTTCTCCTGACCGAACTGTTTTTTGCAGTGCGGCTCGGCTGGGATACCTTGTGGCGGACGGGATGGGCGCTGGTCAGCTTTGTCATCGCGGGTTATTGGGCCATCAGTTTCATCGCTGGCTGACGCACGTACTGCTCATGCCCTTGCGGACGGGCCATGAAAACCTGTTGAAGATGCGCGAGTGGCGTGACAGGCTTTACCGGCCTGCAGATCATCATCGCTGCGTTGCATGAGAAGAGATTCCTCCTTGAGACTTAGGGGACGCCCATGGCCGAACAATGGTTTTATAATCGCAATGGCGTTAAGTCGGGGCCTGTATCGCTGGCTGACTTGAGGCGTCTGGCGGCAGGCGGCGGCTTGTCTGCTCAGGATTTGATTTGGAAGCAGGGCATGTTCGCGTGGGTAGCTGCCGGAACCAT
>CAZNVU010000218.1:0-2241 GCA_964576575.1 uncultured Chryseobacterium sp.
TCGAAGACACCGACCAAACAAGATTTGTTTCAGGTGCTGAACAATACATTATTGATTGCTTGGCCTGGTGTGGTATATCCCCCGATGAAGGTCCACATGCTGCAGGTAGTTTTGGGCCATACCGACAAAGTGAGAGAAAAGCAAACTACAGAAAGTATGCTGAAATGCTTGTCGCTAAAGGTTTTGCCTACTATGCATTTGATACACCTGAGGAATTGGAAAAAATGCGAGAGGAGTATAAATCAGATACCAATCCTTCTCCGCAGTACAACAGTAAGCTGCGTATGCAACTGAAAAATTCTTTATCGCTTGATAATGAAACAGTCGGCGACTTACTTTCAAAAAATACACCACATGTCATCAGGATTAAAATGCCTGAAAATGTTGAAGTGAAACTAAACGATTTGATTCGAGGAGAAGTTGTTTTCAATACAGATCAAGTTGATGATAAAGTATTGTTGAAAGCTGATGGTATGCCCACCTATCATCTTGCCGTGGTAGTCGATGATTATGAAATGCAAATCACACATGCCTTTCGTGGTGAAGAATGGCTTCCATCATCACCTGTACATGTATTGCTTTGGGAATACCTCGGATGGAAAGAAAGCATGCCAGCATGGGCTCACTTACCATTAATACTGAAACCAGACGGACAAGGAAAATTAAGTAAACGAGATGGTGATCGCTTGGGTTTTCCAGTTTTTGCAATGGACTGGAATGATCCCAAAACTGGTGAACTCACAAAGGGATTCAAAGAAATGGGCTTTTTGCCGGAAGCCTTTATCAACATGCTGGCTTTGCTGGGCTGGAATGATGGAAGTGGTGAAGAACTATTTGATTTGAATACTTTAGTCGAACGTTTCAACATAGAAAGAATTCATAAGGGTGGTGCAAAATTTGATTTTGAAAAGGCGAAATGGTTCAATCAGGAATGGATTAAAAAATCTGCTGATGAAAAGCTACTACCTCATATCAAGTCATTGCTTTTAAATGAAGGTATCACAGCAACCGAAAATGATTTGTTGACTATTATACCAATGGTCAAAGAAAGATGTCAGTTGTTAAATGAATTCATCCCTCAATTGAGTTATTTTTTCAGAGATCCAGTAGATGTTGACATAGAAGCTATTCGTGCAAAATGGGATGAGAAAAAAACAACCTTCTTCCAATCATGGTCGACATTGCTGGAAGAACTTACGAATTGGGAAACAACTGAAATCGAAAGTTCATTCAAAGTACACGCAGCTGCATCAGAAATAAAACCAGGAGAATTACAATTGCCATTCAGGATCATGTTGGTAGGCGGAAAATTTGGACCACCTGTTTTTGAAATTGCATCAAAAATTGGAAAAGCTTCAACACTGCGCAGAATCAGTCACGTTTTGAAAATGCTTGAAAAATGAAACAATCCCAACCATCACTTCATACACGTCCCATTAGGGTTTTGATTGCAAAAGTCGGATTAGATGGTCACGACCGTGGCGCTAAAGTCATTGCGACATCCCTCAAAGACGCAGGCATGGAAGTGATTTATACCGGATTGAGACAAACCCCGGAAATGGTAGTAGAAGCTGCATTACAAGAGGATGTTGATGCTATTGGTATCAGTATTTTATCAGGAGCACACATGACTGTATTCCCAAGAATCATCAAACTGATGAAAGAAAAAGGAATGCAGGATGTATTGCTTACAGGAGGTGGTATCATCCCTGATGAAGACCGGATTCAACTTGAAGATATGGGAGTAGGAAAACTTTTTCCCCCCGGTACTGCATCTACTGAAATTGCAACTTATATCGGCCAATGGGTTATAGACAACAGATCATTCTAAATATTAGCATATGAGCGACAATGTTATCCTAACAGAAAAAAAAGATACTGTACTGTTGATTACCATCAACAGACCTGAAAAATTAAACGCACTTAACGCAGCAGTGCTGGATGCATTAAAAGATACTTTGGATATATTTCTCAAGGATGATACCTTGAAAGGAGCTATCATTACTGGTTCAGGAGAAAAGGCATTCGTGGCAGGTGCAGACATCAGTGGGTTTTTGAAGGGTGATAGAAAAATGGGTGCAGATTTTGCAGCAAAAGGACAAACACTTTTTTCAAGTATAGAAAATGCCAGTAAGCCCATCATTGCAGCTGTAAATGGTTTTGCATTGGGAGGAGGCTGCGAATTAGCCATGAGTTGTCATTTTCGTATTGCATCTGAAAATGCAAAATTTGGACAACCTG
>CAZNVU010000219.1:0-2214 GCA_964576575.1 uncultured Chryseobacterium sp.
TCAGTTTGGAAAAATTTCACTTCGATGGTTGATTTTAATTCGTTGAAATCAGCAGCAGTAATTTTACCTTCCAAATACTCATTTTGTAGATAGGTTTTACGCCCCTTCAAAGTTTCTAACTCTCTTTCTAACTCCCTCTGTTTACGCTTTCTATCTAGGTCCATTGATTCAAATTTCTTCGCAAGTATTTTTTTGTATTGGTTCACCGTTTTTGCAGAAAATTGAATCTGGTCTAAGATTCTTTCAATTTGATCATGTGCCCATTGAATAGGATACCTTGGACATCTATTTTTTGTGCAAACATAATAATGGTAGATTTCACACCTTCCTTTTGAACCATAAGCCGATAAAGTCCTATTGTGTATTGGACATCTCAAAAAACCCTTGAGAGGATATAAATCTGATTTTTCTGGGTTGAAATTCATGTTTCTTTTTCTTCCGTCAAGAATGTGATTCGCTGCCGAAAAGAGTTCTTCGCTGACCAAAGAGGGGTGAAGACCGTCTACAATTTTTCTCGGTTGATCTTTGAATGGAAGAATCAGTATTTTTCCTGTGTAGGCGATGTTCCTAATTATGTTTGGGAATTGGTTTTTTGTGATTTTCATGCCTTTTGAATTCAACCAACGTCTGATTTGATCAGCTGAATACAGGCCAGTGGCCATTTTTTCAAATGCCTCTTTGATTATTGGAGCTTGTTCATTTAATGCCATAGAGGGAAATTTTTCAAGTCTGATGGACTTATACCCTCTTAATGGTGAACCTGTCCATCCGCCAGATAGTCTACACTTATAGGAACCTTCTCTTGTCCTCAAAGACAGTTTTTCATTCTCAACTTGGGGTAGTGCATATTGGATTGCTTCGACTACTAGTGATTCAGGATTTGATAAATCTATTCCTCCTTCTACAAATTCAACGTTACATCCCAGCAAGTTAAGTTTTGCTTTTTCAACCAGTGATAAGAGAAGATTTCTTGAAAATCGATCAGCTCGTAATATTACTATCGAAGAGATCTTATCATGTTGGTTCTCTTTGGATTTGACCAATTTGATTATTTTTTTCCATTCTGGACGTTCAAAATCCTTTGCCGAATGATCTTCACGGAACGATTGAACAATCTTATACTCTTTAATTTCACAATACTTATGATTGGTTTGTTCTTGATAGTCCAATGAATACCCATGCTGGGCTTGGTCCTCCGAAGAGACGCGCTGGTAGGTAATTACATTTTTTATCATGCAGCAGTTTTTTGGTTCGTGGTGTGGCTAAGGTCAAGTTTAGGTTGATTAGATGCTGCATTCAACATCTCATTTTTTTCTAAGAAGAATTGATATTCTAATTCCGCAAACGCATCCATCAATAGTTCCAGGGAAATTAGATCCTCCCCAGTAGGGGAGGGTCCATTTCTTGAGTTTTCCTCTTGCAGATTCCTTTCTTTCATAATCATGCTGCTTGGTTAATAGCAAAGGGTAGAATAATCCCACAAACCTTTCCATTCAGGTTTATAGCATCCATGCAGTTGTCCTCCCATGGATAAAATTTATTGATTTTGATTTCCTTAGTAAGTCTTTTGTTTTTTTTGTCCTTGGTTTTCATGTCTTTTTTGTTTTTAGTTTTGATAATGAATAAGGTTGGTTAGGCTGCAATTGGGAAATGATTTTCCATTTCAGGATTACAGAAATACTTCACTACATCTAAATCCTCTTGATTGAAATCTTTGATAGCGTTTTCTACAACTCCACATCCTATTGTGTAATACTTTCGAGACAATTCGGTGGCAAGTGCGACTCTATTGAGAAGAATTGCTGACCGACCTACACAATTTGTCCCCGCGAAGGGATCATAGACAATATCGTTTTCCGAAGTCGTCATCATGATGGGAAGTATTGGGAGAAGATCTGCCATTACGGCCGGCCCACCTTCACTATAAACCTTATAGATTTCACTATTTTTTCCCGTGGTACACTCAATCATGTGAAGAACCTGCTGAGCTGAAATATGGGACATGATTTTTTGGTACGGTTTGGAAATTGATTTCACCTTCTCCCATACAATTCCATTTTCGTCCACATCTTTAGCACCATTGGTAATTTTCATTTTCTTCTCTTTCCCAGGATCAGTATAGGTAACCAAATTGTATTTAGCCTTTTCAGGGTCAACTACAAACCAAAGAATATACTCCAAGTTGTTGATTGGCCTTTGCACATTCTCATTCTG
>CAZNVU010000220.1:0-2167 GCA_964576575.1 uncultured Chryseobacterium sp.
TACATCTGACTTCGCGATGATATCGAAATATCCCTTCCACGGAATGTAATTGGATTGAAGTATTGAAATAGTCATAAACTGAGGTTAGCAGGCTTGTACAGCTCCCAAATATTCTGTTATTTCAAATATAAACACTAATCAAGAGATTCAAATCATTTAAAGAAAATTATGTCCGTTGAAACTCTGATTTACCCATCCATCTTTCACTTTATTATTGTCTCATCAATTGAATCACCTGAAAAATAGCATTCTCTTTCAAGAGCTTAAATAAATAACTACTTTTGAAAGGAATGTCAAAACCCTTTCAAATTCCAGGAATCACAGCCTTGAGGCTATTTGCCGCATTGGCTGTTATCATTGGTCACATTGAAATGATGAAAAAAGTGTTTGGTTTTTCCACTCTTTGGTATGATTTAAATAACATCTACACCGCAGCACCTATAGAATACATGCGGCAAGGAAAAATGCATTGGTCCGCTCCTTTGATCTCCCACCTTGGTTTTAATGCTGTTGTTTTTTTCTTTGTCCTCAGTGGTTTTTTAATCACACATGTATTGATCACTGAAACAAAAAAAACAGGCACGTTCTCAATACGTAAATTCTACTGGAGAAGGGTGGTTCGTATTTGGCCCTTATACCTAGTGCTTATTGGATTTGCTTTTCTTGCAGGTGCCATAGATTGGACTTTGTTTAATTATCCCAATACATTTGATTGGCATGAACATCAACTCTTCTTTATTGCTTCTCACATCCTTTTCTCCCCCAACGTTGCACTGCTTTTCATCCCTTCCGTAGGCATGCTTGGGCATTTGTGGTCTATCGGTGTTGAAGAACATTTTTACCTATTTTGGCCTTGGCTTTTGCGAAAAATAAAGCAAAACAAAAATAGCATTTTGATATTCGGGGCATTTTGGATGGTTTCCAAAATTGTGGTCAAGCTATTGGTCATTCGTTTTCATCTTCCGCTTCAGCCCCTGGCCCTTTACCTGATTTTAAACAAGTTTGAATGCATGGCGTTAGGTGGATATTTAGCTTTTGTCTTTCATGACAAAAGCTCTTTGGTGAAATCATTCATTTTCCGCCATCTCAACATATTGCTGTTTTTCAACTTACTAATCTTTGCTTTCAGCGCGTATTGCCTGCCTGAGAAATGGGCCAATTTTAATTATCTCTTTGTTTCGTCTTTGTCAGGGCTGTTTATTTTTAAGGTATCGCAAACGAGAGAGGATCATTGGCTCAACTTTTCATGGATTACACAATTGGGGAATGCCAGCTATGCCATTTACATTGTCCATTTTCCAATTGTTCTGGCTGTAGTTAATGTTTTTTTTTACAATAAACAAAGCCATTTGTTCAGCGGCTTAGAAGACTTACAGCTATACAGCATGGTCATTTTCTTATCTATCACTTTAGGAATGAGCCTACACCGATGTATTGAAGTTCCATTGAAGAAGGTGCTATTGTCCAAGCGTTAGTTAGTCGTTCTAGCGCTATACTATCCTTCCGTCCATCATTTCTATTGTTCGATCACTTGCTCTGGCAAAATCATATTCATACCCCTGGTATTGCTGTATATCAAACAGAAACTCTTTTGTAAATTTTAAAATTGTTTCCTGATGAAATAAGTTCATAGTGCTTATCCAACTCTTTTTGCAGATCCTCAAATGATTTGCTCACGGAATACTTATTGATGTCCTTAAAGTATCGTCTACCCGAACCAACCAATTCAATAAAGTACTCCGGCCTGTCAGTTTGGACAGTCTTTAGATAGTTATCTCTTACCTGTTCTACATTTTTATACTCGCCATATGCAAACTGGGGATAAAGAAATCCAGTTGTACGATTAAAACCAAACAATACAGGTGTTACCGTATCCCAACCCCACAAAACGACATCCTTCTTTGAAATTTTATTCTCGATCAATGAAAGAATAAACGGATCTTCTCCCCATTCATCGGCCTTCTTCTTATAAGATTCAAACGCCCTCCACGGTCGTGTGTTTCCAACCCTAATATCATTAATCATAATGAGAAAAACCAACCCAAAAATGACGTGAATCGATCGTGGTCGTATCTGTTGAAGGTGTCTTATTAAAAAGCTCATGAAAAAAAGCAATCCAGGCCATAACAAGAAATTATAATGCATAGATCCATTGCCCGGGGTATAC
>CAZNVU010000221.1:0-2133 GCA_964576575.1 uncultured Chryseobacterium sp.
CTTTGGTGGCTATTCTTTCTTCAAGCGAACTGTCTTCCTTTGCTGTTCTGCCGTAAAATAGAAGGAGATTGGAATAGAACTCATCGTATAACCCCTCTCTTTTTTTGGCATCCTCTTCCTCAACCAACAATTTATGGTAATGATTTTCAAGCTTAAATGCCTCTTCGAGTACTTCAGGACTTAACCCGCTTTCTTTGGAGTAAGCTACAATATCTGGGAATAATTGCGTGTTGGTACTTTTCATTAAATGGGTTTCATTTGGAAAAAAGACCTTCATAATGTCCTTTCAAAATTGCATTTACTTTTTGGAACCTACCATTTAATCCCAAATACAGAATGAAGGCAGCGTTTTTTGCTGTTTGGTACAACAAACTTAATACAAAGGACACTGGATTTGCATGGCTTCGAATTAAAAAGAGGTGGTTTCTAGTCCGGTAATAGTGGAGTATTGGAGGAATGATGCCTTCTTTGGTTTTGATTTTTTTGGAGGACCCTCCCGCCACATGGTAAATTTTGGATTGGGGAAGGTAACGAAGCCGGAACCCTGATTTTTTGATTCGAAATGACCACTCGACATCTTCGTAGTAGGCAAAAAAACGATTGTCCAACATTCCCACCTTTCTGATTACATTCGATCTCACAAGGATGGCACATCCTGTAATCCAGGGCGTATCTTTTTCCTGGTCAAATTGTCCTTCATCTAGTTGCCCTGTGCCGATGGACCAAGTCATTTCCAACCATTTGAAATATCCACCCCCGGCATTCCAGAGTTTATCCCGTTCTGCTTCAAACATGATTTTGGGCTGCACCGCGCCAAAATCTGGGTTTTGGTCTAAAAAAGAAACCAATGGATCCAAAAAGTCAGGTTCTACAAGGGTGTCATTATTCAGCAAAAGCACTTGATCAAAAAAATGATCCATTGCCCACTGCATTCCAAGGTTGTTGCCACCTGTAAATCCAATGTTGTTTGGACTGGTTAGCAACTCAATGTCAGGAAATTCGCTTTTCAGTTTTGCTCCCGAACCGTCTTCCGACCCATTGTCAACCAATACTACTTGAAAATTGGAGTAATGCAGTTCATTTAGGGACTCCAAACAAGCTTTCGTCAGGTCATATCCATTCCAATTGACGATAATGATCGCTACTTTGTTTCTGATGGTTGACTCCTTGCTAACTGATTCCAAATTTTCTTTGAATTGATTCATCTCCCTATCTTTTTCAAGCATCATTGCTTTTACTAGTTTTTAAGATAGCTAAAATCAAAGGACGATTATGCGCCCAATTTAAAATGCAGCAGATCAAAAAAACCACAATTTCGGTGGATAGCATGGCATAGCAAAGCCCAATCGCCCCATAGTGGCTAGTAAGAAAGAACGAATTGGAAATCATAAATAAACCCATCATCCAGGAAGATTTGAACATCAGGTTGTTTTGGCCATTGACTAGGAAAATGACCACATTCATAATATTAAGGCAAGCCAAAAAGGGGATAAAAGCTAAAACTCTCAAATAGGAAATGGATTCGACCAATTCCGTTTTAGAAAACAATTGAACGATAAAGGGGGCCAAACCAAAAACAGCTAAAGAAACAATTAATCCAATGCCCAAAGCGGCGAAACTAACCTTCTTTAGGTAACAAACAAATGCACTTAGATCTTCTTTCACCAGCTTTGAAGAATGGGGAAAAATAGAATGGATTACCATAGAAGGAAACATTCGAAGCACCATGGAGATCCTTTCTGCAAGACTGAACAGGCCTAATGTAGTGGCGGAAGCAAAAAAACTCAACACCACCAATGCCCCATTGATTGAAAAATGGGTTGTGATATTGGATAGCAAAAGCAAGCCGGTATTTTTAAGTAAGGTAAAAAGCTGTAGGAATTTGGGTTTGTAAAATTTGATGTCCAAGGCAAAATGGATGTAAATCAGCAACAGGATATTGATACCTAATCCTGACGCGCCCATGATAAAGTTTACCCATTTGGATTGGTCCGGATCATGGATAAACAGAACAATACCCAATAAGTAAAGCAACTTGCTGAAGACATTGGCGATGGAAATCAGCTTCATTTTTTCCATCCCTTGAAAAAACCAGAGGGGAAATGTGGCTTCCGAAAAGAGCAGAAATACGGA
>CAZNVU010000222.1:0-2099 GCA_964576575.1 uncultured Chryseobacterium sp.
CCGCAGAAATGTTTGAGTCAGATAAAGATCGGAATATTATCATGTATTGTACAGGAGGTATCCGATGTGAAAAAGCAAGTGCATGGATGTTACACAATGGATACAAGAATGTTTTTCATTTAGAAGGTGGAATAATAAATTATATCAATCAAGTCAATACGAACAACCTGGAGAATGAGTTCATTGGAAAGAATTTTGTTTTTGATGAAAGACTAGGAGAGCGCATCACAGATGATGTAATTGCCAATTGTCACGTATGTGGTACTCCATGTGATGTCCACGTGAATTGTGCCAATAGTGCCTGCCATCTTTTATTTATTCAATGTGAGGAATGTAAAAAAAACCTGGATGCATGTTGCAGTACAGAATGTCAATCTTTCATTCACTTATCAGAAGATGAACAAAAAGAAAAAAGAAAAGGAATTGATAAAGGAAGAAATATTTTCAATAAATCAAAGCAAAGAATAGATTCATTATCTAAGCATAATTAAAATGCTTGCTTATATTTTAGATAATGCTTCAATTGTTTGGTTGTATATTTCTTCTTCTGTAAGGTCTATTGGCACAAAAGATTCTCCAATCAATTGTTCATAAAGCTGAATATACCTCTTTGAAATTGTTTGTATCCATTCATCAGTCATTTCTGGTATAACTTGTCCAGGTTTGCCCATAAAGTCATTTGCAATCAACCATTCTCTTACAAACTCTTTACTCAATTGAAGTTGACGTTCTCCTTTTTGCTGACGCTCTTCGAAACCTTCTGCAAAAAAATATCTTGAAGAATCAGGTGTATGGATTTCATCCATAAGTACGATTTCACCATTCAATTTTCCGAATTCGTACTTGGTGTCCGCAAGAATTAGACCTTGATTTAAAGCCAACTCCTTTCCTTTTTCAAATAAAGCCAATGTATACTCTTTTAAAGTAGCCCATTCTTCCTTTGTTGCTAACCCCTGAAGAATAATCTCCTCTGCACTGATATCTTCATCATGACCTGCTGCGGCTTTTGTGGAGGGGGTTATGAGTGGAGTAGGGAAGAAATCATTTTCTTTTAATCCATCAGGCATGATTTGTCCACACAACACCCTGCCTTGCTGGTAAGTGCGCCAAGCGTGGCCTACCAAATTGCCTCTGACAACCATTTCAATTTTAAAAGGAACACATAATTGCCCGATTGAGACATTTGGGGCAGGAGTATTTATGAGCCAATTGGGACAAACAGATTTTGTTTTTTCAAGCATATATGCTGCTATCTGGTTCAAAACCTGTCCTTTATAAGGTATTGGCTTGGGTAAAACCACATCAAATGCTGAAATCCTGTTACTCGCTACCATAACCAGAAATTTGTTGTTTATGGTATATACATCTCTTACTTTACCCCTATAAAAGGCAGTCTGACCAGGAAAATTCAAGGTATTCATGGCGCTAAATTAAAAACGCTGCTTCATTCTGCCAATTTTTGACGTTAAACAGTATTAAGGATTCTTGCTTTGAAATTTTTTTATAAGTGCAACAATGCCTATTTTGTACCCAAATTTGACCAAAATTATCGCTTATGAAAAGATTAGCGCGCTTTGCAGCATTCTTTATGTTGATGCTGCCGGCTATTGTTAATGCTCAAAATGTTACCATTTCAGGTAACGTAAAGAGTGCTACAGGTTCAGAAACACTTACCTCAGTTTCTGTTACATTGAAGGGAGGAACTTCTGGCACTTTTACAGACAACAAAGGAAATTTTACGCTAAGCGTACCTGCTTCAACTAAATTTCCAGTCACTTTGCTTTTTTCTTCTATTGGCTATGGTATTTCAGAAGTAAGTGTTGCAGCTGCAGGTGTAATTCCTACAGTTAGTTTAACACCATCTTCAACTTTAGGTGAAGAAGTTGTTGTTTCTGCAACAAGAACTCCAACAAAAATTCTCGAATCTCCAGTATCGATTGAACGTATCAACAGCACAGCAATCAGGAATGCTCCTGCAGCTGATTATTTTGATATGGCATCAAACCTAAAGGGTGTAGATGTGGTTGCTTCGAGCTTAACATTCAAAACAGTTACTACAAGAGGTTTTGCAGGTTCTGGTAATACCAGATTCACTCAAA
>CAZNVU010000223.1:0-2097 GCA_964576575.1 uncultured Chryseobacterium sp.
GGATTAGCATCAGGCTCTATAAGGGTTTGAATGCCGCCAAAATAGCTGGTTGTCCAGGGATATGATGGAGGAATAATTGAATTGACTTGAATTGTGCCTGCACCCGCAGGGCTCACATCAAAAGTGGTGTTAAAGGGTCCAGAAAGTTGATAACAATCAATAAGGCCTTGTTCCATGGCCAAACAGCGCTGATTGATGAAATTGCGCAATTGGGTCACTCGAGATTGCCAGCCGTTATAGGTGCCGCCCCATTTGGCACATTGGGCAGTCATTTCAGGCTCAATTTCATTGACCATGCTATCGAGCAGCGCAAGCATATTAGTGCAACTGAAAGAGGTGTTGATGAGGTCGATATAGCGGGTAATGTAGTATTGTTCGACTTCTGGATTTTCGTTGATGAGTTTTTCGAGGATATCTGTATGACCTTGACCACCCGGATTTGGAAGGTTTTCGGCATTACATGGGTCGGCATTGGCAGTTGGGTCAGGAATGCCTGTGTAATTGATGTAATGGCCGAAAGTAGCGTCCATATCCCAAAGAACATAGCGCCATTTTGTTTTGTCGCCGGCGGTATCTAAGCCTCTCCACCAAGCGGTGTTCCAATTGAGCCAATCTTGATTGACGGTATAGGAATTGATCATGAAATAATCGGCGAGGGATTTCCAGTTGAGCAATGAATCGACGTAATTAAAGTTCGTTGGGTTACCCATGTTGTTGGCAAGTATGTAGTTGCGTAAGGCATTCCAACTTGGTTGGGCATTTGGTGCACCGTACTCTTGCCAAGTACCTCCCCATGTTTTGAGGTAGTGCAGATTGTATTTATCTTGGCCGTAATAGATATCGGTGTAGTCGTGGTCATCTGCTTTTTCACGAATTTCATAGACGCCCCAATAGCTGCCGTTCAGATAAACAATTGCAGGGCGCCAGGTGCGTTCATCTAGACGGAGATCTGCACGAATAGAAAGCGTATGAATAAAAGCATCTCGGATGTGCGCACCTTGTTCAAAAGGATAATTGTCGCTAGCACCCGGTTTTAGCATCACCCTCTGAAACTCATCTCGGTCTTTTTCTGGAAAAATTTCGTGCTCGAGATCGCCGTTGTGGCCGTATTGGTCTCTACAAATGAAGTCAAAGCCCCTTTGCGCATAGGCCCAAGAGTCGTTGCCGTGTTTATTGAAGTCACCTTCAGATTCATCGATAAACGAACCGTCTTGTTCAAAAAGTTCAAAAGAACCAATGCGATTCGGTGGGTTTTGACTACCATTGGCCACTAACGAATAGACGCCTTCACTGCAAACTGATACCACAGGAATGGTATGGCTTACATTTATAAAATAAGTGTTGGTCTCCGTGAAGGAAGAGAGCGCAGATCCGAATGCTGTTGCTCTTAAGACTTTTGTTGTGGTAATGTTGATTGGGCTGCTGTAAATGGGTGAAGTTGGTATGGGGTCTGAACCATCAAGGGTGTAGCGAATGGTAGCGGTTGGGTCTGCACAAGTAATGCTGACCGTTTGGGCTCCAGCATAAAACCCAGGTGCTACACTAAAAACCGGCTTTGGTGGGTAAAAATTGACCCCACCGACGTTGTTCGCATTTGGCGTTGGTGTTGTAAACAATTTAAAATCATTGGCTCCATTACTCGACCGGCCCACAGAATGATTCGCTTTGGTGAGGTGTACTATTTTAAAGGAGTCTATTACTACAGCGGATGGGTTCGAGAGAATGATCCAATCTCCACCAGTTTGTGATAATCTAAAATTGGGGTGATATTCATTACCTGAAACTAAGTCCCTAGCAGAACAATATACCATTTTAAAGCCATTAGCAGCGATACTTCCGCTAGGAATTTGCCATTTGGCGATATTCCCAGCTCTGTCGGATAAAAACCAACCCGTTAAATCTATAGGCGTTGAATTGGTATTGTAGAGCTCAATCCAGTCTTCTCTTTCACCAAATGCATCTACAATACCCGTCATGTTAGAACAAGAGTATTCATTGATCAGGACCTGCGAAAACAAAAGGGAAGGAAATAAAAAAAGAAAGGAGAGTAGTAAGTGTTTCATTTAGCTTGGTTTAGCGGTACCAATATTACTGAAA
>CAZNVU010000224.1:0-2068 GCA_964576575.1 uncultured Chryseobacterium sp.
TACAGTCGACTCAAATTCCTTATGTTGCTGGTAAAAGTTTTAAATCTTATATCTCATCTGCAGGCGGATTCTCAAGAGACGCATGGAGAAGAAGTGCATACATCGTTTATGCAAATGGAAGAGCAGCGACAACCAAAAAGTTTTTGATTTTTAAACATTATCCTCGTGTGAATCCTGGAGCTGAGATTATTGTTCCACAGGAGCCACCTGCTAAAAATAGAATATCCCCGACTGAATTCATTGGAATTTCTAGTGCAATTGCTTCTCTTGCCGCAGTAGTTATTAGTTTATTGAGATTGTAATTTCAATTTTGAAAAGAATACGCTTTACTTTACTAATTGTTTTTAGTTACTTGTCACTGGGACATTTTATCCATGCCCAAACAATACCTGTCACTCCCTTTTCTTTTGATCAAGATCTAAGGGTTTTGCAGTTGCAAGGAAAGTTGCCTCTCGAGCACTCTATGAATGTGCGTCCGATTTCATTTAGTAAAAAATTTACTGCTGATTCTCTCTATAAATTAATTGGAGGTGATGGAAGCGAGAACTTCAAAGAAAGAAAAGTTGATTTCTGGAAAGGGATTGGTAAAATTGCTTTACTACCCGTTACCTCTATAACAAAATATACCTCACATCATCCCTTTGGATGGTCTGATGGAGCACTCATGCCTGTTAATGGGTTGCAACAAGTTATTAGTACAGGGTTCTATGGTGAAATTGGACCTTTGTCCTTACAAGTGAAACCAGAGATATTATATGCTCAGAATTCAGTTTATGAAACTACTCCTTTTTACGGACAAGTAAACCCTGGTGGAAGACAACAAAAAATATTGCCTGGTCAATCAAGAGCTGCATTAAATATTGGACCATTATCTTTTGCTGCTTCAACTGAAAATATTTGGTGGGGGCCAGGGCAATCAACTGGTTTGATGATGACCAATAACCCATCTGGATTTCTACATTTGAGTTTCAATACTAGAAGACCATTAAAAACTCCAATTGGAAAATTTGAATGGCAGGTTATTGGAGGAAGAGGAAGAACCAATGACTATATCACTGAAGAAGTATATAATTTGAAAAACTTTGTAGATATGAGTGGTGAGGAAGGAAGTAGACAAAATACTTCTAAATATATTAATTCAATTGTCATTTCTTACACACCATCTTTTTTAAAGAATGTTAGTGTTGGTGGCACGCGTTCATTTATATCAGGTGTTGGAGATGTTCAGGGTAATATTGCTCAGCAAGTTGGCGTGGTTAAAGCTTATTTGCCAATAATTGATGGTTTGTTTAAAGAAAAAAGATTTGCTTTCGAAGATAGTCTTGAATGGAACCAGCTTATTTCTTTGTTTGTTCGTGCAAGGGTGCCTAAAGCTAATGCTGAAATTTATTTTGAGTACGGCTGGAATGATCACAAGTACAATTTAAGAGATCTGATTATGTCCCCTTCTCATTCATCTTCATATGTTATTGGAGTAAAGAAAATAATACAACTTTCAAAGAACAAACAACTAGATCTTAATGCAGAAATCAATCAACTTGCACAATCAGCAGATTATTTAGTTCGGAATGCTGGAAGCTGGTACATTCATCACCGAAAATCCAACTTCAGTCACATGGGTGAAGTTCTAGGTTCTGGAATCGGTTATGGATCCAACTTAGTTTCATTTTCAGCAATATTTCGAAACGGATTTGATCAGATTGGTTTGATTGCTGAAAGAATTGAACGCAATCCAGCCGAATATATTCAACGCTTTACTGATATATCACTAGGTTTGGTTGGTAGAAAAAAAATAAACTCTTTTCTACTTAATACCAGGCTATCTGGCATACATTCTCAAAATTATGGCTGGGAGAATGGCAAACACCGTTTCAATTTCATGGGAATGCTGGGCGTCAGCTACTTCTTTTAATGTATAAGTTTCCAATTCTTTTTATTGTCTTTTTTCTTTCAATCTCAATAGGAAATATTGCTATTGGTCAAACAAGTTTACCTGTTCAGAACAACCCCAACGAAGAAATCTTCAGAAGAAAGCAATTGACTTCTGATACAAATAGATATGACTTGT
>CAZNVU010000225.1:0-1999 GCA_964576575.1 uncultured Chryseobacterium sp.
ATGTATTAGTTGATTTTTGGGCAAGCTGGTGTGGTCCTTGTCGCCAGGAAAATCCCAATGTTGTAAATGCATTCAACAAGTACAAGGATAAAAACTTTACTGTTTTTGGTGTATCGCTGGACAGGGCAAAAGATCCTTGGTTGAAAGCAATTAAAGATGATAATTTAACATGGACACAAGTAAGCGACTTAAAGTTTTGGAACAATGCTGTTGCGGTTCAATATAAAATACAAAGCATTCCTCAAAACTTCCTTATTGATCCAAATGGTATAATTGTAGCTAAAAACCTTCGTGGTGAAGATTTACAAACTCGGTTAGCTGCGTTATTGTCCAAGTAGTTTAAAAATACACATCCTCGATTAGGAAAAAGCTTGGATTGTCATATTCGTCAAGTGTGATGGCTAATATGTCAAATCTGATCCATCTATAACCTTTGTTTCTTCTGATGTAGGCTGTGCCTGCAGATATGAAATAACGTAATTTGTTTTTATCAACTAAATCTTCTGGGTAGCCATAATTACTATTTCTTCTTGTTTTTACTTCAATGAAATGAAGTTTATCTTCTTTCATGACTATGATATCAATTTCCCATTTTCCGTATCTCCAGTTGGTTTCAATAATGGTGTAGTCGTTTTTGATCAACCATTCTTTTGCCAAAAATTCTCCTAGTTTTCCAGTTTCATTATGTCTTGCCATGATCAATCAAAGATTTAACTTTGAAATTATTCAAGGGATAATATAAATACAGGTGAAATGTACAGATTGCAAGGGCGAATACAGCACTATTCATGGGGAGGAAAAACTTTTCTTCCTGAGTTATTGAACCATTTAAATTCTGATGGGAATTCCTTTGCTGAATATTGGTTAGGAGTTCATCCAGGGGGCCCTGGTCTTGTTAATTTGGGCGAAGGCGCTACAACTACATTGAATAACCTTATTGGGTCAGATAAATTCAGACACCTTGGTCGTGAAACCATTGCAGAATTTAATGAGTTACCTTTTTTACTTAAAATTCTTGATGTTAAGGATATGCTAAGTATTCAGGTACATCCTACCAAGGCAATGGCTAAACTGGGATATGCAGAAGAAGAACAGAAAGGGATATCATTATCAGCTCCCAATCGAAATTATAAGGATCAGAATCATAAGCCGGAGGTAATGATTGCTTTGAGTGATTTTTGGTTGCTTCATGGATTTTCGGCAGATATAGAAGAGCGACTAAATCGATTTTCATTCTTGAGCGCATTTCTTCCTCATTTTCAAAGTGGAGGTATCAAAGGCTTATTTGAGTTTTTATTGTCAATGCCACAAGAAAAGGTAAATGAGATTATTTCTGTTCAGGCCAAACAAATTATTCCAATGTATCAGGCGGGTCAGCTGGAAAAAGATAGTCCCGATTTCTGGGCAGCCAGAGCCATATTGAACTTATGTAGTGAGGGACAATACGATAAAGGTATTTTTTCCATCTACCTTATGAACATCCTCAACTTGAAAAAAGGAGATGGAATTTTTCAGGGAGCAGGAATTCTACATGCTTACCTGGAAGGGCAGAATATAGAATTGATGGCCAATTCTGATAATGTCTTAAGGGCAGGATTGACGAATAAATATATTGACATCCCGGAACTACTAGATCAAACTTCTTTTGTTATAACAAATCCTGTAATTGTACGGGAAATATTAAACAGTAATAGCTGCGACTACCCCTGTGATACAAATGACTTCCAAATTCAAAAAATGATCATTAGGGCAGGTGAAGAGAAAGCGTTGAGCTACAAAGGTCCTACCATTGCACTTGTTTTAACAGGGGAGGCAGATTGGGTGGGCGCTACCAAGTTTCATTCTGCTGGATTGGAATCAGTTTTTATTGATCCAATGGAGGAAGTATTGATCAAAGCGAAGACCACAATTGAAATATTTATTGCAACTGTACCAGTTTAAATGAAGCTATGCACATCATGAGGAAAACTGTTCTGCTTGAATCATGATTTGAACTGTT
>CAZNVU010000226.1:0-1995 GCA_964576575.1 uncultured Chryseobacterium sp.
CTTGCACATCAAATACTTCCAACGAATAAGGTTTGTTATGATTGCTCACCACGATTGACTCTTGAATGGGATCCCAATTGATGGAAACTTCTTTCTGTTTGTTGTTAATACCTGTAGATGGAATTACAGGAGATTCCATCGTTGCACTGTAAACTCTATCTCCCGAGTTCTGACCATTTCCATTGGCCGCCAATCCAGTGGCATAAAAGGTAACCGTACCAAAATCCTCTGACGGTGCGGTCCAGGTGAAATTGAAGGTGTGCTCGTCCTGAGAAGAGCCACCATTTGTATTATGGGTTACATATTGTCGAGAGCTCCCGCTAACAGTGAAATTCTCCGTGTGATTGTCCGTTCCTGCTGTAAAAGTTCCAACTGAATTACCATTGGCATCCAAAGCCACAACACTGAAACCAAAAAGACTATTGCCCGCTTGGCCAACAGTGACTGACATATTATAAGTTTCACCCAATGCGTGTTGACCAAAAATCATATTAGACGACTCCACAAAAACGTATCCGCCTCCTGCATTCAATGCTGTTCCTCCGTGACATTGTACACAAGTACCTTCACCTGGAGCACCTGTTTTACCTGCTTTACCATCCTCGCTTAAAACACCGCAAATAAAAAAACTTGCGCTTAAAAGGGTTAAACCCAAAATCCATTTTGATTTCATAATCTCAAATTAATAGAAACAATAGTACAAAAAAAAGGGATTCACATGAATCCCTTTAACATATTGACCTAATAAATTATGCCCAACTGGCAATGCGCTCCCCCGCAAACTCGCCCGCTTCCAATTGCGCTCTCACCTTGGTGAAACACTCGATGGTATAACGCACATCTTCCAAAGTATGAACGGTTGTAGGAATCAAACGCAACATAATCACGTCCTTTGGCACAACTGGGTATACAACAATAGAGCAGAAAATACCATGCTTCTCACGCAAAGCTAGGGTAACATTGGTGGCCTCTCCCAAACTTCCTTTGAGGAAAACAGGCGTCACAACGGAATTGGTTTTTCCAATGTCAAAACCGGCTTCTGTCAATCCGCTTTGCAAAGCACGAGCAATTTTCCAAAGGTTCTCTTGCAATTCAGGTTTTGTTCTGATCATTTCCAAGCGCTTCAAGGCACCAATTACGATGGGCATGGGCAATGACTTGGCAAAGGTTTGAGAGCGCATGTTGTAACGCAAGAACTCAATAACATGCTGGTCGCTCGCTACAAAAGCACCTACAGTTGCCATTGCTTTGGCAAAGGTTCCAAAGTAAACATCAATTTCAGCTTGAACACCTTGTGCGTCTCCGGTACCGCGCCCCATGTTACCAATGGATCCAAAACCGTGTGCATCATCAACAAACAAACGGAAACCGTATTCTTTCTTGAAAGCAACAATTTCTTTCAACATCCCTTGGTCACCCGCCATACCGAAAACCCCTTCGGTCATAACCATGATACCACCACCTGTCTTCTCAGTTAACTTCTTGGCCATTTTGAGCATTTTCTCAAAGCTCTCCATGTCGTTGTGTTGGAATACAAAACGTTTTCCTTGGTGCAAACGCACTCCGTCGATCATACAGGCATGACACTCGCTGTCATACACCACAACGTCATTTCTGCTCACCAAAGCCTCAATAGCAGACATGCAACCTTGGTAACCGTAGTTCAAAAGGAATGCATCATCTTTTTGCATGAAATCGGCCAACTCATGTTCCAATTGCTCATGGTATTTGGTTTGACCGCTCATCATGCGGGCTCCCATTGGATAGGCCATGCCCCAAGCAGCTGCAGCATCAGCATCTACTTTTCTGATCTCTGGATCGTTACCCAATCCCAAATAATTATTTAAACTCCAAACCAACACTGGCTTGTCACGAAAGGTCATGTGTGCACCCAACTCCCCTTCCAACTTAGGAAAAGAGAAGTATCCATGAGATTCTTTAGAATGCTGACCAATGGGTCCGCGATTGTGTTTGATTCTTTCAAAAATATCCACG
>CAZNVU010000227.1:0-1989 GCA_964576575.1 uncultured Chryseobacterium sp.
TCTTTACCTCTTGAAGTTCAAGGTCCTGTTGGAGGTTCTCGTATATTGATGTTGAGCGCTGTTTCTGGAATGGCCAATGGTCAGCGTTATGATGTACGCATAGCGAGTAAGCATGTTGATGGTGTAACAGAATCAGCCTTTGGTTCTTCTCAATGTGTCAAGACCATCGGCGCTGCAGGTATGCCAACCATTGAGGAGGAGGTAAACATGTCTGAGCGTTCTGAGAATGGTATTACCACTACCATTTACCCCAACCCCAACAATGGTCAAATGGTAAACTTCAGTATCAACGGACTAGAAGGTTCATTGAATTTGAAAGTAACCGATGCTACAGGTCGTGAAGTTTACAACAACCGTTTTATGGTGGAAGGATCAATGAATACTACCATGGACTTTGGTCAAACTTTGGCTGATGGTGTTTACATGGTGGAGCTACTGCAAAATGGTGAGTTGAAAACCATGAGAATGGTGGTGAGTAAGTAATCACAAACCTTTTGAATGAAAAGGGGAAAACATCGTTTTCCCCTTTTTCTTAATTATACTCACCAATATTTTGCAAATTTGAGGCATGCAACGAGATCCCGATAATTCAACGCTGTCAAAATGGTATTTCATAGTGATGGCACTTACGTGTTTCATTGTTATTTCTTGTAAGGATAACAAATCAGACAAGGAGAGGCCCTCTACAATAACTGTTGATTCTAAATATGAGCAACAAATCAAGGTTGCTCAAAAGGCCATTGGAATGGAGGAGTTTGAGAAGGCCAAGCAGATTTTGTTTTCAATTAAACGGGAAATTGATTTAAATCCTGACTCTGCGGAGTATCAATATGTATCGGCTCATTTGGGTGTTTTGTATTATCAGTCTCAAATTATAGATTCCGCCATTTTTTATTGGCGGGAGACTGAGCGATACACTGGTAATGACCGCCTGAATCAAAATGCTGCCGCCAATCTATCCAATTTAGGTTCTGCCTATATGAGCAAAGGATTATTTCAGTCTGCAATTTCCTATTTTGTGGAGGCCAAAGAAATTTTTGAAGCACTGGGGGAAAAGAATGAGAACTTTTGGGTGAATCATCTCAATATTGGGGTGTCACATATGGAAACCGGAAATTTGAAAAGGGCCGAACAGGTCTTTTTGCAAATTCCTAGTGGCGTTTCGTCAAATATGTCGGCCATAAAGTATATCAATTTGGCAAAATTGTTTGCGCTTAAAAATCAAGAAAATACCTTTCGGTATTGGCTAGCGCTAGCAAAGAGTCAATTGGTGAACTCAACTTTTTATGAGCGGGTGTACGATGAGGTATTCTTGGAATTTGCCCTGAAATTCAAGAATCGGAATATGTTGTCTAAAGAGGTAGATAGATTATTGAAGGGCTATGGTAAAGGATCAATGAACTATGATCTTTTGTTGTGCGAAGCCCTAATTTTCTTGGATAGACCTTTACCAGATGACTTCTTGCGGATTAAAAGTAAATTGGGTCAAAATGATCATATATTAAATCAACAGTTTCACCACATGATGTCGGTGTATTGTGAAAGCAAAGGACAGTTTGGTTTTGCTTTAGAACATTATAAGCAGTTTCAAGAAGAAGGAAATCGGTTGAATGAAGAGAGAAATACACAAGAACTTTTGGATTACTCCATATTGGCAGAGCGCAAAGACATGGCAATTGCCTTGGAAAAACAGAAGGAGGACAATGAAATTCAGTCTCAAAGGTTGAAGGCTCAAGTCTATTTTATTGTAGCGTTGGTGTTTTTAATTGTCTTGCTTTTTTTAGGTGGATTGTACTTCTATAACTCTCAAAAAGTGAAAGCCAGAGAATCAGAGGAGAAAATCAATTTTCAAAATTTGCAGTTAAATTGGGTAAAAATGGAGCAGGAAAGGTTGCGGCTAGACTTGCAATTTAAAAGCTCCAAGCTCCAGTCAGTATTGAATACCGTGACGAAGTTGGCCATCTTAAAGAAACAGATCGATGGTTTTTT
>CAZNVU010000228.1:0-1981 GCA_964576575.1 uncultured Chryseobacterium sp.
TCCAAAATCATATCCTGACAATTTGGAGTATGAAGTTCCCAATCAGTTCAAATCGCAATTGCTGAAATATGCAGAGTCATATCCTGAACTGACAAGGGCTTTTAATTACGAAATCAGCAGTTTGGCTGAGTTAGAGTATTTGGCTCATCCGCTTGACTTGTTTGACCATTACACCGAAAGAGACAAGCCCATTCATTCATCACTTGAAATTATATACACCGCATTGCTGAGTTTGGGTTTTCCTTGCTACCGCTACAATATTTATCGTCATGCTTACTATGGTAGAAAGCGTGGAGAATTGGAGTTAAATGCAGATGAAAACCGAGAACTGAGCAGACAGATTGGTATTTACGGAATATTCAGAACCGTATTTTTAAAGCGTTTGGAATCATCACTCTTCTCCATCAATAAATCAATTGGCAGCTATGAGAAAAAGCTGATTGATTTTCAAGCCAAGTTAGAGCAGTTCAATAAAATCATTTCAGTAAAAAATCTATCAGCGTTAAACAAAGCCATTGATGCCTACAATGAACAAAATGCTGAGGAAGATGAATTGGATTTTGATATTGAAGATTTTGAAAGTGCAGAAGAAGGATTTACCAGTATTGTTGCCGATGAAGGTGTTTTTAATGTTATACAACTGAAAGCAGACATCAGCAAAGACCTTGCAGTGCTGAAAATTTTGAAAGAGCAAATCAAGTATTTGTTAGACAAGGACGATAAGATTCAGGAATTAGCCAAACACTTAAATCAAAATGAAGACCGAAAAGTTTTGGTGTTCACCTACTTTGCCGACACCTTGCAATATCTCTCTGACAACCTGCCGCAGTATTTGGTGAAAGGCAAAAACATTGAATTTGCCTTAGGTTCAAAAAGTGAGATTGAAGACTATGCCAAGCGCTTTGCTCCTGTTTCCAAAAAATACCAACTAAAAAACGGAGAAAAAGAAATTGATTTCCTGATTGCAACCGACAAACTTTCTGAGGGGCAGAACTTGCAAGATTGCGGAATGATAATCAACTACGATTTGCATTGGAACCCTGTGCGAATGATTCAAAGAAATGGTCGCATCAATCGCTTGGGTAGTAAACACGAAGAAATTTTTATTTACAATTTCCGACCTGAAGAACAGTTGGAAAGTTACCTCCAATTAGTCCGCAAATTGGAAGATAAAATCAACCTGATACGCTACACTATTGGAACCGACCAATCTATTTTGGATGAAGACCCCGAACCACAGGACTATACCGAAGACCTATACAGCCGTGATGAAAAGAAACGATTGGCTGCATTTCAGAAAATATTTGAAACATCAGAATTGCTTGCAGCCGAAGATTTATTTATGGACGACCTGAGAGCATTTGACCGCAATGAGGAATTTGCATTAACCTACAAAGAGCAAATTAAAAATATGCCCAAAGGCAAATGGGGTAAGGTGCAAATGCGAAAAGAAGAAGATGATTTTATCCACTTGGCTCATTTGGCAGCAGGTGAAGAAGAAACATTGGAAGCAGGATATTTTGTGGCGTTCACCAAAGATAAAATTGGGGAGTTACTCACCACTACCGAAGGTTTGTTGCATATCAAAGCAACCAGTGAGCAAAATGAACGCTTTGCCGATAAATTCAAACATAAACCTGAAACGGAAGCATACATATTGGATTTTATTCAACGCTATCAGTTTTCGGAAGAAGAACATCAGGTGCGTTACAATCAACCACAACAGACTGCTATTGCTTTTTTAATTAATAAAATGATGGAATACGGCTATCCAGTGTCGGAAATTGACAAAGTGAGCAATTCTATATTGCATTCGCAAAATGCTTACATCAATAAAGAGAATTTGAAATTGGTGCGATTGGTAAACCGTTTGAACCGCAGAGGCGAACATGTTTCTGATGAAATCATTAAGCAGTTCATTTCATTGGCTAACCAATACAAACCCGAAGAAAAAACGGAGAAAGCTCCACTAAGTGAAATC
>CAZNVU010000229.1:0-1974 GCA_964576575.1 uncultured Chryseobacterium sp.
TTGCCGCAATATTGCGAGACTTGAGGTGTGTATATAGCTTCTGCAAAACAGCAACCCGATTTCCAGGGTCTAAAGCACTTTCTACCTCGTCAAAAATTGCTATTTTTGATGAATATTTTTCAATATTCCACAGTGTCAAAGCAATAAAAATGCGAGCCTGTTGCCCACCAGACAGTTTCCCCTCAATCTTCGTTTGAAAAGGGTTTTCCAAACTAATATTATCAAGGATTCGTCTAAGTTCTGATTCCTGAAACACAATACATAACAATTCTCGGATACGCTCAAATTCTTGAGAATTAATTGTTCCAAACAAATCAGCCAATGAGACCGATGTTAGTTGAACCAAAGATGCACAAGATTGTGCATGCATACAAATTTGATGCGAGTAGTTCCCGGGAACACCACTGCTAAGACTCACTCCAGAGATAAAACCACGTAAGGCATCCATTAGAGATGTTTTCCCAACTCCAGATGGTCCTTGAACCAACATATGTCCTAGTTCAATTGGAATTTCACCTCCTTGAATAGAGTAATCTTTCCCACATTGAATAGAAACACTCGTCATTTCAAGACCTTGATTAGGAATTGGGAGCTTTTCATGGTGTACATCATATGACAAATCGGTTTGTTCAAAATGCTTGCGATATTTCAAATATTGATTACAAAATCGGTTATATTGCGACATAAAGTGGGTCACTGAGTTAAGTGCAGAAGAAATTGTGCGGATAAGCACAAGCTTTGCCACAAAGGCTCTGTCATTGGGTAAATAGATTGCGTATGCGAGTGCAACCAATTCAAGTGCGACATCCAGAGTGCATCCAATATAGTTATACAAAGGGCGCACAAAGCGGTTATCGAAGAGAATAGGTTTAAGCAAAAATTTGCCAATTTCATGGGCTCCAATGTCGCCATTTTGTAGGTTTATTGCCTTCAACTGTTCTAAGTCCGTTGTAGTTTCACCAATATCTCTTGATATTTGTTGCTGTTCAGTAAGGCGTATTTGTAGCTTTCGGATGACACAAGCAGCAATTGCTATTGCGATAGGTAGGACAACATAATCAACCCATTCCAGATCAAATACAAATAACAGAATACCGGCGGATACTGACTTACCAACCATGGAGCCCATTGCAAACAGTCCCCATTCAACCAAATGATTGATTGCCCAGGAGGCTTCTTGCAGGAACTTTACAAAATTGTAGGCAGGATTGGAAAGCCGAGAAGGCTTGGATAGACTGGCATAATGAGCGAGCCCACTTTTGAGAAACAGAATTTGCAAACGTGTTCCTAGTCTCAACAGGAAACACTCCCGTATGACATCGACTAGGCGCTCAAGAATGCGGACAAAGCAAAAAATGATTGCAAAAGATTGGGTAGCCCCTTGCACCATCTGAACATTCATCCAGTTGGTCAAAAGTGGGATCACCAACATCAAAGCCAAAAAAAAGGAAACCAAAATCTTCTCCCACCACCGGGTATGCACCCAAACCATTGAAGCACCCTGCGCTAACAGGGTCGGCTTTGGGTGAGATTTTGAACATTTGTCCGGAATTTCAGTAGGAATCGTAGATTCATCATCAAATCGTGTAAACGACATCGGATTGAACTAGATTTCTCTAAGCATTATTTGGATTTAATCTTTTTACCATCAATTTTTTTACCACGTCTTTGAAATTTCAAAAGCAATTTGTTTGTTAACAATCGAGATATACTGGTATGTCTACATGAAAGATTAAATATCGCAGAACGCTCTGATATTTACATGGTAGTTTATGGTGTTCATTCTTGTCAGACATAGTTAGCTATAAATCAAATGATATAAAGTCATTCAATCTTCTACTTGCCTTGATATAATTTTTATATATACTGATCATATTTTTATAGATTACAACAATACTGATAAAATTATGTTTATAATATGAATTTATGAATTAAAATAAAATAATATCTGATCACAATTTTTCATCATCCCAG
>CAZNVU010000230.1:0-1970 GCA_964576575.1 uncultured Chryseobacterium sp.
TTGAATCTTCTTCTGTACCAATTCTTACTCCAAGGGCTGTATAGATATTCTTGATTTCTTCATTTTCAAATATTTTGTGTTGCATGGCTTTTTCAACATTCAATATTTTACCACGAAGTGGCATAATTGCTTGAAAATGACGATCTCTTCCTTGTTTCGCAGTTCCACCCGCTGAATCCCCTTCGACAAAATATATTTCACAGGCAGCAGGGTCTTTCTCAGAACAATCCGCCAATTTCCCTGGCAATCCAGACCCGGTTAAGACATTTTTTCGTTGAACCATTTCACGTGCTTTTCTAGCAGCATGTCGCGCTCGCGCAGCAAGTATCACTTTCTCAACAATTAATTTAGCCTCAGCAGGATGTTCTTCTAAATAGGCAGATAACATTTCAGAAACTGCTTGACTAACTGGAGCAGTAACTTCGCGATTTCCTAGTTTGGTTTTTGTTTGACCTTCAAATTGTGGCTCTTGATCTTTAACAGAAACAACAGCTGTCAGGCCTTCTCGAAAATCATCACCGTCAATTTCAATTTTTTCTTTTGCCAACATTCCAGAATCGGTTGCATATTTTTTCAACGTATTTGTCAAACCACGTCGAAAACCTGATAAATGCGTCCCCCCTTCATGTGTATTTATGTTATTAACATATGCTTGTATGTTTTCAGTATATGAGGTATTGTACGTCAATGCAACCTCAACGGGCACATTTTCTCTTTCACCCTCAAAATAGATTACATCAGATATAAGTGCTTCTCTGTTTCTGTCAAGGTATTGAGCAAATTCTTTTAAACCACCTTCTGAATGATAAGTTGTCGTCGAAGATTCTCCGTTTTCATCTTGAATTCGCATATCGGTAAGCGTTATGGTGATGCCTTTATTTAAAAAGGCCAATTCACGCATTCTTGCAGCCAAAGTATCAAAATTATATTCTGTTGATTCAAAAATCGTTGAATCTGGTTTAAAGGTCTGAATAGTTCCTGTTTTATCAGAAATTCCAATTTCACGAACAGCATATAATGGTTTACCAATTGAGTATTCTTGTTCGAATACTTTTCCTTCGCGATGAACTTCCGTACGCATGTGGATTGACAGAGCATTCACACATGAAACTCCAACGCCATGAAGCCCACCCGATACTTTGTACGTGTCCTTGTCAAATTTTCCACCAGCATGAAGAACAGTCATTACTACTTCAAGTGCCGATTTCTTTTCTTTGGTATGCATTGCTGTAGGAATTCCTCGACCATTATCCTTAACTGTAATGGAATTATCCTCGTTTATGAAAACATTTATTGTATCACAATGTCCTGCAAGAGCCTCGTCAATTGAATTATCAACCACCTCGTAAACCAAGTGATGAAGACCTTTAACACCAACATCTCCAATATACATGGCTGGTCTTTTGCGAACTGCTTCTAACCCTTCTAAAACTTGAATATTATCCGCAGAATAATTACTTCTGTCAATTTCCTCTTCGCTCATAATTTTTTAGTTCTTTTGATAAAAATGATTACTTGCAAAGATATGAAATGAGATGTGGTAAGTCAAATAAAACCAAGTTGTTTAGCTGTTAATTATTAACAACATTTCAACCTTTTAATCGTTTTTTGTCAACTCATTGTCGCGAAATGCAGAGGGCATCAACCCGGGTATTATTTTTAAAAAAATGGGCAGTAACAATGTTCCTCCAGGGATTAAAAAAATAGCTAGTGAAGGCATTGACCTCATGATGTCCATTAGTTGATTTTTTACTAGTTCTTTTTCTTCTTTTGTTAAATCCTTTTGTGTGGACTTTGCTAGTAAAAACATTAGCTCTTTACTCTGTTGAATCTCGAGTATAAGCTTGTCTTTGTTCCTCAATAGAATTTTACCCCAACGTTTTGATAAATTAGAAAATAGAATTTCCGTTGAAGTACCCAAATAAGGAATCAATTTAGAATTTTCTAAGATAAAAGCAGTATTAAATGCC
>CAZNVU010000231.1:0-1963 GCA_964576575.1 uncultured Chryseobacterium sp.
ACGTAAATCTTCGATTATGACTAAGCAATTAATGTTGTTTCTTGGGTTGTTATTATCTGCGCAGATAATTGCTCAAACGGGGATAGGGACGGTTACGCCAAATGCTTCAGCAAAGCTCGATGTGTTTTCTGACTCTAAAGGTTTTTTGCCACCTAGGGTTGCCTTAACTTCCACGAGTTCTTTCTCTCCAATTACAGGTTTATCAGATGCGGCTTCTTTATTGACCGCAGCTGGTCTTTTAGTTTACAATACTGCCACTTCAGGCACAGCACCTAGTAATGTAACTCCAGGATTTTATTATTGGAATGGAACTTCATGGATTCGTTTAATTGTACCAACTGACAATGCATCTAATGTTACAGGAACGGTCGCAGTTGCAAATGGAGGAACAGGAACTGCAACAGGTTCCATTACAGGTACGGGAGCATTAACATTTACAGCAGGAGGAACAAATCAAAATATTACTTTAACGCCAAGTGGGTCTGGAAATGTGCTTACAAATAGTAGAGTGGGTATTGGAACAAGTTCACCAGGGGCAACTTTAGAAATTGGTTCCAGCAACGGTAGTGTGCCAGGAAATTTAATATTAAATCCAACTACTTCTGGAACAGGAACTGAGGGAGCTGAAATTAATCTTAGACCAGCACCAAATCCCACTACACCAGCTGCTCAAACATGGGTGATAGATCAGGTATCAAATGCTAATAATCCTAGGCTTCGTTTTTTTCCTGGTACCACAGGAGAAACGAGAGGGTTTACCATTTCAGACAATGGAAATTTTGGTATTGGAACTGCTACTCCATCATCAAAATTAAATATAGTAGGTGGTGGCATAAAAATTCATAATGGATTTTCAAACAATACTGTAAGGCCTTCTTTGACAACAACGGCAATTGGAAACTATGAAATAAGAGGAGTAGGATCCATTACAGGAAGTTCACAAGAAGATGGTGGCGATGACGGTTTCTTAAGATTATCAGCCGGAGGAGGAAATAGTAATTCAACGCAGAGCTCTATTGATTTGTCTGGATTTTCAACTCAAGGTGATATGGATAAAAATATACTGATGCGAACATCAGGTATAGAGAGATTAAGAATTACTAATGCAGGGCGAGTTGGAATAGGAACTACTTCACCAATAGCAAATTTACATGTTCAGTCATCCGATCACACTTCAGTTTATATTGAGAGCACTACTACAGATAATTATGGGTTAATTCGTCTAAATGCTAATACTGGTCAAAATTGGACAGATAACTGGCATGAATTAATTGTATTTGAAAAACAAGGTTCTCAGATTGGTAAAATATTTGGATCTTCAAATGGCTCAGCTGTAACTTATGGAACGAGTTCAGATTATAGATTAAAAAAAGATTTTCAAGATTTTAATGCTTTAGATATTATCAGTAAATTAAAAGCATATAATTATGCATGGAAATCAGACAATTCTAGAATGTATGGATTTATTGCTCATGAATTACAAAATGAATTACCATATGCTGTATCCGGCAAAAAAGATCAAGTTGATAAAAATGGAAATATACAGCCACAGACAGTTGACTATGGAAAATTAACACCAATTTTATTGAAAGCAATTCAAGAACAAGACTTTAAAATTAATGAACAGCAAAAACAGATTGATGCATTGTTAAAAAGATTGGAGATATTAGAATCAAAGAAGTAAACGTAGAATAACCGAGCTACAGAAAAAAATAAAAAAGACAACAAAAGCGTTCCACAAGGCTATAAAAAATCTTCAATTTCATAAAGGTTTCATGGTTTTTATCTTTTGTTAAAAGATAGATTGTCAAACTGACTGAGACTCCAATTTTGAAATATCCTCTGCGTGAGGAAAATACCCCCTGTATTCGACTGAAATCGTGGGTCCTTTGTTGTGTCATGAAAACATCACTTTTTATCTTGAAACACATGCTATCATTGGGTTTTATTGCGTGAGGAATAG
>CAZNVU010000232.1:0-1952 GCA_964576575.1 uncultured Chryseobacterium sp.
CAGAAAAAGAATGGGATTTGCAACCAAAATAATTAATAAAAAATTTGGATTACTCGGCTTTTATTCGTACATTAGTAGAGTAATAAGAGTTCAACCTTAAACCCCTAAAATATGAACGATTTCGATTTCTTCACTGTTGAAGCTTCCTCTAACCGAATTACTCCCTTAATGAAACTTCGAAAGTTTCGGAAATTTCCGAATGTGAAGCGTAGTGACATCGAGCACCGAGTGTACTATGATGCTACTAGTAAGTTCCCAAAAAATCTATATAAGTTAACTCTCGGTTACTACGATGTAATGGAGTTTGGACACTTCGGAGCAAGAGAAAGAGCTAATGAGCATATAGAATCCATATTGGCTACCAAGCCAGATAATGTGATGATGAGTTTAAAATTTTGGCCAAGAGACTAAAAATAAATAATGAAAAAGATTAGGAATTCTGATATCTTTTTCTTATATTTGTAAAGTAATAATAATTAAACATATAACATATAAAATCATGAGAGATTTACAATCCGGTTTCATCGCAAACGAAGTTTACAAGGTAGAACAATTCGGTAATACCTTCAAATTAATTGACATCCAAGGTAATAAGGTGGGTGCAAATGGTATTTCAACAAGTACTCGAAAGGGTGCATTTGGTGAAGGTAAGGCACTTCAGGCCTTCGTAAATAAAAGTGGTAAAAAAACTTTTAGAAAAGTTGATATGAGTATTTACAATTCACTTGTAGTTCCAATGAATACTCAAGATGGTGGGGTTCAATTCGAGAACAACCTTGACCACCAGGCAATCAAAGATTTCATTCACCAAAGTTCGGTTGGATTGAAACCTAGAGAATTGGTAATGACCGATTTGAAGTGGAAGTATTTGATTCGTTCGGCTGTTCGGGCCAAGAACATCATGATGACTGGTCCTGCTGGTTGTGGTAAGACCATGGCTGCCAAGGCATTGGTGAAGGGGTTGGAAAGACCTGATTTTTACTTCAACTTGGGTGCAACACAAGACCCACGAGCTACCTTGATTGGTAACACTCACTTTGATAAAAACAAAGGTACATTTTTCTCCGAATCGGCGTTCGTTAAGGCAATCAAGACTCCAAATGCAGTGATTCTCCTAGACGAACTTTCTCGTGCTCACCCTGATGCATGGAATATCTTGATGACAGTTCTTGACCAAGGTCAAAGATACCTCAGATTGGATGAGGCAGATGGTTCACCGATTGTCAAGGTGGCCGAAGGTGTGACCTTCATTGCCACTGCAAACATTGGTAATGAGTATACATCAACTCGAGTGATGGACCGAGCTATCCTTGACCGTTTCGTGACAATCGAGATGGATGTTTTGAATGACGAACAAGAATTTGGACTATTGAAGTTTATGTTCCCCGATGTGGATTCAGATACCTTGAATGCCATTGCAGAGATTGCACATCACACTAGAGTTCAATCTATGAGTGATTCGGGTAAAGTGACATCGATGGTCTCCACAAGGGCTTCAGTAGAGATGGCTGGACTAGTGTATGATGGATTTGACCTCTTCGAGGCAGCAGAAATCTCAATCTTCCCCTTCTTCTCCAATGATGGTGGTGTGGATTCTGAAAGAACCTATATCAAACAACTGGTTCAAAAGTATGTGAAGGATACTTCAGAGAAGGATCTCTTTGTAGAGCAAGAAGTTAAGGAAGAAGAAATTCCAATGTTTTAATGTTTAGTTTTTATTACAATCGGGGAGGCAAAACCTCCCCATTTTTTTGATTATGAATTTTAAATATATAGATAAAATTTTAAATAATCCAAATTTTCCATCTAATATAATTTCTAACAAAGATTTTTATTGGCATGTTTCTGATACGGAGGAATTATTCAAACAAAATTTAAAAAAATACCCCAATTCATCCCATTTATTAGATTATTTAAATAATCCAATAATATACTCCTATAATAATTATGGA
>CAZNVU010000233.1:0-1909 GCA_964576575.1 uncultured Chryseobacterium sp.
GAAAAATACTGTTGCAGGTTATGTCATGACTTGTTGCGGAGATGAAGCTCCATATGTATTTAAACAATCCAAAAAAGAAAATGGTTTTCTAGAAAGGTGCACTGCGCATACTTTCAAGCAATTCCAAATAAATCACACAACCATTCCGTTTGCGGTTGGCGGTTCTGATGAGAGACAATACTGCTCGCCCGGTTTCAACTTACCTGTTGGATCCATCACCAGATCCATGTATCACAAGTACAAAGAATACCATACATCATTGGACAATAAATCCTTTGTATCCTTTGAGGCGATGAAAAATACCATTCAAACTTACCTGCAATGCATACAGACCATGGAGCAAAACATCACTCCAGTTTGTCTGGTTCCATATGGTGAGCCACGCATGGGAAAAAGAAATTTGCTACCTTCATCTATTGAACCCAATGACAAAAGACGCCAAGACATCGACAGAATGTTTCACCTTATTTCATGGGCTGATGGTGAGCACGATATGATCTCCATCGTAGAAAAAAGAAATGAAAGTATTGGTGATTATCTGTCCATCTTGCAAAGATTGATTGAGGAAAATTTGATTGCTGTAAAATGAATCCTGGAGTCACCATCGTCATTCAAGCCCGTATGGGCTCAACCCGTTTACCCGGAAAGATGCTGATGCCTTTGCATCAAGGAAAATCCCTGCTTTATTGGCTCATTGAACGCGTCAAACAAAACCATTCAACCCAAAGCATTGTTGTAGCTACTTCTGACAACGCTCAAGATAATCCCATAGAATCTGAATGCCAATCATTAGGGGTAGCATGCTTCAGAGGCAGCGAATGGGATGTATTAAGCAGATTTTATCTGGCGGCACAAACAATGCCCAACCATTTGGTGATGCGCATTTGCGGTGACTCTCCTTTAATATCCGGTGAAATCATCGACTTTGCAATTCAACAATTTCAAGAAAGAAAAGTAGACTACTTCTCCAATGGAAATGAACCTCCTCATTTTGCTGAAGATGGATTTTGTGTTGAACTTTTTTACAACAAAGATTTAAAGGATGCCTATGAAAATGCTGAATGGTTAAGTGAAAGGGAACATGTCACCCCGTTCATCAAGAAAAACGTGGTGCTAAAAAAAGCCTGGCAGCAATTCAGAAGTGAATACCGTTATAAACTTTCAGTAGATACCCCGGAGGACTTTACTCAAGTTGCTTGGTTGTTTTCAAAAATGACAAATCCTTTAATCTCAGGAATGAACGAAATTCTGGAACTTATCGCATGCAATCCAGAAAAATTCAACACTCCTTTGAAACTAAATGAAGGATATCACAAAAGCATAGAACAAGACCGCAAAGTACGGTGAAATGGAAAAAGATCTGCATTATATGAAATTGGCCATTGCTGAAGCGCATGAAGCCTTGAAGAAAGACGAAGTTCCTATCGGATGTGTGATTGTATGTGAAGACAGAATCATCGCTCGTGGTCATAATTTGGTGGAGAGATTAAAGGACTTCACAGCTCATGCAGAGATGCAAGCTTATACCGCAGCTTCTGAATATCTTGGCGGAAAATCCCTCGATAAATGTACGCTTTACGTAACATTAGAACCATGTGTAATGTGCGCCGGAGGAGCTTTCTTAACGAGGCTAGGTAGACTAGTATTTGGCGCTTATGATTCAAAGAGAGGCTACACGCAATTTGGAAGCCACCAGGGAAATGGACAAGCCATTTTGCACCCCAAGACGGAAGTGTTGGGAGGACTAATGGAAGAAGAATGCAAAATAATGTTGCAATCCTTCTTCCAAAATAAACGAAACTAATTAGCGCCTCTTACCTGATTTAGCAGGCGCACCTTTCTTGGCTGAAACTGCTTTAACAGGCGCTGCTTTTGCAACAACCTCTTTCGAAACAGAAGTTGAAGTCTT
>CAZNVU010000234.1:0-1907 GCA_964576575.1 uncultured Chryseobacterium sp.
ACTCCGCTCTTTGGCAACAGACTCCATTTGGTTTTTTGCCCTGTATTCATGGTTACCCGGCGTAGGCATGGATGGTATCATGCTATGAATAAAACCTCCTGCAGTAAACCACTCATGCCACTCCTGCTCTCGGTGGGCTCTATTGATAAGATCACCAGCATGAATCATAAATCGAGCTTCAGGTGCTTTTCTAAATCCTTCTCGAATCAATCTAGACCATAACTCCAAAATGTAATTTTGAGCATCTCCAACATAGAGAAATGAAAATTTATCGTCAAGCTTATCGGAAGCAGTTTGAAACTGATACCACTCACTCCACTGCTCTCCATCCCCTACCCGATATCCATACATCGTATTTGGTAGCAACTCTTTGAACTCTACGGAATGATAGTGAGCCACCACCGCAGCGTCTTCGATTGCACTTGCATCTAGCAATTCGGTTTTAGCTTCAACAGTTTTGCCATTTTTCCAAAACCCTGGAGAGGCAGTGGCCACTGCAATTTCAGCAAAGGCCTTTTTCACTTTGGTATTGGTTCTCCAGGTCACATTGACTTGAGAAGCTGGATTTTGTCCAAAATTCAACACGATCCGATCAGGATATATACTAGGCTTGGACCATTCCTGATGAAACTTAGGTTCTTTGTAGATTTGACTTTGTCCAAATGTGGGACAAACCACTGCAATTGTAGTGATCAGGAAAATCCATTTTAAATTAGACATGGGGGCGATGAAGAATTACCAAATAAATGACTGATTGGTCAAGGTAATGAAATCCCCTCTTTTTGAAAAAGTGTTTTATGTTGTGAATTCTTTGTTTTTCACTTGACCAAATAACAAAAAAGTAAACTCTGACAGCGAAAAAAACAGCCGGTGGTGTTCCGGCTGTTGATGTAAAACTCAGGTTAGTTTGTTTTTTGGAGGTTTTCTTTTGCCTGATTGAAATTGGGTTCTAGAGAAATCGCTTCATTGAATGCCGCTTTGGCTTCAGTTTTGGAATTTTGGTCTAGATAAACAAGGCCTTTAAGATTAAGCGCGGCGGCCTTCATATTGACCTGTTGAGTTTCCGTCTCTGATACCGCAAAACCTATTTTCTCATCAGGCTTGGCATTTTTTACCAACATATTGACAGAATTAAGAGCCTCAGCATACCGCTTCATGGAATACTGAAGGTAAGCAGATTTGTAAAGGCTGAAATTGTCTCCGGTAAGTAGGTGTAAGCTTTCATAATAGGGCAAAGCACGGTCGAATGCCCCCAACTGCTCCAAAGAATACGCTGCAATTTCCATTGCCCCCACATTTTTATCATTTTTTTGCAGGATATCCATGGCAACAAGTGCGGCAGAAGCATTGATTCCCGATTCAAAATACAAGCTACCCAATGCTTCCATGTATCTCAAATCTTCCGGATTTCTGACGATGAGGTCATATAATTTATTCTTGGCTATTTCCAAATCGTTGTATTTCAATGCCATTTGATAAGCCATTTGATCGGCTACATTCAATGCATTTTTGATCTTTGGATCAAGCTTAGGAAGAGTATCAGTGGCTGTTTGACCAAAAACAACACCTGAACAAATTGTCAATAGACAGAATATAATTACTCGTTTTAACATAATGAATAAATATTAGGATTTACTGAGCGGAGAAAGCCCTCTTTCAAGAGCCAATTTTATCATAAGGGATCTTGCTTCTTCCGGGTTATTTTGGATTCGGCCTTCCAATATAGCTTCTTTGATTTCTTCTTTGATGTCGCCGATAATTTTTGAAGGTGGAATTCCAAAAGTTTCCATGATTTCCTCTCCACTAACTGGCGGCTGGAAATTTCTTACTTGGTCTTTTTCTTCTACTTCCTGTAGCTTCTTTTCGACTTTATCAAAGTTATCAAGATACTTCTGGACTTTTTTGTT
>CAZNVU010000235.1:0-1880 GCA_964576575.1 uncultured Chryseobacterium sp.
CAGTTCCAACATCAAATCCCCAGTCTTGTGCGTTTAAGCTGTTTCCATTGAATTCATCGCTCCAGACAAGGGTTTTACCCGGATAGCTTTCAGGTGTAGTGTATCCTTGATTGGTTACTGGAATTTTAGCATCATCGTTATTGATTACGCCAAGTCCAATACCATCAAAAATATTACAGTTGACAGCATCTGATAAAAGCACTTGGAACTCATCAATGCCCTCTTTCAAATCGTCTGCAACAATTACAACACTCACTTTCTTCACTGTTTCACCAGCTTTGAAAACGACTACTTGATTCAATGCCTGATAATCTTCAACCGCTTTAGCAAAGCCGTCTTTGGTTGTTACTTTAACTGATGCTTCTTGTGTAAGTGCCTGACTAAGTTTAATCGTAAACTCCATTGATGAGGTTCCTCCATTTCCTTCATTCATGGAAATATCATCAATGGAAACATTTGCTGTTGCAATTGGTGTTGTTTTTTCTTCCTTGCAGGCTGTACCCATCAAAACTAAGATGGATAACGATATTAAATAGTTCTTAATCATCACATAAAATTGTACCTATTGCGTTTGCATCGGTAAGCTTTACATTTGAAGAAACACCTTTGATCACAACGTTAAATGTCTCGTCAGATTCTTTCACAAGATCTTCAACTATTTCAATTTGGATCTTTTTTGTTTGTTCGCCTGGAAGGAATGAAACTTGAAAACCGTTTTTAGCAATAAAATCGGTTCCTGCTTTTGCAGTGCCATCTTGTGTCGACACCTGAATAGTTACTTTTTCTGATCCTGATACAACTCCATCAGTTTTTATATCAAATTCAATAACCTGATTGCCTGAATTACCCTCTGCTGCGCTTCCGTCTGAAATGGAAACGCCAAATGGAATGTAGCCGATGACTCCTTCTTTTTTACATCCACTGATTAGAGTAACTAGAAGAAGAATTAAGGGGATTTTTTTCATTTATAAAGTATTTATTTTTTGCAAATTAACTTTTTTTTAATTTGATTGATATTTTTTACCAAGCTTATTTATTTTTGATTGTGAATTTTCTTAAATATTTTCCTCGATTTTCAATTTCTTTGTACTTCTTTTTTTTAGGGTTCATTTTTTCATCCTGGGCATCCCGCATTCCTGATATAAAAGACAGATACTTTTTAAGTGATGTAGAATTGGGTAGTCTTCTTTTTATGTTGCCATTAGGCGCACTCTCTTCTCTTCCTTTATCAGGTTGGATGATTGCAAGGGCGGGTAGTAAGAATATGAGTTTGACGACATTATTATTATATGTGCTGACCTTGTTTGCAATTCCTATGGTAAAGACAATTGGACTCCTTTCTATTGTTCTTTTTTGTTTTGGTTTCTTAGGGAATCTTGGCAACATCTCATTGAATGCGCAAGGTATTGCCATACAACATCATATTCAAAAGTCGATTTTATCCAGCTTACATGCCATGTGGAGCGTAGGTGCGTTTTCTGCTGCAGCATTTACAGATTGGATGATGGAGGAGGAGCGGACCATGGAAAAACAGTATTTGATAATTGTTCTGTTTACCGCTACAATTATTTTTGGTTTGTTTGCTTTCCTAATTAAGGATCCTGCAAATTCAGGCGAAAAGCAGAAAGTTTTTGCATTGCCAAATCGTGTATTGCTTTTATTGGGATTGATTTGTTTTTGTGTTGCCATGTCTGAAGGAGCGATGGCGGATTGGAGTTCACTTTATTACAGACAAGTGATTAATCAACCTCATGCAGTCAGTGCATTAGGCTATACTGCCTTTGCTTTATTTATGGCGATTGGCCGATTTATTGGAGATCCTTTGATTGAAAAATGGGGAAATAAAAATGTTTTGAAAGCAAACGGATTATTGATTGTTG
>CAZNVU010000236.1:0-1860 GCA_964576575.1 uncultured Chryseobacterium sp.
ATTCCATCCAATTCCTAACGTGAGCAGAAGTCAAAGGATCGCCTCCTGTGTTAGCAGCGGTTTCAACTTTGACTGCTCTATCGGTTAGATTTAACTCAGGCAACATGTTTTCTTTCATGTTCATCTGTTTGGCAAAAGATGCTGTTAGTCCACCTTTAGATGAAACTTTATTTGTGATCAAGTTGAGCTCGCCTCCATTGCTGAAATAAATCTCACTCGGATTTTCTTCGCCATTGTGCATGCGCGACATGAAAACAACCTGAAAGCCTTTTGATAAATCATTTGTTGGTCCGTACTCAAATACAGCTGTTGTTGTGTCCCAGTTGCTTCTACCGTCTTTCCATTTGTAAACACCTCCATTGGCCACTACGCTTCTTGGATGAGATAGTCCTGTAAACCAATGCACGGTATCAATTTGGTGACTCATCCATTGTCCTGGCATGCCAGAAGAATAAGGCCAAAAGAGTCGGTATTCTAAATATTTGCGTGGATCAAAATTTTCATAAGGCCTGTTCATAATGTATCGCTTCCAATCGACATCCTCTTCTTTACATTTCGCAACAAGATCAGGTCTTCTCCAGCGTCCTGGTTGGTTTACGTTCCATGTGAGTTCTACCATGGTGATGTCACCAAATTCTCCTGATTGAATATATTTTGCTGCTGCATGGTAATTGGCTCCTGATCTACGTTGTGAGCCGACTTGTATGATTCTGTCAGACGCCTTAGCGGCTTGTAATGCAGCACGATTGTCTTCCATTGTTTCTGCAAAGGGCTTCTCTACATAAATGTCTTTTTTTGCTTTTAGTGCTTCAATCGTATGCAATGCATGTTGGAAGTCGGCCGTAGATATAAAAACAGCATCAATATCTTTCAGTGCATAAAGCTCTTCGTTATTCTTACAGCCGATGATATCATGTTCCATTTTTGATTTTAAAAATGAAACACCTTCCTCTCTTCTTAATTTCCATATATCAGAAACTGCAACTATGTCGAAGTTCAATTCCTTGTTGTGGTGCATGAAGCAGGGGATATGCGAATATTTATTTCTTTCTGAGAATCCTACAACACCAACTCTAACACGATCATTTGCTCCTAATATATTGCCATATGATTTAGCCGTGAATCCCATTGATGCCAACGCGATACTTGCACCTGCTTTCGCAGATTGTTTGATGAAATCTCTTCTTTGTGACATGGCAATCGTTATTTATTATCTTAAGTTAAGCTTTTTCTTGCTGGCTATAGACTTGGCAGAAGTAGTGATATAATATTTAGATAACATATTCGGGACTTCCCACTCAGGCATGTTGTTGTGCTGCAGGTAGTCGAGGTATTTGCTCATCACTTGTGCAAAATGTGCTTCATGTCCGTCATTGTATTTTTCAGGGACGATAGCCTGCCAGCCATTTTTGTTTTTAAGTAATTGGATTCCAGGAAATTGTTTGTTTATTTTTTCCAAAGCAGCATGGAGCTTTTCCTCAAATTTCGGGTCTGTAATTCTTTGCTCAATGTATAAGGTCGGCTTGTAATTTTCTTCCTTCCCTTGCCTGATAATCAGGGATGCTTTACTGCCCCTCATCAAAGAATAATGTGTGTCTCCTGCACCATCAGGTGCTTTGTAATTCCAAGTCACCGAAACTTTCGCATGTATGCCATTGATGGCGAAAGTAAATTCACCATTGCTGTTTACCTGTATGTTACCCTGGGAATCCATGGTAGGGGATAAAAAAGCAGGGACGTCATCTGATTTTGTGACTGTTTTAAATTCATCCTGGGTTAGTGAAGTGTTCCATTCACTTGCATCCAAAATTTGTACATCTTTTTTGTAATCAATTGTTTTCTCTGGGAAACAGGACCATT
>CAZNVU010000237.1:0-1851 GCA_964576575.1 uncultured Chryseobacterium sp.
TTGGTATTTCAGTTTTTTCAGCAAAAGTTTTGGTATCAGCCAAAGCATCAGTAGCGAATGGTTGTTCAATCAATTCAATTCCGATTTTTTCTAAAACAGGTAATATTGTCAATGCTTCATCGAATTGCCAACCTCCATTGGCATCTACCCTGAGCTTAGCATCGGTATATTTCCTTATAGCAATTAGTCGATCAAGATCTGTATCATTTCCAACCTTTACTTTATAAATTGGTGAAGGATGAGCTTTGATTTTAGCTAACATCTTATCAATTTCATCAATACCAATGGTATAATCTGTAATTGGCGAATGTTGAGGATTTACATTCCATATGGCACTGAGTGGTTTGTTTCTGATTTTTGCATACAAGTCCCAGCCTGCCATATCCAACGCACATACCAAAAAAGGATTTTTTGGAAAAAGATGATGTAAAAAATGCCAAAATCGTTTGGGTTCTGTAAATGAAAAACTTTCGACAAATTTCATTTTTGCTGATAGATCTTCAGCCATTTGATCTACTGAAATATTGTAATAGTTTATTGCGGGAGCTTCACCGTATGCCTTTATACCTCTCCAATCTAATTCGACAACAAAAATTGGTTGATGGGTTTTACTTCCCTTTGAAATGGTAAATGGATATTCAAAAGCAAGTGATTTTTTCCAGAATTTTATTTTAAACATTATCTTCCACTTGTTGTGATGCAGTATTTCAAATCTTCATTAAATGAAGCATCATCCAATAAATCCTCTAAGTTCTTGTGCATCCTGAATCTCCAATAGTGTTTGGAATCACCAGGAATATTAATCCTTTCATCATATGGATTTGCAATTCTCAATTCATTGTTCATTGCAAATAAGTCCTGTATCTGAAATATAGACCACATGGCCGGAGATGACAAATGCTGTAAAATAATAGATCGAACGATTTGTGAATTTGCTTCATCAGGAGCTGAACCATATTGCCAAAGCATTTGATTATAGAACTCTTGTGTAGCCCATTTATCTTCCATCCACCATTCACGAATGGTACTCATGTCATGTGTTGAAGGAGTAACTACAGAAAGATAATTTGCAGTTGAGGGGTCAAAAAATTTCTGAGAAGATTGTTTTGGCATTCGTTGCACTTCCATACTTAAAAAGCCCAAATATGACATGATTTCTGGAACAGATTTTGGAACCATTCCCAGGTCTTCACCACATACCAACATTTCAGTGCATTTTTTCAATGCAGGAAGTTTATCAATAGCTTCTTCACGCCATATTTTTTCCTGACGATTAAAGAAATAATCATTGTATAACTCCTGAAGTTGAAACTGAATATGCGAATCTAAATTTTGAAAAGACAAAGTTTTAGATGCATTAAATCTAAAGTGATATTGATTTGTTAAATCATCCTTCCAAAGAATTAGATTTGAATGAAGATTAAACAATACTTGTTTCAGTAAACTGTAATGTTCAGTTTCAGGTAGATTTTTGAAATAACAATCTATCTTCTTCTGTGTACTATATTCGTTTTTAAACTTAAATGTATGATCCTCTTTAGCATCGAGAAATGGCAATACATCTGATTCAAAACCTGGAGCAAGTTGATGAATAATATCATGGGTAATGAACGGTGAAGTAAGCCGAGACTCATCCAGCCAAATTCCTTTATGCTCAAATTCATGTTTATAAACCGGAAGCGCTGGAACAAATTTCCCCATAATTCCTTCAACTGCGTGTTCAGGAATAGACCAAATTCTGAAAAAACCGAGTATATGGTCTATTCTAAATGCATCAAAGTAATTTGACATTTGACTGAATCTGCTTTTCCACCATGCAAATCCATCTGATTTCATTTTTTCCCAATTGTA
>CAZNVU010000238.1:0-1826 GCA_964576575.1 uncultured Chryseobacterium sp.
GAACTTTAGCAACCCATTTGCAATCTGGCTCAACTTTTGAAACAGATGCGCCAACGGATAACCAAGGTAAAGGAGCAAGATTTTCACCAACAGATTTAGTTGGAACCTCACTCGCAGCCTGTATGATAACCACAATGGCCATTCGAGCCAAAGATCTTGAACCAAAACTCATTGGAGCAAAAGCAGAAACAGAAAAGATAATGACAGCTATACCCAGAAGACGAGTTGGTGGAATTAATATCACTTTCCACTGGAAAACAGGAGTTCAATTTACCCAGGAAGAGAAAATTAGACTAGAAGAAATTGCTTGGACCTGTCCTGTAAAAGAGAGCATTCATCCAGATATACAGGTATCGGTAAATTTCAATTGGTAAACTTCATAACCAGTAATTTTCCTCGAATACACTCGCTGCAATGACCATTCATGCATTTGCTAGTATATAACTCTAATAAAGACTGAGTGTCGTTCATAGAAGTTGAATAGAATCCTATTCTTGAGAATTCAGAAATAATGGCATTTTGTTCTGGCTTTAACTTATTCATCCATTTCATCGCTTTTTGAACTTGATTATTCTGACCATTGTATTCACCATATGCAATTAAAAAAGGGATAAACGCATTTAGGATAATTTGTTGTCTTAACCCATATCCAATTTCTTTAATCTGATCGACAGACAACCGATCAAATAAAAAATGATTGTACCAGTAGCGATGGTGCATAACATCAAAAAGTTGAAAAACCTCATCAAGATCAACAGTACTCAACAGTCGTTTTACAAGAGCTATATTTTTTAGATAAAAAGCGGATAATTGGGCAATCCTAATGGTAGGAAAGTTTCTTGGACGCATTCTTAAGAACTTTACATTTCCCAAAACTGGTTTCAGATCATGACGGGTTTTTAACAGTATGAACTCTTGATTGAGCTTTCTTGGATAATCATCCTCAAAATTGTCATGCAGCAAACCTGCTTGTCCAAAAAGTACAGCTTCAATTTTCGTTGGATCAAATGCATATAAACGCAAATAATGAATTGGAATTGAATTATACAAAGCCTCAAAAAAATCAGCATTGGTAGTTCTGCCAAAAGACCTGAAAATAAGATACCATAATGTTGCAGAAAAATCATTTTTGTACTCGCTTAAATTTTGAAGCACCTTATTCTTTCTATCACTCAATCTTTTCAACCCCAAACTATAGATTTCTTCATGATTTGAAACGTTAAATCGAGTAGCTCCTTCTCTTGAACAATGTAAATGAAATAAATGCTTAGTGTTGGGTTTATTTAGTAAAAAATCTTTATCTAAAAAAAGAGATAATTCTACTATTGGTGAAACTTCAAATTCAGGTAAATCATTCTTCCACACTACATGAAGAATAATGCTTTGATAATTTCTATCCATATGGTGAGAATGTTTAAGCCAATCTGAGGCATAGATATGAACTTCGATTGTACCTACCCATATAACATCACCAATTTTTATTTTGGCATTTGTAAAATCCGGACCTTGATGCAGATTAAGCATACCAGGATGAATAACCAGAATAGATTGGCCATCATTGGTTTTTAATCCTTTTAGAAAAATTGAATGATGGAGCCAATAATGTTGCAACTGGTATTCATAAAACATCCAACAAAAATGAGATATAGCAACAATTAACGCATGGTCAAAACAACAGTTTTAAAAAGTATTTATCTCGTTGAAAAAGAGAATTCATCCTTTAACACCTTCAAAACTTTGCTCACTGGCAATCCCATAACATTATAAAAATCTCCATTTATGGCTTGAATTCCCACTACACCTATCCATTCTTGTATAGCATAAGC
>CAZNVU010000239.1:0-1825 GCA_964576575.1 uncultured Chryseobacterium sp.
GCATTATCAGCTTTATCAAAATAATTCAACATCCCAATATGCAAGGGTAAGCCTGCTCTTAAAATGGTTGCCAATACAGGCTGTTGATCAAGTACTTTTGATTTGGAAATACCCAATGGTGTAGTTGTATCTACCTCTTTACAGGATAACGTCTTGCTGATTTCATAAGCGATGACTTCACCAATTCTTTCAATATTTCTTCTGAACCGCATTTTGTCAGCTTGAACAGTAACATCACGCATTTCTGAAATCCAGTTGCTAACAAGAGAATGCTTTTCACTTAAGTTTATGACCATACAATGCTTAATTTCGGGTATTGAACAAAATTAATCATTATCTATGTTATATCGAGTGATTGGGGTCATGAGCGGTAGCTCGCTGGATGGATTAGATCTTGCATTTGTAGAATTTGAAGAAAAAGGGGGGAAGTGGACTTTTAGTATTAATGCTTCAGCTTGTTATACCTATGAGGAGGAGTTGAGCAATAAACTAAAATCGGGACATGATTTAAATGCTATTGAGTTTGTTGAACTGGATGCTAAATATGGCCATTATTTAGGGGAACAGATCAATCGTTTTATTCATGAATACGAGCTGGATTACAAAGTAGGATTGATCGCTTCACATGGACACACTTTGTTTCATGCTCCTGGAAAATATTCTGTCCAGATTGGCAATGGTGCTGCAATAGCAGCTGAAACATCCTTACCCGTGGTATCTGACCTAAGATCACTTGATGTGGCTTTGGGGGGACAAGGAGCGCCGATTGTTCCAATGGGTGAACAATTGTTGTTCCCTGACTATAACTACTTTTTGAATATAGGAGGTATAGCCAATATATCATTTAAGGGCAATGGTTTTTATGATGCCTTTGATGTTTGTCCCGCTAACCGTGTACTCAACATGTTAGCAGCCAAAAGAGATTTATCCTTTGATCAGGATGGTGCATTGGCATCAGCTGGGAGAATAAATGAAGATTTGCTTGAGCAATTGAATCAACTGGGTTACTATAAATTAGATTATCCCAAATCTTTGGATAATGAATTTGGAATAAAAACGATTTATCCTTTATTAGCAGCAAGTGGACTATCTATTGAGGATCAATTGGCAACCTATGCTGAACATATTGCTTTGCAAATTTCATCTTCCATTGAAATGATATTTGCTAAGAGAAATTTGCCACAAAGTTTTGAAAAAATGCTGGTGACTGGCGGCGGCGCCTACAATAACTATTTGATTTCAAGAATCAGTCAACATGTGCTACCATACGGACTTGATGTTGTGCTACCAGCAAAAGAAATAATTGATTTCAAAGAGGCTTTGATCATGGCCTTACTTGGTGCACTGAGATGGCGAGAGGAAGAGACTGTCTTTAGTTCAGTAACAGGCGCTAAGCGGGGTAGTAGTGGAGGAGCTTTTTGGATGGGACAAAACTAAAAGTAAAAAGCCCCGAAATTTTTCGGGGCTTTTGTATGGTTGGTTATTTGTAACCCCATTTCTTCATGATCTCCAGATCTTCTCTCACACAATCCATTGGAGATTTTCCTTGGTAGGATTCTTGTTCGATAATGAAATGTTTTGTTCCCCACTTCCTTCCCAAATCAATGATTTCTTTAACTGGAACGATTCCCACATTTAAAATAGTGGATTCATATTTTTCATGCCCTGCCTTAGATTCAATTTCGGCTTTCACGTGCATGGATTCAAATCTTCCCGGATATTTTTGCATGATATCCAATGCTTTTGCACCACCATTAATCATATTTCCAATATCCAATTGTTGCATTACGAGCTTAGGATCTGTTTCTCCAAGAATGATATCAAA
>CAZNVU010000240.1:0-1804 GCA_964576575.1 uncultured Chryseobacterium sp.
GTATCCCCATTTCGTCAGCAATCTCGTCGTAGTGAAATCCATCTACAAACATTTGAAAAGGTTTGCGGTAATCATCGCTCAGTGTGTTAACTGCTTTGAGAATCTCTTGGTGATTGAGCGTAGATGAAATGGTGTCTTCTTTTAGTTTACTTCCATTGATCATCACATTGTGAGCAGATTCTTCCAAAAGATTTTGCTGTAATTTCTTGCGCTTGTATCCGTTGATGAAAATATTGCGCATGATGGTGAACAACCAACCTCTGAAGTTGGTGCCTTCTTGGAAATAGTCCTTGTATCGTAGGGCTTTGTATAAAGTATCTTGAATCAAATCCTCCGCGTCATCCCAGTTTTTGGTGTAGTTAAAGGCAAAGCCCCTTAATTGAGTGCTGTTGCTGGCTACCAAATGATTGAATTCTAACGTGCTCATTGTTTAATCTTTTGTTTTATTTCTTCAACAAATGTAGTTGTAATTTTCATTTTTGTTTAATAAAAATGTTAAAATATTAAACAAATTTCATTTTGTATTGATTTCAGGGGCTTAAGCTGGTTTAAAATGTATTTTTGAATATGCGCCTCAGAGTATTGGTTCTGGTCTTTTCCCTTTTCACATGTGCTGTTTTAGCCCAGAATGGCGATGCATTGAAAGATCTAAAGCGCCAATGGCAGCAGCAAAAGCGGGATACATCAGGTTTGCGCTTGGCATTGGAGATTGCCAAGGCTTACAAGCTGAACCAGCCAGATTCTCTCACCAAATATGCACAATGGGTGATGAAACAGTTGGGTGATCACCCGCGTGAGGAATACATGCATTTTGCCGCAGAGGCATGTTATGACTTGAGCATAGCAGAGGACAGGCGCTCCAATTTTGACAATGCCATTGCTTTGCTCAATAAATCCAGGCACTTTTACGATCAAATAGACGATGAGTTGGGTGTTTTGTATGCAGAAGTTTTTCAAGCATGGGTGTATTACGACAAAGGAGAAGTAATCAAAGCGCTCGAAATAGCTGAAGAAGCCAAGAAAGAATTGGAGGGCATGGAAGAAGAGTTAGAAGATAATAAGCGATTTTTGAAGGTGTATGGGAATGTTTTGAGTGATTTGGGGACTTATTATGTGAGAGTAGGGAAAAGTGATTTAGCAATTGTTGAGTCTGAAAGATCCCTGAAGATTCGAAAGAGAATAGGGGAGAAAAATGATTTGGCCGAAGTGATTATGAATTTAGGAAGAATTTTCCATGAAATTGGAGAGACAAAAAAGGCTATGAAATTTTATGATGAAAGTCTCAATATTGTCAGGGAATTGAATAATAAATCAGCAGAGTCTTTTGTGCTCAGTAATAGAGCTCAATTGTTTTTGGAGCTTGGAGAATTTAGGTCAGCAAGGGCAGATCTTGAGGAGTGCTTAAAAATCCGAACACTTGAGGGCAATAGGAAAGGAATTGCAACTACTTACAGAAAACTTGGTGATTTATTTTTGGAATCTAAAGATTATACAAAGTCATTGGAACTTTATAGCAAATCAAATTTACTGTTTAGAGAAATTGAATACGACTTGGGCACGGGTCAATCATATCTTGCGCAGTCAATTGCTCTTGAGTTTATCGGTAATGTCGCGCAATCCTTTATTTCAGCAGACAGCGCTTATCATATTTTAAAGAGAGTAAAATCAGCAAAGCCGTTGCTTAAGGCCGCATTAAGAGTTCAGAAACTTTATAAGGATCGTGGACTATTTTCCGAGGCGTTGATTGCAGCTGAAGACGTCCAATGGGCGCAGACCCAGATCAAAGAGGAGGAAGCCAAGGATT
>CAZNVU010000241.1:0-1779 GCA_964576575.1 uncultured Chryseobacterium sp.
GGAGTTTCGAACCCATTAGAGTTGAAAAACGACAATAAAAACTTTCTGTATGTTAAGTTGTACGACAAACACAGACAACGTATGGCAGACAGCACAAGTGTTAGCGTTTGGGTAGATTTTGATGTAGCCAATTCAATCTATGAAAAAAATGGTAAGTTTTACTTGAAGCCTGTGCTTCGTCCTTTCAACAACAAGAACTTTGGTTCAGTAGAAGGTGAAGTTCTTCCTCTTGCAGCAAAAGCAGTGGTTCGTATTACCAATGGTGCAGGATTCAATGGTGTTGCGCTTCCTGACAGAGAAGGTGAATTCAAATTACGTGGATTAGAGCCAGGAACCTATACAGTAACATTTCAAGGAATTCCTCCTTATGTAGATAAAGTAATATCCAATGTCGTGGTAACCAAAGGAAAAGAAACCGAGCTGGGTGTGATCAGACTCACACAATAATTGGGTTCTTTTGAAGAAAAAAGGCTGTCAATCGACAGCCTTTTTTTATGAATTAATTTCTAAGGGCAACACCAGGCCTTTTGCCATTGTGTTTTTCATTTTCAACTATCAATTGCCCGTTTACCAACACATAATGTATTCCTTTAGAAAACTGATGGGGCTGATCATACACTGATAAATCTTGAACAGTGTTTTCATCCAGTATAACAATATCAGCAAACTTACCAGGCATCAATAGTCCACGGTCGCGCAAATTAAATTTAGTTGCAGGTAACGATGTCATTCTGCGCAAAGCCTCTTCTAATCCAATTACTTTTTGTTCTCTAACATATTTTGCAAGTACACGTGCATTGGTTCCATATCCTCTTGGATGTGGCATCCCTTTGCCATTACTGACACCAGCATCTGCAGCTGGCATGTTAAATGGATACTTCATAAAGTAAACAAGATCATTTTCACTCATGGTGTGATAGATCATTTGTGCATTTGATTTTGCAAGCATATCTAAAATCAAATTCGCTTCATTGATTAATTTTTTCTTTCTTCCCAACATGAGATTGATTTCGCTGATGCTTTTACCATTATAAGAGGTATCGGGACCAAAAGATGCAACAACAGCATAAGAATAGTCTTTTTGACGATCACGTTTTTGCAAAGCTTTCATGTCATCCAATATCTTTTTGCGCATTTCCGGATTTTTCATTTTCACACGAAGTGAATCCAAACCACCCTCCAATGCCCAGTCGGGCAGTCTTACCGCAAGATTGGTACTACTGGCTGTGTAGGGATATTGATCGATAGTAACATCAAATCCATTTTTTCTTGCTTCTTCAACCATACCCAAGGTTTCACTTGACCTTCCCCAGTTGTTTTTACCGGTAACTTTAAAATGAGAAATCTGAACAGGAATATTTGCTTCTCTTCCAATGGTTAGCGCTTCTTCAATTGCTTCATTTACTTTGGTGCCTTCGTAACGCATATGCGTGGCATAAACACCACCGCTGGCAGCCGCGACTTTCGCGAGATGCACAATTTCTTCAGTCGGCGCATACATACCCGGCAAATAAATTAGGCCAGTCGACAACCCCACTGCACCATCCTGCATCGCCTTCAAAGTAATTGCCTCCATTTTTTTCATTTCATCTGCAGTTGCCTTTCTGTTTTCCAAACCCATTCCCAATCTTCTGATGGTATTGTGCCCTGCAAGTGTAGCAATATTGATGGAAGTCTTCATGCTATCAACTCCCTTCAAGAAAACACCAATATCATCTGCACCGGTTCCACAATTTCCAGTCACCACAGTTGTAACACCATCATAGATATAATTATCAG
>CAZNVU010000242.1:0-1764 GCA_964576575.1 uncultured Chryseobacterium sp.
TTCATCATTGGAGTAGAGCTGTCATGGCATACATCAGTTACAATGGCAACATCTGGATTGATACGGTGAGCAATCATTTCAGCACCTCTTAATCCAATTTCCTCTTGAACAGAATTTGTGAAGTAAACGCCAAAGGGCAATTTGTCTTTGCGTTCCTTGAGCAAACGAGCAACTTCAGCAATCATAAAACCGCCAATTCGGTTGTCCAGTGCACGTCCAACAAAAAAGCGGTCATTAAGCATCATGAATTCATCGTCGAAAGTTGCTACACATCCCACATGTATTCCCATTTCTTCAACTTCTTTTTTGCTTGAGGCTCCGACGTCTAAGAAAATGTTTTTCATGCTGGGTGTTTCTTCTTTTTCTGCCGTTCGAACGTGGATAGCAGGCCATCCAAACAATCCTTTGACCACACCTTTTGGCGTGTGAATATTGACTCTTTTACTGGGTGCAATCATGTGATCACTGCCACCGTTTCTTCTCAAATAGATGAATCCATCGCTGGTGATGTAATGAACAAACCAAGAAATTTCATCTGCGTGGGCTTCAATGACAACTTTGTATTTTGCTTGTGGGTTAATTACGCCAACAACAGTGCCATAGGTATCCACCATGTATTCATCCACATACGGTCTGATGTAATCCAACCAGAGCTGTTGTCCTGGAGATTCAAATCCTGTAGGGGATGCGTTGTTCAAATAGGTTTCCAAAAAGTTCATACTCGTTTCTGAGTAGAAAGATTTCTTTTTGGTTGTTGTGGTTTTGGTTTTCTTTGCCATGAGTTTGCGTTTGATGATCAAAATTAAAGGAAGATGGAAGAATCGGAAAGCCCAATGAATAAAGCTTTGAACAATACCGCGGTGAACAATTCACCCGTCCGTAAATTGATCAAAACGGAAGATGGTTCATTTACCTTTTGGATTCCAGAGGTGAATGAAACGTATCATTCTCGCCATGGGGCAGAGCAAGAAAGCAACCATGTATTTATCAAGAATGGATTGAAATTGTTTGATCATCAATCAAAAATATCTGTTTTAGAAGTAGGGTTGGGGACTGGGTTAAATGCATTATTAACTTATGAAGCTAAACCCAATCAACTTATCTATTATTCGGCATTGGAGCCATTTCCATTAAATAGCGAATTGGTCACTGCTTTGTGTGACGCACAGTTAGATGAAAAACGAAAATCGTTTATTGAAGTTATTCATGCATCATCCTTTGATGAAGTCAACCAATTTAATCATTCCTTTCATTTTAAAAAATTGAGAAAAGGATTACAGGAAATGGGTTTGAAAGAAAAGTTTGACTTGATTTATTTTGATGCCTTTGGACCAGAGTTGGAGCCAGATTTATGGGCAATGGAAATGATGCAGAAATGTTATGATTTGCTGAACATTGAAGGCGTCTGGGTTAGTTATTGCGCCAAGGGACAAGTGCGCAGAAATTTGAAGCAGGCTGGTTTTCAAGTGGAGCGGCTTGCGGGTCCACCGGGTAAACGGGAGATGTTGAGAGCAATTAAGAAATAAAAAAGGCTACCAAGCGGTAGCCTTTCATTTTATAATAAGACTGGGTACTACTCGTATCTGATCTGAATTAAACCATTCGTTATCGACATCGTTGCTCCAGTGTTGGATTTTAATGTTCCAGTGAATGAACCTCTGATATAAGCATCTGCTGTTGCAGGTGCGTCAAATTTGATCAATGTGAAAGTTCCTGAAGCACCGTTGATAAGGGTAGAATAAACAATACCATTGTTGGTGTAAG
>CAZNVU010000243.1:0-1764 GCA_964576575.1 uncultured Chryseobacterium sp.
ACATTGAAGATGGTTCTTGCTTAATAATTGGAAATGATTGCAACGACGGAAATAATAATACCATCAATGATGCCGTTGATGCTTCTTGTGTGTGCTCGGGTGAGTTGATTGTAGAAGGATGTACTCATCCCATGGCGTGCAATTTTGTACCCAATGCCAATATTGACGACGGAACCTGCTTAATGATCAATGGTGGATGCACAGACAACAATCCCAATACCATCAATGATGCCGTAAACGACAATTGCGTTTGCATCGGCCAAGAAGTAACCGTTTGCCCCGGACTCACCCTTGTTTCAGAGATCAGCAATCTCATCTGCGCCAATGACACGCTGGGAGAGGTTTCAGTTGACGCCAATAGCCCATACAGTCCTCTTTCATTCCAATGGAGCAATGGATCTTTTGACGAGACCCTTGTAAATGCAGGCCCAGGATTGTACACCCTTTCTGTTACCGATAGCACGGGATGCATTTCCACTTTTGATTTTGAAATTGTTGCTTCAAATGCAATTCCTATTATGATTGACCTCATTGACATTCAGCACAACGAATGTTTTGGCTATGCAGATGGCAGTATTGATATAGATGTCGAAGGAGGAAGTGGTCTATATTATTTACAATGGAATACTTTTCCCATTTATACCACCGCCTCTATTACTGGACTAACTGCTGGAAATTACACAGCTACCGTAACGGATACCGAAGGATGTCAAGAAACTGCAACTTACATCATTGAACAGCCCAACGGAAACTTTCCAGCTATTGGAGGAGAAAGTGTAGTAGATAACTTTACATCTTCCACTTATAATGTTTCTGAGAATGGCCTAATTACGTGGACTGTCAATGGTGGAGTTATTATTTCAGGTCAAGGGTCACAAAGTATACAGGTTCAATGGGGAAGTAATAGCATTGGCCAAATCTATGTTCAATTAGTAGATAGCTCGGGGTGTGTCATCAATGGACAACAGCAAGTAGTAATTGGTACTGTAGGCGCAGATGAATCAACAGATTTTGATTTGGCTCTATTCCCAAACCCTGCCAAAGATCAAATTTATTTTACCACCCTTGAGAACTTAAGGTGGGTTAAAATTTATGACCAAACAGGTGCGCTGAAGTATCAATACAAAAATCCAGAATCCATTGATTGTTCAGAATGGTCTGCGGGTTTCTATTTGGCAGAGATAGGAACCATCCGAAAAGTAGTCAAACAAAAACTAGTTGTTCTTCACTAATAAAAAAGCCCCGAGAGATCGGGGCTTTTTTATTTTATTTAATCCAAGTTTATTTACTCACCACCATTCTCATGGTTTTCAATTCACCATTCTGCATCATCTCCACCATATACACTCCGTCAGCCAAAGTTTGATCAAAGTCCAAGGTAGTATTCATTGATCCTTCCACCATAAAACGGTTGTTATAAACCTCACGACCAGTAGCATCGGCTAATTTCAAGTTCAAAGAACCTTCTAGACCGTTGATGCTGAAATTAACTGTTTGTCCGTTGTTAGGATTGGGGTAAATGGTAGTGGTAATGCCGTTCTCTGAACGCTCATACATATTTACTTCCTCCTCAATGGTTGGCATACCTGCAGCACCGATGGTCTTGACACATTGAGAAGTTCCAAAGGCTGATTGTGTTACACCATCAACATGCTTACTCGCTATGCGTACATCATAACGCTGACCATTAGCCATTCCCGACACAGCATTCAACATCAATATACGAGAACCTCCAACAGGACCTTGAACTTCAAGAGGTAAAGA
>CAZNVU010000244.1:0-1646 GCA_964576575.1 uncultured Chryseobacterium sp.
CGGGTGTGGAACAGAGTATGTTTGAATATTCTGAAAAAAGTTTGGCTGATAAGAAGAGTTGGTTGGGGAAGTGGTGATTAACTTTGCCCTATGAAAACCCCCATTTATCCCTGTCTGTGGTTTGACGGACAAGCGCGTCAAGCCGCAGATTTTTATTGCTCCATTTTCCCTAATTCAAAAGTCATCAGCGACAATGGAATGGTGGTGATGTTTGATTTGAATGGCCAACTTTTTATGGGACTGAATGGCGGCCCGCATTTTACATTCAACGAATCTCAGTCGTATGTAATTACCTGCCAAGATCAAGCGGAAATCGATTTTTACTGGAACCACCTCATTTCAGAGGGCGGGAGCGAAAGTATGTGTGGTTGGTGCAAAGATAAATTTGGGTTGTCTTGGCAGGTTGTTCCTGCTGTGCTAGGTGAGCTGATGTCAAATCCCCAAAAAGCTCCCCAAGTGATGGAAGCGTTTTTGAAAATGAAGAAATTTGTGATTGCAGACTTGATGGTTTGAGACATTATTTGATGTCGAATTTAATCCACTCCATCTACCTTCAAACTGATTCCCAAAAAACTCAACGGACGTGATTCAATGGCAGCGGCGAGTAATTTTAAAAATCGGGGAGGTTCCATAAATCCACTATGAACGCAGTGTTTTTCTTCTGATTCAGGGTGCAGCCAAAACAAAGCCGTGGGATAGGCCACTTGTTCGTCAACGAACAGGTATTCAATCAATTCTTTAGGGGAAACTTGGTTTCCGTTGAGCAAATAGCTAGTATCAACATCGGGATTGAGGTAAACGCACACAAAATACTTATTCAATGTATCAATCACCCCTTGGTGGGAGTAGGTGTGCTTTTTCATCAACTGACACCCATAACACAAATCGGTGCTTATATTTACCAATAAAATCTTGTTTTCACCTACCGCCTTTGCATGTCCCTCATTAAAAGAATGCCATTTTAAAGTGTCTTTTTCTTCTCGAGGGACGTCTTGACGCGCGGAAATTTCACACATCCTAAACGACAATAGCAAGAGGCACAAATGCAGTAAATGGGTAGATGACTGTGCCTTTCTCACGAGGTCGAAGATATAGATAATACTTTGAAACTTTTTAATTCTGTGACCGTCTGATTAAAACATGAAACAAGCACTACTATTAACTGGCGTCATTTTATTTGCCGTCTCTGGATGTAAAAAAGACTCTGCAGCGCCAACACTTAAAATTAATGACCTATTAGGAAAGTGGGAGAGCTTAGATTCTTCGATGGTGCAAAACGCACAAGGTCAAACCGTTTTTGCGCATGATACGCTGTTTTTTACCACAGAACCCTACACCAATGTTTGCGGACAAAGATATGTATCGCCTGTTTTATTGAGGCACGGTTCGAAGTTTGGTGAGTATCGTTTTGCCATTAACAACCCCGATACTTTGTCCTTGCAATGGATTGGGATGGAAAAGATTTTCTCTTTCAGCAAGCACAAAATTCAAATCAAAAACAAGGTATTGACTCTACAAAACGCTTCTAATTTTTATCCAAGCACCGGCTTTTCGCTGTACCGGAGGTTGGAGTAGTGGAGTTTAAACAAATAAAAACCGTTCTACTTTTCTACTCGAGTAGCAACGTACATATTTGGCGTTACTCT
>CAZNVU010000245.1:0-1584 GCA_964576575.1 uncultured Chryseobacterium sp.
GAAGAAGGAGGAAAAATTCTTTGTGGTGGATTGTCCCCTGAAATGCCTGATGATTTGAAAGGTGGTTATTACTTACAACCCACATTGATTGAAGGACTTGACCCACATTGCCGCACCAACCAAGAAGAAATTTTTGGACCCGTAGCTACCATCATTCCTTTCGACACAGAGGATGAGGCTATTGAATGGGCCAACTGCACTCCTTATGGTTTGGCAGCGTCCATCTGGACACAAAATGTAGGGCGTGCCCACCGCGTTGCGCAAAACCTTGAAACCGGAATCAGCTGGGTCAACACTTGGCTCATGCGCGATCTCCGCACTCCATTTGGCGGAGTAAAACAATCCGGCCTAGGAAGAGAGGGTGGATGGGAAGCTTTCCGCTTTTTCACCGATCCTCAAAACATTTGTATCGATCCCTACACACTGTAACCCACATGGCCAAACAGATTGACGGTACCACCTTCCTCAATAAAAATGAGGCACTCAATGAAGTAGAGGTTTTGAGAAAAAACAAAACGCCTTTGAGGGGAATTGAAATAGTGGACCTTACCGACGGACAAATCATTACCCATTATGAAAAAACCATTTGGTTTAAAACACAACGCCTTTGTTACACGCAAGCCAAACAATTCATCCAAAAACAAATGATTGGACAATGGCAATGGGTGGAATTTAAATTGTGAATTTCTGTTAGAATTTTGTTGTGACATGGCGCTATTTCGTACCTTAGACCACGTACGTTATGGCCAGTGCAGAAAGTAAAATATTGGTAGAAAAGTTAGACCTTTTCATTCGGAAATACTATAAAAACCGAATGATCAAAGGCTTGCTGTACAGCATGGCGCTGGGCGTTTCGCTATTTTTATTGATCATTTTCCTAGAATATCTTGGTCGATTTAGCTCTGGGGTTCGTGCATTTTTATTTTTCGGATTCTCCACTTCCTTACTCGCCATTTTGGGATTTTATGTGGTATTTCCTTTGCTCAAATTCTTTAGATTGGGGAAAACCATTTCCAGTGAGGAAGCTGCATTGATTATTGGAAAACACTTCAGTGGCATCCAAGACAAATTGCTCAACACCTTGCAATTGCAACAAGCGGCCAAACGAGAAAACCAAGAACTTCTTTACGCCGCCATCGAACAAAAACAAAAAGAACTCCAGCCCGTTCCGTTTCAAAACGCGGTGAATTATCGCGACAATGTCAAATACTTGAAGTACGCTTTACCACCCTTGGTCTTGCTTAGCGTACTCCTTTTTGCCACACCTTCCACCATCACAAGACCAACCAAAAGAATTGTACAATATGACAAAGCGGAAGAGGATGCTCCCTTCCAATTTATCCTAGAATCTCCAACCAACATTCTTGAAAACCAAGATGCGGAAATTGCGCTAAAGCTTACTGGACAAGAGATTCCAGAAAGGGTTTACCTCATCAAGGATGGTCAAAAGCTGCTGTTGGAGAAAAAAGATCTGCTGCACCACACCATCACCATTCCGCATGTCAACGCATCTTTTGATTTTTATTTTGTAGCTGCGGATTACTCCAGCCAACCCTTTAATTTGTCTGTCATTCCACAGCCCAA
>CAZNVU010000246.1:0-1538 GCA_964576575.1 uncultured Chryseobacterium sp.
GGCATTAGAATCTTTGGCATGCTCCTTTCCAAAAGAAGTATAACCGCGCTGTCCAGCAAGTCCTGAAATTTCATATTTCATCTTTTGCTCCAAAGGCAAATCAAAGAATTTCTGAACCTCAGAATATAAAGTAGTCACAGTATCACTTTGGATCAAATGATTTTTTACTGCAACAAATCCAATGTCCTCATATGCCTTGCCCAATTCAGCCACAAAAGCCATTTTTTCATCCTCATTTCCGTGTATAAACCGAGCCAAATCAACGGCTGGGATGCCCATATGTTGTAAGTTCATTGCTTCAAATATTAGTACAAGCAATAATAATACTGATTTTGTTAAGGTCTCTAGAGCGCAAGCTGAAGATTATCAGCGCTTGCATGTTGATAGTCACTGTCAATAGGATTATGAACAATAATGTGTGATAAATGTTATTTAGTCGTGTTTTGAAAGTAGGCTACGTTTCTAATTTTGAACCTTATATTTTTAATCATGATTGAATCAGATATCATCATCATCGGCGCAGGACCCTGCGGACTTTTCACAGTTTTTGAAGCTGGATTACTCAAATTAAAATGTCATTTGATAGACGCCCTTCCTCAACCAGGAGGTCAATTGACAGAGATTTATCCTAAGAAACCCATTTATGATATACCTGGTTTTCCAGAAGTTTTGGCGGGGGATCTTATTGATAATCTCATGAAACAAGCAGAGCCCTTTAAACCCACTTTTACTTTGGGAGAAAGAGCTGAGAAATTTGAGAAAGATGAAAATGATCATTTCATTGTTACTACCAGTAGAGGAACCAAACACAAAGCACCAATTGTTGCCATAGCTGGGGGATTAGGTTGCTTTGAGCCGCGCAAACCACCTATTGCAAACATCACAGATTTTGAAGACAAAGGAATTGAATACATTGTTCGTGATCCAGAGTTTTACCGTGGCAAGCGGGTCGTTATTTCAGGTGGAGGCGACAGTGCATTGGATTGGTCCATTTTCTTGGCCAACGGTGTAGCTGAGCATGTTACATTGATTCACCGTTCCACCAGTTTCCGTGGACACTTGGACAGTGTTCAAAAAGTGATGGACATGAGTGAGAGTGGAAAGATGCGATTAATCACCAATGCTGAAGTGGTTGGATTGAATGGTGAAGATAAATTGGAATCAATCGTTGTCAATATTGACGGGCGTGAGCCAGAAACGGTATCAACCGACCATTGGTTACCATTGTTTGGTTTGTCTCCAAAATTGGGACCTTTATCAGAATGGGGTTTGAACATTGACAAGAATTCTATCGAAGTCAATACTTTGGACTACAGTACCAATGTTCCTGGCTTGTATGCAATAGGGGATATCAATACTTATCCAGGAAAATTGAAGTTGATTCTTTGTGGTTTTCATGAAGCTACTATCATGGTTCAGAGTGCATTCAAAAGAATTTACCCCAACAAGAATCTTGTCTTAAAATACACCACAGTAAATGGTGTTCAAGGATTTTAATGGATGAAGAAGGCTGTTGTCATTGGCGCAGGTGTTGCGGG